>CANQBS010000021.1 GCA_947589075.1 uncultured Acetatifactor sp.
CTCTGCTCTGTTGATCTTCTAATCTGGCCGTTTAATATGGCCCTGACTGGCCGGGAAATGCGGCCCTGATGGCCGCGAGAAGTGACCATTTGCAAGGACAAAAGCAAAAGATTGAGAAGTCACTAGAGCGATAAAACATTAGAAATATAGTGATTGTTATACAGTTTAAGCTATGTTATAATCTCTTTGTGGCAATAGAAAATATGAACTACGCAATTTAAGCATAATGTATTGCGTAGTTCAAATATATACAGAAAGGGATGATTAAGATGAAGAAATTAGGATATTATCAGTATAAATTGAACAGGAGGGCGACTATATTTTAACCCTCCTGCACTATAATTGGAGGAAAAATGTATAACGAAAAGGATATAATAGCCCAATGGAATGCTGACATGTACGACTTGAATGAAACCTATACGGATGATGTTGAACTTGCGCTCATGCTTATGGGTACAACGCCAAAAAAGGTTTTGGAAATTGCCTGTGGTAGCGGGCGTTTTCTGGTTCCTGTGGCAAAAGCAGGACATGATGTAACCGGACTTGATTTTGATGAGTACATGATGGAAAGGATCGCACACAAAATCACGAATGAAAAAATCAAATGGCACAAGGCAGATGTGGTTCATGATGATTGGGGTACTGGGTTTGATGTTGTAACTTTAGGCGCTAATTTCTTATTCAATATTGTGTCTAATATGGATTATGAACAAGCCCAAAAATTGATGATTCAGAAGTCTGCGAATGCGTTAGCCGTTGGTGGTCACATTTTTGTGGATTATGCATACTCACAATATCCGGAGAAAAGGTTTTATAATCCCAATCCGATTATTGTATGGGAAGGTACAGACAGTCATGGAAACTTTGGAAAAATGTCGTTGCTTGATAATGTCTATGATACAGAGAGCAGAATGCTCAGATTTATCCGTAGGTTTGACATGATACTTGCGGATGGGAGTACTTTAGAGCAGGAAATTCCATCTGAGAAACACTTTGTATCGCTTGAGCAGATACATAAGTGGTTAAATGAAGCAGGATTTGTTATAGAACAAGAGTGTGGCGATTATCAAGGACATCCAATAAGCGAAATGACGAATAGGGTTATTATTTGGGCAAGAAAAATTGGATAACCAAAATAAAATGTAAGTATTTGTGTGTATTGTGGCGGGTAATCATGGAGGGTTACCTGCCATTTTACAGATAGGGCAAGAAAAATGTGCTTTTCTCATTTTGTTTTCCTCACAAACCCGATTTTTACTCTATGTCCCTTCTGACCTTGATACAATGTACGTTCTTTTCTCTTTTTATCTTAACGCAGCAGTTAAAATCTCCGCTCATCCCTGTGAAAGAAATACCCCAGGTTAAGTCTTACCTCCCGCCTGCCAATATCATTGTTTGTATAGCAGCATGTGTCAAAACCTATCAGTTCGAATCCTTCATGCAGATAAAACCCGATAGCGTTGGTGTTACAGGACTGGGTTTCCAGAATGACAGCGCGCCTGTTCTGGTGAAGGGCTATCTCTTTTGCCAGATCCATCAGCCTCTTGCCGATCCCTTGATGGCGGAGTTCATCAGCTACCCATAGCTCTGTTACCATAAGCCTGTTTGACCATTCCTCAGGGCAGACCTCGATACAGGCCAGCAAGGCGCCGTCCAACCCGAGAACGCCATAGGCTTCAGCCTTCTCCCAATGATCCTGATATAAGGAATCAGGGAAATCATATTCCTCCGGCGTATGAACGATTTCCTTTCCCGCCAGTTTCCTGACAAGTGCCATGCTGCATCCGTTTCTGTCCAACGGACTCATTTCCAGATCATAATAGCTGTCGCTTCTTGTCACCAGCGGTATCGGCACGCCTTTCCATTTTTCCTTTGGAAGCGCCTCAATTTTGATTTCATGCCGTTCCATTTGATATTCCTTTCTGCTGACAACTGGATTTTATTTCAATTCCAGTTTATAAAACTTTGCCTGAAATGTCCGGCTGCCGTCAAGCTTTGTATATTCTCCGAAATGGTCGAATTTTAGGCCGCATTTCTCCATTACTTTGCCCGAACGGGGATTATCCACCGCATGGTCTGAGCAAATCTTATTTACACCGAGTTTGTTATGCGCGAAATCAATAATAGCCCTCATTGCTTCCGTACAATATCCCTTATGCCAATATTGATAATGAAGATTATATCCAATGCCCCAATAGTCTTTCATTTGGGCATTGGGACCTATACTTCCGGTTCCGATCACTCGATTTTCTTCTTTCAGGACAAACGCCCAGGTCCATTCCTCTTCGTCAATGAAAGTTGACTTTATCCAATCAACCGTCTGGCTGATATCGGTATAGGTAGAATATGACATATACCTTGTAACTCTCTCATCACTATTCCAACTGTAACAGGCTTCTGCGTCATCAAGCGTGAGCGGACGCAAAATCAGCCTGTCCGTCTCAATTATCGGTTCTTTGCTCATTACGATCAGCCCTTTCAAAATTTACTTTCAAAATTACTTTCAAACTTTCCTCATTTCTATTCTTTCACATAACTTGATAGCTTCCCGCAGAACTCTTCTATCGCCTTCTCATTTTCCGGATTCTGTTTCCGTTTCGGCTCCACAAGCCACAACGTCGGCACATCACCTGTCACGCCAAGAAGCGACCTGAGCGCTGCGAAAGTTTTCTCGGCACTGCCGCCCAGGCTGCATGCCGCAAAGGGCAAATTGTTTTCCTGTCAAATTCTCCGTCTGAATAAAAGTCCGAAGCGGCGGCGTGACCGTCCCTGCCCAGACAGGCGTCACAAATACGATCTGTCCATACTGCTCAAGATTCACCTGATACGGTTCCAGTTCCGGCGCCTCCTTTATGACGGCGCTGCCGCCGCCGAAGAAATATTTGCCAAACCCTTTCTCCGGGTACGCCTTCTTGGGCACCAGCCGCAGCATATCCGCGGAAAGTGCGGACGATATCTGCTCCGCCATCCACTTAGCATTTCCGCTCTGAGAATAATACACAACCAACGTTTTCATTTTTGTCCTCCTGTTATAACTTTCCTCTTCTTTTGAGTACATCAAAGGAATACCTGATTTTCAGCCAAACAAAAGTAATTTCCAAAATTACCAATGTACGAATTCTCCGCCAATGACTCCACAGGCATTGCCGTCTGCCAGAATCCCATATTTGTCGGGATGTCTGTACTTGTCGCCCATAACATCCCCGCTTCTGTGCATCCTGAGACGATCCAGGTCAAGCTCGGCAACGTAAACGCCGGGAGTTCCCGGGGCCTCAAACACGCACATATCCCGGACTCCTTCTGCCTGCCATGGGACGCCGTCGAAAAGCGTGGAATGACCATTACAGTCGGGATGTCCCTCCGGATAATTACAGGTCGCCACTGCAGCCATATTCTCATAGGCCCTCGACCGCAAAGCGGACAGTCTGTTGATCTCCATCGGGCACGCATTGGGAGCCAGGATGAGTTCCGCCCCTTTCAGCATCAATATCCTTGCGCTTTCCGGAAATTCCCTGTCAAAACAGATCATAGCGCCGATCTTTACGATCCCTCTTCCAAAATCCAGATCCGCCGTGTAAAAATCATCCCCGCCATCCAGTACTTTTTCAAGATCAAAAGCGCAGATATGCACCTTAGAATAGTGAAGGATCTCCCTGCCCGTCCGGTCAAAAAAGAGAACGGAATTCAATGGCTTCGGGCTGTGCGATTCAAGGAATGTGATCCCTATCGCCATCTGCAGTTCTGAGGCAAGATCCCGAAAGCCCTTCAAAAAGGCGCTTTCTTTTTCAATGGCGAGATGTTTTATTTCGTCATCATCCTGCGGCAGAGCATACCCGTCGCTCCACATTTCCGGGAAAAGGGCGATATCCGCCCCCTTTTCCTTTGCTTCTATACAGGCCTTTTTTCCTGCCGAAAAATTCTCATCCAGGCTTTTTCCGGGCAGGATCTGCAAAAATGCTATCTTAAGGTTCATATCGGTGCCCTCCGATCCAGTTTCAGACCCTGAAATGATATACTACAAATATATCCTACAAGCCAGAATAAGTAAAGCTAATATTTCCTATTTGCCTTGCAGGAGGGTATGCAGGGAAATTATTTGAAAAAGTAAAAAAGTTACAATTCTTTGAAAAAATAATTTGAAAAATCTCCAAAAATTATTGACAAACGATAATTCTATGGTAAACTGATTATTGTAAAATGATAATTTTCAGGAGACAGTGCTATGAAGAAAATAACCTTACTCATTACCTGCTTCTGTACGGCGGCATTGATCACCCTGCTGGTTGTGTTGACAAAGCATTTTCCGAATCTCTTTTCTTCCATAATGGCGTTTCCTTTTGAACAGATAGGCTGCGGACTCGGCATCCTGTCAAAAACAGGTTCCGTTGGAAACGGCATCGCAGTGGCTGTTTGGATCGGAGTATCTGCGATTCCGGCCATAATCGCGCTTCGGTACAGGAAAGGGAAAGAAACTCTGCCGGAACGGGCTGCATTATATGTTTTATCCGCCGTAATCCTCTTAGCGCTTTATGGCATGGTAAATCCCCAGCTTTTACAACCTAGGCTTTCCAGCATGACCGATCCCCAGCTTCTGCGCTCCGGGCTCTCCGACATCACCGATCCGCAATTCTACCGCTCCGGGTTATCTGAAAGTTTCCCCGAATATTCCCGAGTGATCAGGGCGATGCTGGGGGCCTGCATCTGGGCGGTGGCTGTTCTATATATGATCCTGCGTCTCATCCGGCTGTTGCGGCTGGGAAATAAAGAACAGCTTCTAACGTATCTGAGAAAAATTTTGTATGTCCTGTGCATCCTCTTTACAGGAGCGGCAGCCTTTTCCTTTACAAATGGAGCGATCGCGCTGACGGGAACGGCACAGGCTGCTGCCGATACCGGTTTCGGAGCATTTCGCCTGATGGCAGAACTCGTCCCTTATGTCTTTGATCTTATCATCATCCTGCGGGCGGTGGATCTGCTCGGCATTGCCGGGGACGAAGAACAGGATGGCATCGTGGAATCCACCGGGCGGGTAAGCCGGATCTGCTGTTTCGCGTTGGGAATCACAACCGCGCTGACCGCGGCATCCAACCTCTTGCAGATTGCCCTGATGCGATGGCTGTCAAATGTTTCCGTCACAGTGGAGATTCCGGTCATCAGCATAGCCTTTACAGTCATGATCCTGTTATTCTCCCGGCTTCTCATGGAAAACAAGAGGCTTCGCGATGACAACAGTCTGTTCATATAAGCGGGGTGGAATATGGCGATCAGAGTACATTTGGAAGAGATCCTGAAGAAACGCAATATGACTTCAAAAGAGCTTTGCGGGCTGATTGGAATTACGGAAGCAAATCTTTCCATCCTCCGCAGCGGGAAGGCAAAGGGCATCCGATTTTCCACCATAAATAAAATATGCTATTATCTACAGTGCGATGTGGGGGATATTCTCAAATTTGACGGCAATCTGGAGGGAAATGATGAAAACTAAGAAAATGATCATCGTCGTCTGTTGTATGATTCTGTCTGCTTTTATCCTTGGGGCAACGGGCGTACTGAAAATGACAAATGAAGCTGCCCAGGAAAGCCCTGAATCCCCACGCCTGATCGGCGTGTTGATCACGAGGGAGTATCTCGATCTGTTTGACAGCGACCGATTCTTCAGCGACCACGCGGAACACCTCGCCGCTGGAGGAGAAATCAGCGGACCAGAAAGCGCTGAATATCAGGGAAGACTTTATGCCAGCCTCGCGGAAACCATTCATACAAACGAGGAAACCGGCGAAACCATTACAGGCAAAGAATATGTTTTCAACGATGTTGACGGCATTCGATTTTTTGCACCCTATATCAGGGACGAGTCGGAATTCTATCAGAGTACGAACATAGACGAAGAGATAACGGATGCCCAATGTCATTTCCAGTCAACGGATGATGGAGAAAGCGTATCCCTGAAAGGAACCATTTTTATTGCTTCCAATGCTCCTGCGCAGGAATGGGACGGCAATTTGGAGCCTTTCTATTTTAACCCGGTTTACCAGACATCGGATGGCGAAGTCTATGCTGTTGCCGGTAACGGAATCTTTTGGAGCAATGAGGAGACACCGGGAGCATCCTGGAGTACAAAAATCACGGAAAATCAGGAAGTAACCTTAAACGGCTCCTCCGCATCTTCCGGTTCTGAAGTGGAAGTGACTGTCTGCGTGATGGAAGAGCCGACCGATATCGCTCTCCTGCAATTTAACGGCGATCATAAAGTATTGGCAAGGACAGAGTATCAGCCCGGCACCCTGCCGGAGCGCCTGGATATCCTTTCGGATACTCAGTATATTATGATGGAAACATCCTCCCCGGAGGGTCTGAGACGGACGTTATTTCAGAAAGGAGACGATTTTGCGTATGCTTTTTATTGCCGCGGCGACGGGATCTGCATCAAACAGGAAAGCGAAATCGGTTGGACGAATTAAGGCTTGCCTGACTGTTGCGCGGCAGAATCAATCTCTTACCGGACGATGTTCCTCTCCCCAGGTACACATCTGATCCAGGATCGGCATTAAGGATTTTCCACGTTCTGTTAAGCTGTACTCAACTTTCGGCGGAATTTGCGGGTATTCCTCACGGTGAACCAAACCATCGGCTTCCAGTTCTTTCAGGGCAGAACTAAGCGTCTTATAGGAAATGCTGCCGATAAATTTTTTCATCTCGTTGAAACGGACGATCCCAAACCATGCCAGGGCATAGAGAATCAGCATTTTATACTTTCCCTGTATCAATGACATCGTATAATGAAAGCCGGTGTCCTCTAATTTTGCATCCTGAATACATTCTATATTCATTTCTTTCCTCCTGGTAAGTATCTCACCTAAATGTGTGTACTTGCTTTAAGATGGATTTATGATAAAATTCTAGTATGAACTGGGAAAAAAGTCAATCCCGCAAGAAATTGGAAGAAAGTTAAAAATTGGAGGTAAGTATCATGAGTAAAAAAATTGTTGTGATCACCGGCAGTCCCCGCAGGAACGGAAACAGCTTTGCTATGACTGACGCTTTTATCAAAGCGGCGGAAGCAAAGGGACATACCGTTACCCGTTTCGACGCCGCATTCAAAAAAGTCGGCGGCTGCCACGCCTGCGAAACCTGTTATTCCACCGGGAAGGCCTGCACCTTTGACGACGACTTTAATATCATCGCTCCAGCCATTCTGGAAGCTGACGCCATTGTATTCACCATGCCTGTTTATTGGTATTCCATTCCTGCACAGATCAAAGGAGTGATCGACCGCATTTATTCTCTGGTAGTAGGCGGTAAGGATATCTCTGGTAAGGAATGTGCACTGATCACCTGCTGCGAGGAAGATGACCTGTCTGTTATGGACGGTGTCCGCATTCCCATGGAGCGGATGTGCGCCCTGAACCAATGGAAAATGGCAGGCGAGGTCCTGATCCCCGGGGTTCTGAACGTCGGCGATATTGATAAGACCGACGGCTGCAAAAAAGCGGCGGCTTTAGCTGACTTGCTGTAAGAAGAAGGAGCCAATGATCTGTGACGGTTCTCATGGATCATTGGCTCTGTCTCCCCTGCCCCTTTAGTCTTCCGGTCTTGGATGATTCGGCAGCTTTTTCCCGTTTTCATCTCTATTGACAGGAGTCGCTTTCAGGCGAAACGAGATACAGCCGCAGGGACATGGTCTGAACATTTCGTACTTTTCCTTCTCTCCTCTATATGTAAAGTCGCCGCCGCAGCGAATCACCTCACACCAGGTATACATTTCCATCATTACTCTCGGGCAAATCCCTGCGGGACATTCATATGAAAAAATAAATTTATCTCCTGTTTCAAGCCCCAACCTGCAGTGAGCCGCTTTTCCTTTCACAACCGTCAATTCAAATTCCCAATCTTCTACGCACCATTTTCTCATAGTATATATTCTCCTTCCGATTCTTCCTTCACCCCTGCCCGCTTTCCTGATCCGGCTCCATTCCCACTGTTGGATAGGCTTCGCTGATCCTTTTATAACAGGGACAGTCTCCCGCTTCCTATCCGCTTTTGCCGCACACTTTCGATTCGATTCCACATCTATGCCCTAAAACAAATTATAACACCAAAATGACCTGTTGTGTAGCAGTCTCTGCATTTTGTCCGCCGAAACAACAGGATTCTTATTGATTCCCCCTTTGGCTTACGTTATAATAAAATTATCTTTCAAATAACCCATGTATTTGTTTCGGGAGGATTCAAAATATGGCGATAAAAGACAGATTTTTAAGAGAAGTCCGGATAGGGGACTACCTGGATCTGGTAGCCGGGCCAAAGGAAATCTTCGGACAGGTCTTTTCCCTGGATCTGGATTCCGTTGGCATCCAAAAAGCCGATGGCAAACGGCCGACTATCGCCTTGGAATCAATCTCCTATTTTGAAATCTCCGACGCCAAAACTACGAAAAAAGACCAAACATCCTCCTCTCCTGAAAAATACAATGTTTTTGAAAAAGCGGTAATCGATTTGGATGTGGATAAGATCCAAAAACTGCTTAAGGATAAAGATCTGCTGTTTTCTCTTGGATATAACGAAACGACTCAGAAAAAGATGGAAAATTGCTTCACAAGCAACAGTTTTTCCAAGGGAGAAAGTCTGTATCATATTGCGGCCCGGCTGGAGCTTTTCCAGAATAATCAAAATGGGACTGCAGAAGAGTTCTTTCAAAGGGCATCGCAGGATAACACTCTTTCGGAAGAGCTGCGGCTGAAGGCTGCAAGGCGTGTATATTTATACTGCATAGTGGAAGAAAAATATGAGAAATATTTTGACCTTCTGGCCAAAAAGCCGGAGGTTCTGGATCTGTCCAAAGGGAAGGAGCTGGTTTTTTATTTAGAAGCATCCCTTGCTGCAGGAAAAGATCCGGAAAAGGTCATCCGTAATGTTTCCTGTGATTTCGCAGCGGAAAATGACTATAATATCGTATATAAATATTTGTCAACCCACCCGAACAATGAGCTCGCCGCAAAAATGACCCACCAGCTGACGCAGAAACATAAATTTCCACAGGCGTCTGAATCAGCTTTGAAATATGCTTTAGCCAATCAGTCCGCCAAAAAATTTGAGCGTCTGCGGATGGAATTTTTTGTGCTTCTTTATCCGGAAATTGAGCCGGAACAGTTAGAAAATCTATTGGAAATAGGTCATGAAGTATCCTGGCCGACAAATACGGAGGATGATGTCCGGGAAATCGTCGGGCTCTGTTCCGAAGATGAAACCTTCGGACTGATCCGTGCATTTATGGGTCTGCGCAGAAGAGGAATGCTTTCTGATACAATCCAAACAGAATTGAAGCCTTTTGTTGAGAACCGCGAGGCGCAATGGAATACATGTATCGGCGAAAATGACCGTACCAGACTCTTATACTTTTTGTATTTATATGAGATATGCGAAGTGCCACAAAATATGATAGACGCGAAGATCCGCCTGCTAAAGAAGGAAGAGCCTGCTGAATTAGTGGAAGCTCTGGAAGAATATGACACCGACAGACTGCGCACTGTTCTGGGAAACAAGAAAGCGTTGCTGCTGCAGGGTTACACGAATAAAAACATAGACCGTTTCCAGCGGTTATTGGGAAACGGCAGTTACCCCACAGGACACACAGATTATGATATTGCTTCCCGGTTATACTATTGGGGATTTCAAAACCGGGCTATAAAATATTATCAAAAAATCGCGGATAACCCACAGATGGCGAAGTGGAAGGTTTCCATTCGTCTGCTGTTGGACTACGCCGTGCAGAAGGAAGATACTGCGCTTTTTCAAAAGTATTATGAGCTTCTGGATGAATCGCAAAAAAATAACAAGATCTACGTCCAGTTTACCAACGAAATATTGTATAGGGAGGGAGAATTCCAAAAGCTTTATGAAACATATTTAAGCGATCCCGGAACCGAGCTGCTGTCTGTACTGCAGGGAGCTTTAAGGTATACCGACAATCAGGAAACACGCAGCGCTTTGATCGAAAAAATATGCGCTTCCGATTCTTTTGATTATGATTTCTGGAATACATATCTGACGGAACGATATGCAGCGGCGCCGGAAATGTATTGGGAAATTCTGGGAATCCTTCTGGATGAATATCCTTCCAAAGTATTGCAGAGTCCTGCGGATGCCGTCGCTCTGGCGGCGATCGATCGGAACTTTACCGATGATGTGTCAGAAAAGTCCATAAAACTGGCGATGGGGAAAGGATACCCAGCCTTACTCCCACTGCTTTTGTGCTCACAAATGAAAAAAGTGGACGACAGGCTTAAAGATAAGCTGTTTCAAAGGGTTCTGGTCCAGCTTGACGGTCTGATTGAAAACATGGATTATAAGAAGGCCTGTGAAATCGGCTCCTTCGCTTTAAAAATATATACGGAAAACGACCGCCTCAAAGAACTGACACGGATTGCTTCCTACGGCACGGATATCTACGACATGCTGCCGGCAGAACACGATAATTATGCTGCCGGAAAGCGATTCCTGTTACTGGGCGGGAATCCGGAACGCGCTTTTCAATGCTTCGAAAACGAGATCGAAACCTCTGCGGACAAAAAAAGCATCGCCCTGTGCGGTATAGAGCTGTTAAAGGGGTTCTATAAAGAGAAACGCTATGGGGAGGTGATTGAATGGGGTAAAAAATTACTCCTGCAAAAGGATATCACCGAGTACACCTCTCTGGCTCTGGATATGAACAATGCTTTTGAACAGCTCGGGGACTCTGAAGGGAAAAGCGCTTTTTTGAACACTTTGGCTGAAAGGACCTACGAAACGCTTCAGAATAATCAGTACAAAAAAGCAGCTGAGCAGATTAAGCTGATCGAAATTTTTCAAAAGGATCATCCTTTTGTATTGAAATATGGTGCGCTCTCAGATAAGGTAAAGGAAGAAAAACTCAGCTTAAACGAAGACAGCTTTATCGGCCAGGCCAATGTGATCCGTTATATTGAAGGAGATGAAGAACACTATATCGCATTCCTGAAAGACGGGTTTATCAAAGGAATGATCAAAGAAAATGATAAAACATCGGCGGCTTCCATGCTGCTGGAGGCAGCGATCGCAGAAAACAGAATCCCTGAAAACATGGATTTCATCGACAATATTCCGACCTATGGGATTGCCCTTTCCGAGCATTTGGTCGATCTGCTCTACACTGCTGTCAGGGCTGACGGCAACATGAAATACGCCATAGAATTCTTTACACGGCTTTTAAACGGGACGGAAGAATCCAAAAAAATACCGATCCTGAACCGTCTTGAAAAAATATACGAGACCGCCCTGCTTGGAGACATTGATTTTGACGCTAGGTTAGCCGCAGATCAGATGCAGATATTTGCCCGGCAAAACACTTCTTTACAGGCCAGGCTATGTTATATCTGGCTGCTGGCTTATATGGGAAATAAAGCAAAAGCAGGGGAAATGCTGGCCCTCATATCCAAAAATTTGAACTGGACAGTGGAACAGCAGGAAATACTGGGCAGGATCATTGAAAAATATTTTGACGGACAGTGGCCGGCACTGAAATCCATTTTTGAAACCTTAGTAAAGGATAGTACTCTTCTAAGGTTTGTACAGCACGCCAGAGAATATAAGGATGCCATTTTTTACTCTGCCGAGGAAGAAAAAATACATGCGGAGCTGATGAAAGACGCTTCCTTTACGATCGATCCAGACAATGAAAACCTTGTGTCCGCGATCATTAAAACGATATACGAGATACCGACAAAATATAGATCCTGGTATCTCTATTATCTGTGTGTAAAAAAGGATGGAAAGCCTGACCTGATCTACTGTCTGGACACCAATATTTCCATTCTCAATTTGGATGTCACAAGCAGTATCGCAGAAAAAGAGGCTGAGCTGCTGCTGAAAAATAACCCGGGAGTCGCATCGCGTTATAAACCTTATATCATATATAACCAGCTTTATAAACTGTACTTGATGAAGGCATATCAGAAAAATCCCGTTGTGACGGAGCTGATCAACAATCTGGCCGTAGTCAAAAGGATTTTCTCCTCTAACGCAGAGATGCGCAGACAAATGGGAGAGGATTATATTCATCTGCTGAAGCTGTTGGATGACAGGGATAATGATATTTATATCCAGGCTGCGAAGTTTATCGCTGCCAACAACAATTGTGAGGAATACTTTTACTCTCTGTTTAAAAATGACCTGCTGCAGAGAGAACATCTTCTTTGCCTGAAAATGTGTATTGAAATGAAGGCTTCCTCCGGGGAAAACCAGGCGCGCCTGGAAGAAATTTTAAAAGATCTGAGAGACGCGCATCCCGAGTATTCTGCGGTAATCAATATCCTTTCAGGCACAGGAGAAAATATACCCATTTTGTGCAGCCTTCTGAAGGACTACCCTGATATTCCAGAAGAAGGATACATTTATGATCTGTTGAAAAAATATGAAAAGCAGGCTCCTTTGTCCTTTTTTATCGGGATTCTGGAAACGATGGATCCCTGCTATCCCACTGCGATATCGGTGAAAAAGCTGCTGCTGAGCTTCTACCGGAAAGCCCAGGATCCTGTTTATTTTGAAAAAATGTACCAATGTGCGTTAAGCATTCTCCAGGCCACAGTGTATGAAGAAATGCTGTATGGGCTGTGCTGTATGGCTGTTCTCTTAGCCTCTGTTTTGGGAAAAACGGGAAGATTCGCGGATATTGTTGATATCTATACAAAGCAGTCCTTAGATCGGCTGCATGAGAAGCAGCTGGATCTCTTTTGTCGGTGCTGTGAGCGAATCGTCCTGCCCGGCAGCAAAAACAAAAGCGCTCTTCTTCAGGCGATCATTACCGATGACTGGGAAAGAATGTTTCAGGATTGCGGGATCGGTTTTCTGAAAGAGCTTCCCGATATAAAAAACCTGATGGAATTTTCAAAGGGTCCCTTTGTCCAGAACGCGCTTTTCCACTTAGCCTCTTTAGAAGAGCATGGCGAAAGGACGGAGAGCAGAAAGTTCGCAGACGATCTGGGCGGTGCGGTCTATGCGCTTTTTGCAAAGTCATTACGGCTGGAAATCGAACAATTCCTGGGGCTGAAGCCGAATATACAGAAACTGTTTGCGGCGGCCATAAATCTGTCGCAGAGTTCCAATCCTATTTCCGACCTTCCGGCAGAGGATCTGCTGATAGAAAACCTGTTAAGGTTTTGGGATGTTATCTACGGCAGAGAAGACGTCGTTCGCGCGATCATTTCTTACAAGACGGCTTCCAAAGCCTATCTGATGGTGAACGAAAAGACGATTCATTTCTATAGAAGCGAAGAATTGTTGACTGAATTTGTAAAATACCTTTTCGGGAGAAGGGATTATCCAAAGATCCTGGAACTGAACGATTCGTTTGCCTGGGCGAAGGAGGCGGAGCCTTATTCCACTTATGTGCTTGCCGCCCGTCTGCTGAAAGAGGGCAATGGAAAAATTATGGACGATGCTGTCAAGGCGATGCTTCAGGAAAGATATAGAAACAGCGCTGCCGATCAGCCGGCAGCGAGTCCCGAAGAAACGTTTACGCCAACGGTTCCGGTTCCAAAAGCAGATACACAGCCGGAAGAAAAACCCGGCGGGGAGCAGACCTTTACCGGATCCGATTATGTCCTTGAAGCCCGAAAGGAAATATCTCTGGACGAGTATGCGGATGGAATTCCCGCGAATGAAAGGGAACGGATTATGGATGTCTATGAAGACCTGGGGAACGACATCCGTGAAAATGTTGAATACAGGAAAGAATTGCTTACAAAGCTTATCTTTCTGAGTTCGGAGCAGAACAATCCTGCCGCTTATCACGATTATGTGGAAAAGCTGGGAATCGTCCTGTTTTACAGCTATGCGCCCATTGATCCCAAGAAAAGCAGGCAAATATTGCTGGAAGCCATCTCCTATACAGGCAAAGAAACAAAACGCAGAACTCTGGAGCTCATACGCGAGGCCGCATGCACAATGATCGGAACCTATGAAAGCATAGAAGAGATCTCTGCAGAAAAAGAAAACCTGGTCATAACTCTGAACCACCTGCTGAGCCTGAACAAAGCAGGGGTATTTAACACATTTTATACAGAGATCCTGCAAACAGCGGAAAAAATAGCGGAAACAAACGCCATTAAAGATCTCTCCCTGAGAGAGAACAATTATCAGAAAATCTCCGGAATGCTGCGGACAAAGCTGATTCGGACCTCCGACAACCGGCTGTTCGGACAGACCTATGCCAAGTGGTACCGTCTGATCCACGATGAAGTGGAGAAGCTTTCCCAGGGCGTTATGGTATCCCTGGTGACCGAGACAACACAATGCTCCGCCAGAGGAAAGATCTGCTGCCTGTTGCTGAATATGGGAAAGAAGCCCGCCGAAAATATTATCATAAAGGCAATCTTTGAAGACGGGATACGCTGCAGGGACAGTGAGAAAAAGATCAAAATCCTTTACGGCGGCGACAGCGATGTATTTGCCTTTAACATCAGGAGCAGGGAGGACGGCATACAAAAATACAAAATCGAGCTTTCCTACGAAATCGGTTCCAATGTGGAAAGCACGGAATATGACGAAGAGATTCGGATCGTGCGGGAATCGGGATATGAACATATCGGCAATCTGTATTCCGTGGCGCCGGTTACAAGCAATGCGGAATTCTATGGGCGGGAGCGTGAGAAAGAGGAAATCCTGACCTTTCTGAATGATACAAAGTATAATACGTCCATGGTAATGCACGGCTTAAAGAGGGTGGGCAAAACCTCCATGCTCAGATATATAGAGCGCACCCTGCGCAGCAGTGAGATCTATATTCCCATTTATAAGAGCGCTCAAAGCATTGGAGAAAAGAACGCCATTGGCAGCATGTTCGTAAAGAGCATCATTGACGAGCTGGATAATCTGGGAAAAACAGATGATAAATGCCGGAGTTTTCTGGAATTCAACTATGACAGGAATCCGGAACAGCTGTATGATTTCTATCAGTATCTGCAGAATTCAGGAATATTGGGCGGAAAAAGGATTTTGTTCATGGCAGATGAGATCGAAGAAATATTTGACCTGGTGGACCGGGGTACCATCAGCGACCGCTTTTATAAGGTTCTTCGGGTGACGCTGCAAGAACTGACCTCCATCCGTTTTATCTTCTGCGGTGCTGACCATTTAACGGATATTTTATACAATCATGCGCTGGCCGATATTTTCGAGATTACCAAAAGAGTGGTGATCAGTCGGCTGGACGAGGAAGCCATGCAGCGCATGATCGTAGAACCGGCGGAGGATAAATTGTCCTATACAGAGTATGCCATTGAAAGAATTTGGTATTATACGAAGGGGCACACCTTCTATTCCAAACATATATGCAGCAAGATCATTGATATCCTGAACGAAGAAAGCCGCGTTACCGCATATGCGTATGATGTGGATACGGCGGTAAAGCAGATCATGAGGGTGACAGAATATTTTATTTATCTGAGCCGTTTCTTCAATGATAATGACAGACAGGTTATCAGACTGATCTGCGAAAATACCAGATATGCCAGGGAAAAGGTTTCCTTCGATGTCCTGGAGGATCAATATGAAGGAAATGGTCTTATGGACTCTTTGACCGCGCTAGAATTCAAGGACATCCTGGAAAAAACGGAATCCGACGATACCGATTTTTACCGGTTCGCCATCGAAATGTTCAGATTATGGTATTCAAAGACCGAATATGTGACAGAAGCAGCAAAGGAGCAATAAAAAAATGACAAGACCCATCGTACATAGGTATTCTGCAGACAGCACCCCGGTGCTTTACGGACGCAGCAGCCTGTTAATGCGCATCAGAGATTACGTAGTTGACAGGGAAATCCCGGAAAACATCGCGGTTCTGGGTCTCCGGGGCGCAGGAAAAAGTTCATTGATCCGAAAGGCCTTTTGTAAAAGTGCCGGCAGGGACTATTATGAGCAGGGCGGTGTGATCGTCTGCGGCGTTTCTATCCCGGAATCCACAGATAATATGAAAAACTTTTACAGTTATCTGAATACCGCCCTTTTAGAGGGGCTAGACAGGCTTGAGGAATACGATCAGGACAAATACGCCCGCCTTCTTGCCCAAATAGTGGATAATAAGAATAAGATATTATCCCGGAGCATTGAAGTGGATGAAGCCATCGTAGGCAGTATATTCAATAAGAATATAGATATTATCCGCAGCGCTGGACTGAAATTGCTCTTTGTGTTCGATGATTTTGAAAAATTTGCCAGTTCCTCCCGACTGAAGAAGGCGCAGTATAAATACATGCGCGAACTGGCAAATTCCGGAAAAATTTCCCTTTTTATCGCCACAAAACAGGACCTTACAAATGTATCCGCGGAAGTGCTGGGCTCCGGTTTTGAAAATATTTTTCTGTATGAGGAGCTTAGGGGCATCCGCTTTGAAGACATCGAGGACTGGGCGTCAGACGCCTTAGCGGGAACCAATATCGAATTTGACGATGATATTCTGGAATGGATAGAAGACGTCAGCGGCGGTATACCCGAGATTGTGGGCATGGCCATTGAACAGAGCTATAATCTGTTAAGCCAAGAGCAAAGCTTTGACGGGAGCGCCTGTTATAAAAAACTGTACCCGGTTGTCTATCCCCTGATGCAGAAATGGTGGAATGATACAGAAGAAACCGAAAGGCTCCTTTTAAAGCAGATGATCGAGGGAACATCAGTGAACTCCTACAGCCGCGACCGCCTGATCAAAAAAGGTTATTTAAATGAACGGGACTCCGGAGAAGTCGGCTTTTCCACGCCATTGTTTGAAATGTTTGTATTGGAAAAGATGGTGGGCGAAGAGCCGGAAAAAAACATTTCCGTCAGAGGCAGTGCCGAGGAATTACGGAGCCTGTTAAGAGAAATCGTCCGGGAGGCCAACGAGGGGATCGAACAGAAAATCGAAAACATAAATCACCGGATTTACAGCCTCGGGAATCAGTTGTCAGCGTTTATTGAGGAGCTGCCTTCCCGCAGCGACTTTTATCAGGAAAAGGAAGAGCTTCTCGATCTGGATAAATATCAGGACGCCATTTCCTCCTATATTACTAATAAGCTGATAGAAATAAAAGATGAGGAGATCTGCGCCGGATGGAATATTGATAAAGAAACCTGGGATTCTTTCAGCGAGATCAGGCGGAATGACTGTTCCATGGCTTACCGCCTGACTACCCTGGTCTTTGCAGAAGATATCCCTAATCTGGATTATACGCCCGTAACCGTGATGCTGGGAAATTTCCTGGAAGGCCTTCTTAATGACCGGCTTACCGGCGTCGTTAAGAAATATACGCCTGCCGCGAAGATCAGAAAAAGGGAAGGTTATTGCCGGGTGGATGAATATAACGGGAATATGACCATCGGCGCTTTTTCTTATATTTATACATCAGAAAATATTGCCAAAAAAATCATGAACGACCCCAAGGCTTCCGCCCTGCAGCTGAACCTTGACCGGATTGAAAGCTTTGGTCAAAAGCTGTCCGAATGTATGGAGATCAGGAACAAAGCTGATCACCCCGGAGAAATTACAACCTTTCAGGATAAAAAGAAATTTTTAACCAACCTGTTTCAAGGGAAAAACTGCATGCTTCGCATTATGTGCAAAATGAGCCGGCTCGTCTGAGGCAATCGTACTGCGGAATCCTACGCTCAAAGCAAAAATGCAGGCAGTGCCGCCGCCAGACAGCCGGGTATCCCCATCATCATTCCAGCTCCTTATGCAGCACCAGGCTTACTTGGGAATCCTCCAGCTTTACCTCCGCCTGGTCAATCATCATGCCCACCAGCAAAAGCTGATTGGACTCCCCGGGATCCCCGGAGCCTGCCAGCTCCCAATAAAGATCTGCCATTCCTTTATTCTTGGGCTGATTCAGCAGATTCTCCAGGTTGTCCAGCCTGTACCGATATTGGGAATCGTAATTCGCCTTGAAATGGATCGTTCCTTTCCTGCCTTCTTTATCGATGCTGGACTCCACATGGGTAGATCCCAGCGCCAGAAAATACATGGTCAGTTCCTCTATGATCCTGGAAGCTTTTTTCATTTCATGAATCATCTCTTATGTCCTTTCTATGCCGCGCACCTGAATTCTTTCCAGAATATCTCTTCAATCACCTCAGATATCCTTTCCATACCACGCACCTGAATTCTTTCTGGAGTATCTCTTCAATCACCTCAGATATCTTTTCTAAATGTCCTCTTTGCACTTATGCCCTGAATCATCTCAGATACCCTTCCTGCGCTTATGTATCCTGTATTGGCTGATAAAGCTCTCGCAAAGAGGCACCATGACGATCGCCACCCAGCCGGTGCTGAAGCCATTATTGTACAGATTCAGCCCTCCGTAAAAGGAACCGGTGCACATGGCCACCGCGGAATGAAGCATCCCCGCTATCAGGCCGGCGATCACTCCGAACTGCCCTGCCACAGGCGCCAGTCCCACCGCAAAAACCGCCGCCAGCTGTACGCCGGGAGTCGTGATCGTATAATCCGATAAAAGGGCGGAAACAAAAACTCCCAGCAATACAGGAAGCGTATTCCGCATATGGGCTCCGAAGGCCGCGAAGCCAAAGGCCGTAAAGATCGCCCCCAGCACAGGCCCGGAAAGATCCCCGCCGATCAAGAGGATATACCCCAGCTCCATAAGACCCACAAGCCCCATGTTCATCAACGTTGCCCCCGGACCGTCCATCACCGCGAAATCCGCCACCGCCCTTCCGGGATGACGCATGATGTGCAGCACGCCCTTCCAGCTTCCCCCGCACACCAGCCAGCCATAAAGGATAGTCAGCAGAAAATATCCCACGGTCCCTGTTAGCAGCCAGGGATGCACCCCCTCCGTCCAGATCAGCACCGGCTCCCCGTCCACGCCATAGGAACGCATGACGCACATTACCACAAAAGCCACGATGCCGCCGGAAAAGCCCACGTTAAACAGGGTATAACCCTGATGCATACCCGCAGTCCTCATCGACAGCGGCACCAGCACATAGCCCATCATCATTCCCAAAAGAACCGCATAAACCATATTTGTCCTGTTGGAAA
The DNA here is from genome assembly GCA_947589075.1 of uncultured Acetatifactor sp. Classification (GTDB taxonomy): domain Bacteria; phylum Bacillota; class Clostridia; order Lachnospirales; family Lachnospiraceae; genus Acetatifactor. The sequence goes on from CANQBS010000021.1 coordinate 19,049, forward strand.
AGGGAAGGATATGCACCATTTCCGTGACAAAAGGCCCCAGACAGGTTCCGAACAGCGCCGTATACACATAATTGCTCAGGGGAGATTTATGCAGCAGCGCATAAGCCCAGGTTCCCAGCAGGATAGGGATCATGTTCACCGGGTTTTTGCCCCAGAGCCCATAACCGATATTGATAAAAAGCGCCGCCATGGTCAGCCCGGTAAAGGGAACCTTCATGACCCGCACCAACAGAAGGGCGAGGACCGCCACCAAAAATGTGTTGAAAAACCCTGCTCCGTAATTCGCCAGCTTAAAATAATCCGTGATCAAAGCATCCCTTGACAGAAGGATCTTCTCCATTCCCAAAAAAATCTGCTTCGGAGAATCCATCATCAAAGCGGCGGCCAGGAGCAGAAACAGGGAAAAGATGCAGAACAGCCATAGTTCCTTTCCCCTTATCTTTTCCCTCCAGCCAAAAGTCCGCGGGGCATGGGAAATCTGTTCTTTTTCCATTTTCACACTCCACCCTCCCTCATTCATCTATATGGGGCCGAAAATATTCCGACGGTTAACGATTAAAATTTTTCATAACAGAATCACCAGGTTTTTTAGTTAACAGGTACATCGAAAGAAATTGACAGTTTTCTGCCCAAAGCCTTTGCAATCCGTTCGAGCGTTACAACGGAAGGATTTGCAATACCCCGTTCTATCTTAGAAATATCAGACTGATCTATGCCTGAAAGCGCTGCAAGCTGTTTCTGAGAAATGCCTTCCTCTGCCCGCGCCGAGGCGACCGCTTTTGCAGATATCTGATGAATCGTAATATCATCCTTACGTACAGTTTCCCCGTCTTCATAAATTGTTTCCACTTCAATGTCCAGGTCGTCATTCCACACGATGCCATAAGCTCCCGCCAATCTTCCGCTTAGAAACAGAGAACGTTCTTCTAAAGCCTTTAACTGAGGGTACTTCGGGAAAAGCCAGCTCATATCATAGTGTTTGACAATGCCATTTTGAAAAGTAACCTCCATTGCAGTGCCTTCTAACAATTTTAAGTCAATTGCTTTATGAAACACAGCGATCACCTCCTTGTCTTCATTCATCGGCTCATCCATTAATCCAAAGGGGGGAGTTTCTGATATTTTTCCGTTTCCCACATTGTCAGGAGTTCTCTCTGATACTTTAAAATAAATTCCTTAACCATGATTGTTGCTTTCGGCGGAAATTCTCCTTCCATAATTTCTCCTGTAGCAATCAGAAATGGGGCATCAAAGTCTTGCGTAATCGCATGAATATGCGGAGGATTATGTTCCTTATTACGCAAATACATAACAATAATAATTCCGTAGAAATAGCTGATTGTTGGCATAGACTCTCTCATCCTTCCTGAATTTTGTTTTTAGTATAGGGGGTAAATCCCCTACTGTCAATCCAATCACAAAAATTTTTAGGGATTGTCCTGTTAATTATACTAATCACTACAGTTTTGCGACACACTTCTTATGTTATTTTTAACTTCCTAAGCAAAAAAGAAATATTTACAGCATGGTATCATCCCTGAGCACCTCAGCCAGATCGATCCTTCGCAGATTCCTCCATGCCAGGCAGTATGCCAGCGCCACACAGACCCAAATGGCGAACAGAAACAGAAGGACAGGAACAAATGGGGCTTCCGTCATAAACTCCCCTGCATCCATATAGCTCATCCTCAGCATAAATCCGATCACAATAACGACGACAGGAACGCTGATCAAAACCGGCTTTACGGCAATTACCGCAGCCTCTATGCCAAACATTTTCTCCAGCTCCCTGGGCGTCAGTCCTACCGACATAAGCCTTGCAAATTCCCGCCGCCGTTTACGCACAAAGCCCAAAGTATTCGAGAACACGTTGCCCATGCCGATGACGGCAAGCAGGACACAAAAACCGCCAAGGAGAGCCATCATTCCCTGTATCTGCGTGCGATTAGTTTCATATTCCTGAATACGGTTTTCCTGTTCTATCGTATATCGTCCATCGAAAAGCGAAGCGATTTCCTCCTGCAGGACATTCAGACTCTCCAGGGTTACATTTCCCTTGCAGCGGATGCAAATGTAGCTGTCTGCTTCCATTCCCCCGATCTGTCCTTTGATTTTTTCCCAGAAAGATGCCGGAATAAAATGCACCAACTCATAATAATCCAGTTTTGCATATTCTTCCCTTAAAACAGGAACCTCCTGCGTATAGGCCAGGACAGGGACTTCCGCCGTATTAGCCAGGGCGAAAACCTCCCCCGTTATTTCCCCGATGCCGTCAACGGACATAGGGATATACCCGGATGAAACGCTTCCCGGATCGGATGATCTCAGCAGGCTTACCATCTTTTCGTCGGCGCCTGCTGCCTTTAAATAGGGCATGAAAACAGGATGCCGGAAATCAGGGTTTGTCACATCCCGGATTTGATTGAGAATCACTGCGCCGTCAAGCTGCGGGGCAATGCCGATCTGTTCACAAAAATCCTGGAAGCTGTGATCATCCAGTATGACGATCGGGACATTTACCAGATAACCCCCATCCACTTTTTTCACATCTTTTGCCGGAGCCTGAGCGAATCCCCCAAAGGATTTCATTTCTTCACTGATTTCTTCCTCCGCAATGATTCTCTTTGCGGCAGCCTTCTGGTAAACAATGGCACTTTCCACATCATCAAGTTCCCGGATCGCGGCTGCTTCTTCCAGAAGATCGGCTTCGGTATCCTTAACCATTACCATGATGTCCCATGCATCCTGATATCTTTCAAAGTAGGTTTCCCTTGTGCTGATCCAGGAAAGAGTGAAAACACATTGCATGACCGCAAAAGCCAAGAGGGAAAACAGGAAAGATAAAGAGGCCGTCCGCAATGCTTTCTTCTGTGCTTTCAGGGCATTGCCCGCCAACTCTCCCTCCACGCCGAACAGCAGGGCGAGCAGGCGGGATTTCTTTCTGCTCTTTAACTGCAGTTCATCGGTATTTTTTATCGCTTCTAAGGGCGTCAGCTTGCTTAAACGCCTGGCCGGAAGCCATGCTGAAATCCAAATCGTAAGGACTGTTACAAGCATGGTCAACATCAAAATCAGGGGATGATAGCCAAAAACCGCATTATGCCGCCCCGGAACATCATTCCCAAGCAAGGCATTGGTCAGATACAGAAGTCCTGCGCTGCCTGCAATGCCAAGCAGAGTTCCAGCAAGCAGCGGACCCGTACAAAGGGCAGCAGCCTCCTGCAAAAGACAGGCACGGATTTGTTTGGGCGTGGCCCCAATGCTGGAAAAAATACCAAACTGATGAATCCTCGCGTTCATGGATACCGCAAAAGAATTATGGATAATGACAATCAGAGAGAAGGACGCCGCCAGCGTGATCAAAAGAAACAGCGGGAACAGCAGCCTTGGGGCGGTATCGCCGGAATCACGGATCAGGTACATTGCAAGAAGCTCATAGTGATAAACGATTCTGTCCTGCGGAATACCGAGTTCGCGTGCAATAAGGGGGGTATCCGTAAAAACAGCCCTTTTATCGCTAAAATAAAGATCTACTGACGGCTCCGTCCCTTGGTAGCCCTTTTTATTTCTCTCTACATCTTCCACGTTCGCGAAATTTTTGATCGTTTCCAGATCCTCTGGTGTAAATTCCCCCAGGATACGGCTATGCCAGCCGCCTTCCTCCAATTCGATCCGCTCCACTTCATATTTCCACGCATTATAAAAGAGACCGCAAAGCAGAGATAAAAGCAGGGCTGAAATGAAAGTTGCGACCATAACGGATATGCCGGAAGAACGGTTGTTTTTAAGATAGCTTAACGAAAAATCTTTCCACATAATCTCTACCTCCGGCGTTCGTCGCTGATAATACGTCCATCCTCAACCGTAATGATCCGTTCGGCTTCCAGGGCTATTTTCTCATCATGGGTGATCAGCAGGATTGTCTGCTCAAGATTACGGTTGGAAAGTTTCAGCATGTCAATGACCTCTTTGGAATTCTTCTGATCCAGATTTCCCGTTGGTTCGTCCGCCAAGAGCAGGGCGGGCCGGTAAATCAGGGAGCGGGCTATCGCCACGCGCTGCTGCTGCCCGCCGGATAACTGGTTCGGCATGGCTTCCAGTTTATCAGAGATTCCAAGGGAGCTTACAATTTTGTCGAAATATTTCGGATTGGGCTTTTTCTGATCCAGGGCAAGGGGGATTAAAATATTCTTTCTCACAGTGAGGGTAGGGATCAGATTATAAAACTGATAGACCAGACCCACTTTTCTGCGCCTGAAAATTGCGGCCTGCGTCCGGTTTAGTTTTGAAAGGTCGGTGCCATCTATGACGATCCTGCCGCCTGTGGGTTTGTCCACACTCCCCAGAATATGCAGCAGTGTAGATTTCCCGGAACCTGACACTCCAAGAATTGCCACAAATTCTCCTTTTCGTACAGAGAGATCGATTCCAGCCAGCGCCACGACCTGATTATCACCGGAACCATATACTTTCCTGACATTCTCACATTTTAGGATTTCCATTCCTGTTTTCTCCTTTCTTCTGCCGACAGGCTTTCTGCAGTGTTTTCGGGCATATCCCTACAGTTCCTGCCAAGATCAGTATAGCAAACGAAAGTTACAGCTCAGTGACTATAGAAACGGATTTCAAATAAAGCGCCGCCTTCCGGTTTATTTTGTGCCCGTATCGTGCCATTCTGGCGTTCGATGATTTCTTTTGCTAAAGCCAGCCCAATGCCAATGCCCCCTTCTTTGGCATTTTTCCCCCGATAAAAGCGTTCAAAAAGGTGCGGCAAATCTTCCTTCGCAAAGCCTTCCCCGTTATCCCAGATCAGGATTTCCGTATATATGGGATTCTGCGCGTAGGAGCAATGGACGGTTCCTCCTTTCTGATGCTCCATGCAGTTTTTCATTAGGTTCATGAGGGCTTCCATCGTCCAGTCCATATCCGCCTGAATCAGCATCTCCCCCTGCTCCGGTATCTCAATGGAAGTATGGGAACTGCAGAAATGCTCCTGCAAATTATCCGCCGCAAGCATAAGGAGCGTAAAAACATCCGTTTCCTCTTTTTGCAGAACCAAGGCTCCTGCATCAAGCCGGGATAAGAGAAGGAGAGATTCCTCCAGATATGTCAATCGTGAAAGCTGCTTCTCCACCTGTTCCAGGGCGGCAGAGCTCTCCTTCTGTTCGGCACGATCAGTATTCTCCTGTTCCAAGGCCGCGCAATCAATATTCTGCTTCATCCTCTGAGCCGCCAGGGAAATCGCGGTAATCGGGGTCTTAATCTGATGGGCAATATTGGATAAATTTTCCGCAAAATCATTTTTGACCTGTACTGCCTGATCCTTCGCTTGATAAAGACAGGTCACGGTTTTATAGATTTCATCCTCCAATTTGGAAAACTCGTCCTCTCCGGAAGAGGACAGAATCAACGCCTTACCGCTGTTTACCTGTTCCAGATACTCCACCAGCTCTCTGATCCTCTGATTCTCCACTTTATTTCGATACAGAAAAGTGGACAGGAACAGCAAAAGCCCGACGATCCATCCGGCCGCTGCGAAGGAAACAATTTGTTCATAAGGCAGTTCCGAAAAATCAGACACACGATACCCCAGCGAAGACAATACATCCTTTTCCAAAAGGCCATCCGGGTTTCCCGCCGTATATTCCTTTAAGGCGGCAGCCAGGACTTTCTGTGCTCCCGGTTCCTGCTCGAGTACTTCGCTGCAGACCGCATTGACCAGGTCAAAGGAGACCTTGCTGTAATGACAGGAGACCAGCCATGCGGCGACAGCGGCAGCAATAAAACTGACAGATATTCCAAATCCCAAAGTGACAAATACGGTTTTGCGGCTGTTCATATCGTATCCTCCATGCGGTAACCCACGCTTCTGATGGTTTTCAGGCATGCCGGCTGCGAAAGCTTATCCCGAAGCCTTTTCATCGTAACCGTCAAGGTGTTGTCATTCACATAGCTGCCGTTTACATCCCATACCTGCTCTAAAATTCTTGCCCTGGTGACCGTCTTCCCCTTGTTTTGCATGAGATATAACAGCAGTTGATACTCTGCCATACTGAGAGAGATTTCTTCCGAGCGGCAAAATACGGCATGACGATTTTGATCGATCACGATTCCGCCGCAAGAAAGATATTGCTCCGTCACGTTGCCGGTCCTGCGGAGTACCGCAAGAATCCTCGCATACAATACTTCTAACGCAAAGGGTTTTACTACATAATCATCAGCGCCGCTTTGAAAGCCCGCAACAATATCCGAACTGTCGCTGCGGACGGTTAAAAAGATAATCGGCAGATCCTTCCAATGACTGCGGATCCATTGACATAAACCATCTCCGCGACCGTCCGGCATATTCCAGTCCAACAAAACACAGGCAGGAACTTTGTCTGTTATACGCCGCTTTGCCTCTGCAAGGGTTGCACAGATTGTTACATGATAATTTTTGGCCTCCAAATATTCTTTTACGGCAAGCGCGATATTCTGATCATCCTCAATATAATACAAATCCACCACGGCAAATGCCCTCCTTGTCGAATATGAAACAGCGCATCGGTAAAAATAAATCTTCTCACTTTTCCATTATACCAGTCAAAACCATTATACCAGACAAAAATGACAGTTCAATGACAGGTTATTCTTCGGTAAACTAACCCGCGCTATTCCGGGCAGGCGTAAGATGGCATAATCGCCCTGTCGATGACAAATCGCCAGAGCGCCTTTTATCCGACATGGACTGAGAACCATTTGATCAACCGTCTTAAAGGAGGGTAGATTTCTTCACATTTGAGTGGTATAATTCCAAATATCGAGCGGACGACTGTTCGACGAATCGCAATTTGTCGAGAAGAACGTCGTTAATCGCTTGTTAAAACTACTGTTCTATCACTTGCATGCATCTGGAGTTATAAAAAGGAAGAATTGAGGAATTAAGTATATGTTTTATGTACAGTCCTATATTTCGAATGTCTCGTTTCCAACAACGCTCGATGAAGTATATGATTTTGCAAGATCGTTCAATCTTGAAACGCTTCTAGGATGTGATTTTGATAGAATGGAATTTGATTATGAAAAAAGAATAAACTCATTGACTGCGCCAAAATGGTGCAAGAAGGACGACATTGTGTTTTTCATGCACGCAAAAACTGCTTTTCAAAAAATAGCTCGTTTAAGAAAACAACTTTTATCTGAACGTTCAAATTATACAAACGATGAATTCTGGCTTATGATGAATGCGCTGATCCGCGCAAAAAAATTATATAATATATACGGAGGTAAGATATTCGCAATCGGCAGGATCTCGGGTGAGGTAGAATATGATCCAAGTGATGTTGAATACCACTGGAAAAGCAATATTTATGCGCCCATTGATTCGATTTTTCTTTTGGAAACCCCAATCGATATATCGGAATTTAATCAAAAAATAATTATATCGCGACAGAGTAGTATCACGCCTTTGTTTGGCGAGGATTTTGAATTCGTGAAGAATTTGATACTTTCAAAAAATACTGTTGTCGAAGATTATCTTCTCAATTCAATCGCGGAACCCATGCCGTTATCAAAAATCAGCGATGATAACTGGATAGAAATCGTGAACAGGTACAGACGAAGCTTTTTTCTTGAGACACAGTTTCGAACATTCTATGTGAACAGACTTTTGAAATATCTCGGCGATTTAAAAACCATTTACAAAGAATGTCCATGCAAAAAGAAACGATCAAAGACAACATTCGTCGACAATGTCATCAAGCTAAATGATAAATATTTGCCTGTCGAGATAAAGTTGTCCATTTCTGCGGAGCGGGATATATTTGCTCAATTGGAGTCTTATTGTGGATTGGATACGCTAATATTAGATGGTAAGCGTGATGTACATGAAAATGTTTGCAATAGCAATGTTTTGGTCATAGACACAGAAAACGTCTATATATACAGTAGCCCTGATAAATCGTTGAAAAAAATTTATGACCTAGACGATATACAATCATACGAAGATATTTCGGTTTTAAGGTGCATTATAATTGAAGAACTGCAAACTTAAATTCCCGTTTGCCGAACAGAACGCAACAACTGAATACCGAAAGACTGACCGTTGGCACACCGATGAACCGCTCCCCGGTGAAAAACCAGCGGTCTTTTTTTATCCCTAAACTTCACCAAGCATTTGTTTGGTTGAAAACCGTGGATATTTTTGATATACTCAAAGAAAAATCGAGGGTTAACGAAAGCGGGATTTTTATATGAAACATTGTGGAACGCAACGATTAGAAACCGAAAGATTGATTTTAAGAAGATTTGTGATTGAAGATGCTGCGGCAATGTATAAAAATTGGGCATCAGATGCGGATGTAACAAAATTTCTATCATGGCCTACCCATACAAGTCAGGAAATAAGTGAATATGTAATTACAGACTGGGTGAAGAAATACGGCGATGAAAAGTATTATCAATGGGCAATTGTCTTAAAGACAACTGGCGAGCCGATCGGAAGCATTGCTGTGGTAAGCATGAATGAGAGTATTTCTATGGCACATATCGGCTATTGTATCGGGAAAAAATGGTGGCACCAGGGGATAACATCGGAAGCACTAAAGGCTGTTGTTGATTTCCTTTTTGATGAGGTGGGAGCAAATCGTGTGGAAGCATATCACGATCCGCACAACCCAAATTCTGGCGGAGTGATGAAAAAATGCGGTATGAGGTATGAGGGAACGTTGCGAAATTATCAAAAAACAAATCAAGGTATAACCGATGCCTGCGTTTATGCTATATTAAAACCTGAAAGATAATTTCCCCCATTCGTGTTTACTTCCATTCCATTTGGGGATATAATAATAATAACCTCAAGTTTTCTTTAGATTTCAAGAATGAAAGGATGGAAATTATGAATTTAGCAAAAATCTCAGCTAATGGTCAAATCACAGTGCCGGTAGAAATTCGTCGTCTGCTTGGCCTCAAATCCGGTGATAAAATTCTCTTTTTCCAAAAGCAGGATGGAGAAGTTGTTGTGAGGAATGCATCTGCACAGGCAATTCGCAGGGCACAGGCCGCTTTTGCCGATGTTGCCGATACGATGGGAATTTCCAGTGAAGAGGATGTACAGGCGTTAGTAGACGAATTACGCTACAGGAAGGATTGAAACCATGCGGATATTGAATCATCCTCAATGCATGACGGTGGCACAATTTTTGGAGTATGAAGACGTTGAAAAATAAATTTGTGAGAATAGATTATATGATTTGACCAGCGATACAGATTAAATAGTTTAGAAATCGCACTATTATTTTATTCCTATTTGAATGACAACATCGTCGGTGTGGTGATAGTCAGAAATCCAAAATTTAAGGCTAAATTGGAGATATGGAAATGGTCTATTATGATAAAAATGGAATTGTAATTCGGGATTTGCAGCCAAGCGATGCCCAAATCATTACAGAGGAAGAGATTGCGCAGGGCTGGGATGCGACAATAGACAAATACGAAATGCGGCTACGGCATCAGACCGAGGGCAAATCCATCGCATTGGTTGCCGAATGGAATGGCAGCGTTGCCGGATATGTTAACGTTTATCCCGATGCCAAGAGTGGCGCGTTCGCAAATCGGGGCTATGCGGAAATCGTTGACTTCGGCGTTCTGGAAAAATACAGGCGCAGAGGAATTGGCAGCAAGCTCATGGACATTGCGGAACAGATCGCATTTTCTTTTTCTGACGTGGTATACCTCGGAGTGGGACTGCACAGCGGATACGGAAGCGCCCAGAGAATGTATGTCAAGCGAGGATACATTCCAGACGGCAGCGGCGTCTGGTATAAAGATCAGGTCTGTGAGCCGTATGGTGATTGCTGTAATGACGATGATCTTGTATTGTATTTATCGAAACAGATATGAGCCGCTCACCTAATATCCTTTTTTTCGGAGAAAAGATTGAAAAATGACCACCTTTGAAACAACCTTTGACAGTGCCGCTTTGGATTATGAGAAAAGCCGTCCTGCATACGTGACGGAAATCTATGAGGATATTTTCCGTTATAAACCCATCCATTTTGAAAGCTGTGTGCTGGAAATCGGCGTGGGAACAGGCAAAGCAACACAGCCCATACTGGATACGCATTGCCGGTTTGTCGGCATTGAGCCGGGAGAGCGGCTTGCTGATTTGGCACGGGAACGGTTTCAGAATGATAAAAGCTTCACTTTATGTGGTCAGACCCTGCAGGATTTTGTCTGCGCCGACGATTCTTTTGACTTGATTTATGCTGCGACTGCATTTCATTGGATCCCGGAAGAATATGGATACACCAAAGTTTTTCGGCTCTTAAAACCCGGCGGCGCTTTTGCCCGCTTTGCCTATCATGCCGGGGCAGATCAGGGGCGCAGCGCCTTGACGGAGGAAATACAGGCGCTTTACCGCCGATATATGTGCACGGAGAACCCGCCCGCCGCCTTTTGTGAAGCAGACGCAAAAAAGTTAGCCGAAAAAGCGCTTTCCTACGGTTTTGTCGACGTGAAGCATTCACTCTACTATACGACGAAAGATTTCACGGCGAACGAATATATGGCGTTATTGCGGACATACCCCGACCACAGAAAGCTCGATGCTTCGGACAGAAAAAAGCTGTTGGAAGGTATTTCTTCCGCAATCAATCACCACGGCGGCGTTATGACGGTGTATTACACAATGGACTTAGAATTAGCGAGGAAACCTTTATGAATCCGCTGCGCTGGGTGTTCCCACACTTGTGATATTTCGGGCGTTTCATAATAAGTAACAAGAATTTAATTGACAGCATCCACTATTCCATAGCAACGGCGAGTTGCTTGTCAAAATAAGGTTTTGAACTTATAATGAATAATAGCATATTCCTCAGGAGGGACAGGCATGGAAACACGAGATGTTCTCAAGCATTGGATACTACGACTATTCCTTGGGCTTTTTACAATGTCCGTATCTGCTGCAATACTTCCTTGTGGGATCATAAATGTTCATGGCTTATTTGGTGAAGTAACAGCACATGTAATAGTCGAAGATAAAGAACAGGAAATTATCAATATTAAAAATGCAGGCCATGAAAAAGTCCAACCTGCAAAAGGCATAAACATTCTCAATATTTGGTTTGAACTTCTGATAACAGTTGTCTGCATTGGCTTTTGCGCTAATTTAAGGAAACTTCCGCGAGGAGATACTATCGTTACATTAAAGGTTCGCATGGACGATTAAAACCTTTCTGCAAATAAAAAGCAGAAAGGAGAAATATTGTGTTTGAGCAAGATTATGTAATGAGGCTCATTAAAGAGATGGTGCGGGCTATTTTAAAGCTAGTATTTCATATTGATACGGAGTCACCGACAGTTGAATTGTTGGAAAACAAGGAAGAAAAGGAAACATTGGAAAACCTGTTAGACATGGTTGACGAGGGTAAAATCAATGAAGCGGAAAATAGATTATATGATTTAATCAGCGATACAGATGTGAATGGTTTAGAAATCGCACTGTTATTTTATTCCTATTTGAATGACAAAACAGACGATTTTTTAGAAGCAAATGACTTCAGCAGAGATGAAATCAAATTAGGTCTTGAAAATGTCGCTGACCGCTTTGGACTAAGCAGTATTGCAAAAATGTTTTTGACAGATTTATGAAGTGACGGCATGTGAGATTGCCCAGAGCCTTGACAGTCTAAGAACGCAAAGTTTTTTTGCTAAGTTGATAACGACAAGCAGGCGAAGGCGCGGACAGGCGGGTGAAAATGATGTTGCGGGATTTTGTATCGCAGCGGGAAAAGCAGAAATATTTCCGCTCACTGAATGAGGAACAGAAGGTGAATGCCCTGAACGAAATGATAGAGGATGCGGAACATATCGTTTTCCTTGGCGGGGGCCGGTGTATCGACGGAGAGCGGGATACCGGATTTTCGGAGCAAGAATGGACTCTATCACCAAAAGGACGGACGCTTCAGCCGTTACAAGCCGGAGTATCTCTTAAGCTGCGATTGCCTGGACAGGAGGCCGGCGGTGTTTTTCGATTACTTCCGGCGAAATCTTGACTGCCGGGGCGTTCAGCCGAACGATGCGCACAAAAAGCTGGCCGAAATGGAGCGCAGAGGGAAGCTGGACGGGGTGATCACCCAGAACATAGACGGGCTTCATCAGAAAGCAGGCAGCAGAAACGTATGGGAGATTCATGGAAGCGCTCTTCGGAGTTACTGCGTGAGCTGCCATGCGGAGTACGGGAAGGATTATGTATTTGAGAACGCTGAAGAGATCCCGCACTGCCCGAAGTGCGGAAAGATGGTGCGCCCGGACGTCACCCTATACGGGGAACTGCTGCCTCAGCGGGCCTATGAGGAGGCGGTGGCGCTGATCCGGTATGCCGACCTGCTGGTGATCGGCGGCACCTCCCTGGAAGTTGGCTCGGCCGCACAGCTGGCGCATATGTATCATGGAAAATATCTGGTGATCATCAATAAGGGCAGGACAAAGATGGAGGGAAAGGCCGACCTGGTCTTTCACGACAGTATTTCGAAGGTGTTGAACACAATACAAATTTAAAAAAATCTCGTTTGCCCGGCTGACATACTTTCCCCCAAAAACAAAATATCGAAATACAAAGGTGGCCTTGTGCATTGACATGAGGCCGCCCTTTTGTCTGGCTGAACAAAGAAACCACTGTCTCTATATTAATCATATAAAACTATGGTTTGCTTGTAAAAATCTTTGGTTTGCTGCAAAATATATTTGGATTCAGGAGGTGAAACCACGGATTATGAAAGGATAAAACGGGAGAACAAAAAAAGATTGTGTGATGTCAACGTGAGACAGATTTTATTAGTCGAAGATGAAGAATCGGCATCAAAGCTGATCAAACAATATGTGGATCGATTTTGCGCGGATTGTCAATGTGTCGCTTTTTCTTCTGCCACTGGGGCTTTTGTATGGGCGCGGACGCACCGGGCAGATTTGTTCATCCTGGATATCCAGCTCCCGGACTACCACGGGACGGAGCTTGCAAGGCAGATCCGCGCCATGCCGGAGTACCGCTTCACCCCCATTCTCTTTACCACGGAGTTGGCCGGGGAGGAGCTGTCCGCCTATCGTGAGATCAAGTGCTATGACTTTCTGGTGAAACCCTTTACAGAGAAGCAGTTTTGCACCGCCGTCACGTCCGCGCTGGAGTTGGGCCGACGGATGGAGATGCGGCCCAGCGTGCTGCGGGTGGAACAGAGGCAGTTCCTCTTTGAGTATGATCTGAAAAACATTCTCTACATCGAATCCTTCGGCAAGCGGGCGGTTATCCACTCCCTTGCGGCGGGGAGGGTGCTGGCGGACCAGGTATCCGGGTACTCCCTGACCAGGTTTTTGGAACTGGCTGGACCGGTAGGGCTGATCCAGTGCCACAAAAGCTACCTGATCAACCCTGCCCGCTTGGAGAAGGTGGACAAGCAACAGTGGCTGCTGTGGCTGCGGGATTGCCCGGATTCCATCCCGGTCGGGGAGAAGTACCAGGGAAATCTCAGGGAGATGTTGTAACGATGGGCGGTCTTTTTGCGCAGTGTCTGTTGGACGGACTGCTCTTATCCCTCTGCGGTCTGGGTCTCTTTGGAAGAAAGCGGGGCAGATGGGACCTGCTTTTGCCGCTGGTTTACGCGGCACTGTGCTGCGTACTGCGGATATGCTTCTGTAACAGTGACAACCCCATGGATTACATTCTTTTGCCGGTAAACCATCTGCTGGCGGCGGTACTTACTTCTGCTGGTGCCGACGCTGCCTGTGAACAGCGGGTGGTTCCGGGCCGGGGAAGGGCACATTTTCTGGGGCACCATGGCGCAATTTGCCCTCTATTTGCTTCTGCGGGAGAGCTGCCTGATGCCGCTGGCGGTCATGGAACTGAAGGAAGGAACCGCGGCGGTCTGCGGTGTCCGGCTGCTTTCCCTGCTCCTCTGGGCAATGCTGGCGGCATCCGGTCTGTTCGCATGGCTGCGGGAGCGGCTGGAGGAGGGAGACATTGCTGTGGAGTCCGCATCCTGTGCCACCCTGTCGGTTCTGCTCCTGCTGTGGCAGTTCCAGATGGGGCGAAAAGGATTGCGGATGGGCGCGGCTGCGCTGCTGGCGGCCCTGCTCATACTGGACGGCGGGCTGTTTCTTTGGGAACAGCGCCGTATCCGAGAACAGCAGCATACCCGCCTGCTGGAGCAGTACCTTCCCATGGTGGAGGAACTGGTGGAATCTGTGCGGGCGCGGCAGCATGAATTTAACAACCGAATGATGGCGATATCCGCCGCGGTTTCTGCGGCGGACAGCCTGGAGGACGCACAGCGGGCGGTGGCCGTCCTGACAGACGGAATCGCCTTAGACCGGGCGGACCGGGAGCTTCTAAAATGCGACAGCAAAGTCATCAGCGGGATGCTGTTCGGCAAAATCAAGCAGGCCGAGTTACGGCACATCAAAGTGGAAATCGACCTCTCCGGCTCCTTTCTCCGCCGCTCTCTTCCGGAAAGCGATTGGGTGGAGATCATCGGCGTACTGTTGGACAACGCCCTGGAAGCCTCCGCGCCGGATGACATAATCTGCCTCCGCTCGAAGGACCAGGACGGCGCCCTTCGTTTCACAGTATCCAATCCCTGCCCGCCCAAGTCCAACACAGAACTGGCGGAGATGTTCCGCCGGGGCTGGAGCACCAAGGCGGAACGGGGACGGGGCTACGGTCTTTTTAATGTCCGGCAGATGGTGGAGCGCCGGGGCGGACGGCTGGTGGTGCGCAATGAGGACATGGACGGACAAAATTACCTGACCATTGGAGCCATCCTCCTGTAAAAAAACGATTCTGTAAGAAACGATTCTGTAAAAAACGATTCTGTAAGAAAAACGGCGGTTTTGGGAATTTCATTCCCTAAAACCGCCGTTTCATTCCCAAAGCCTTGCAGTGGGCAGATTTTTTCGGTAAACTATCCACCGAAAGGATGTGATACCTATGAGACGGATGCTCCTGCTGGAACTGAAAAAGCTTTCAAAACCGATGCTGGCGGCAATGGCTGTGCTGACGGCGGTTACCTGCATCCTCTGCTGTACTCTGTTCCGTGACTACACCCTGCGCTATGTCCTGGACAAGTGGGAGATCGGCACGGAATTCATTGGACTGCTGTTTCCCCTGTTTGTGACGATACCGGTGTGCTGGCAGCTTTACTATGAGCGCCGGGACCGCTTCATCGTCTACACTCTGCCCAGGGTATCAAAAGGCCGGTATTTAACGGTCAAGTGGCTCGCCTGCGCCCTGTCCGCATTCGCCCTGCTCTTTGTGCCATACGCGCTCTCCGGCCTGAGCGCCTTGTACCTGGCTCCTTACAGTGAATTGAATCCGGGAGTATCCTCCGATTATTCCCATGTATTTCGGACACTTTACATGGCGTACCCCCTGGTCTATCTGTTCCTGCTTTCCCTGTGGAAGGGTCTGCTCGGGGTGCTGACCATGACCTTGGGCTTTGTGCTGGCGATGTACAGTTCCAACCTTTTCGTGGTTCTCACCGCGCCCTTCGTGTATCTGATTCTGGAGAACTTTACCCTCTCCGTTCTGCGCTTGGAGGAATACCGCTTCATCACCGCTTTTGAGCCCACCACGATTTTCAACACAAATCTGACCGCCGGGTCATTCTTTGTGGGGCCGCTGCTGCTGTGCGCGGTGACCGGTTTGACCGCTCTCTATTTCAAGAAACTGAAAGGGAGGACGGTGTATCCGCTATGACCCGCCGCATATTCCGGCAGATTGGGGCGGGGAAGTTCCTGCTTCCTTGGGGCATCTCCCTGCTTTTCGGCCTCAGCGGGCGCACCGGCGGACCGCCTGCGCTGACACTCCATGTACTGGCGGTGCTGAACGACCAATATTATGCCCTGTTCGCCGTGCTGCCTGCGCTTCTGTTCCTGTGCGGGGGGCTTATGGAGGACGAGCCGGAGACCCTTTTGCTGCGCTGTGGCAGTTTCTCCCGATACTTCTTCGCCAGGTGGCGGGCTCTGGCGGCTGTGACCACTATGCTCTGGCTGGGACAGTTGGGGGCGCTGGGGCTCTCCCGTTTAACAAACTTAAAGACGCGAGCTTGCATTTTAATCAATTTTACCTACGAATCGGTAAAATATTTCAATTTCTTGGGTTCTGGTGCCGTTGGAATCTTTGACTGCCTCATGAACAACAATTTTTTCAATGAGAGTATTGAGCATTTCAGCAGTCAGTTCCGTGGAGTCGGAGTATTGCTTGATTAGGGCAATCCATTTTTCAGCATCGCCAGCGGTCTGTTTTTCAGACGCAAGCTCGGCTTTGAGCTTGTCAATCTTTTCGACTAACTCTTGCTGTTCTGCCTGATACTTTTGCGACAACATTTTAAAGACATTGCAACGGTTATAGGCGCTGACTTCGCACGATTTGAAAAATTTCGGCACTAAATCCGTTGACTGTCAGTCGGCCATATTATATAATTTCATTATCAAGCAATCAGAGCGGAGGTAATATTGTTGATCTCGGCGATGTCGCTTTCGCTTTTCGGCTGCGCGAAAACCAACGTAAACGGAGGTTCCGCTATGGACAGATCAAACCTCAGCGCCGTCGTGAACTACGACACGGAATATCAAGGCAACCCCTATCTGCCGCTCTGGGAGTATATCCCCGACGGCGAGCCCTATGTCTTTGAAGACCCGGATAATCCGGGAAAATACCGCGTTTATATCTACGGCTCACACGATATGCTGAAAACAGAATACTGCGGAAAAGACCTCGTCGTATGGTCAGCTCCGGTCGAAGACCTTTCCGACTGGCGCAAGGACGGCGTTATATTTGAGTCGATTGTCAACGGCTCGGCTGATACTTTATATGCCCCCGACGTCGCTCTCGTAGAAAAAGACGGCAAGAAAACATATTATCTCTACCCGAATAATCAGGCTTGGGGTCGCGGCTCGATGGTCTGCAAATCCGACCGCCCCGACGGACCTTTTGAGGTCGTGAACTGGAGATACAACAGCACCACCGAGACCGAAGGACCCTTCGGCTTCGACCCCGCCGTATTCGTCGATGACGACGGCTCGGTATACGGCTACTGGGGCTTCTGCGAT
>CANQBS010000022.1 GCA_947589075.1 uncultured Acetatifactor sp.
TTGGTTCCCGGGGGCGCTATCAGCGGCGGCGCCTATAAGAACAGCAGCAATCTTCTGGGAAGGCGCAGGGAGATAGAAGAGCTGGAGCAGCATGTAAAGGAGCTGCTTTCTGAGGTTGACCGGATCAACCAGGATATTACAGATACCAAAGCGGAAAGAAACCGGATGCGTATGGAATTGGAGACTGTCAAGGCTCAGATCCAGAAAAAATCCATCGAACAGAATACCGCCCGTCTGAATATCATCCAGGCGAGGGAACGGATGGAGGAGGCGGAAGAGGATTTCCGCAGCCTTGGGGCTGAGCGGGAAGAATTGGAGAACCAGCTTGCACAGATCCGGACCGGCAGGGAAAATGTCCGTCAGGAACTGTCTGACAGTGAAGACGCAGAGAAGAATACGAATGAGCAGATCGCCGTTTTTCAAAAGGAACTGGAGGAAAAAAAGGAAGAAGAGCTTACCCTTTCAGCCCAGGTAAACGAATGGGAGCGCAAGGCCGAGACTGCGCGGCAGACGGCCCAGTTCCATCAGACGAATGTGGAGCGTATCCTTGGGGAACTGGCAAGGTCCGAAGAGGAATTGTCCGAGATCAGGACAGCCCTGGAAGATAATGCCCTGCAGGCGGAGCAGAAGAAAAAGACGATCCATGAACTGGAAGAGTCGATCCAGGTTTCCGAAGGGGAGAAGGAGCAGGCCGAGATAAAGCTGAAGGAAAATATTGCCCGGAAAGAGGAATTCTCGTCCAGGCAAAAGAGCTTTTTCCAGACCAGGGAGGAGCTGGCTGAGCGCAAATCCGTGCTGGATAAGGAGGTTTACCGGCTGAATGCCCAGAAGGAAAAGCTGGAGGAATCCATAGAAAGCCAGATCAATTACATGTGGGAGGAATATGAGATCACTCTCACGGATGCTGTCAGCCTCCGCAGGGAGGACCTGTCCGATCTGGGATCAATGAAGAAGGAGATTTCTTCCCTGAAAGAGCAGATCAAAAAGCTGGGAAATGTGAATGTCAACGCCATTGAGGACTATCGCAGCCTGATGGAGCGTTATACCTTTTTAAAGACCCAGCACGACGATCTGGTGGAAGCCCAGAAGACCCTGGAGGGGATCATTCAGGAGCTGGACAGCGCCATGCGGAAACAGTTCACGGAAAAATTCGCCAGCATCGGACGGGAATTTGATAAGGTATTTAAAGAGCTTTTCGGGGGCGGAAAGGGAACCCTGGAACTGATAGAGGACGAGGATATCCTGGAGGCAGGCATCCGCATTATCGCTCAGCCGCCGGGCAAGAAGCTCCAGAATATGATGCAGCTTTCCGGAGGAGAGAAAGCCCTGACAGCCATCGCGCTGTTGTTTGCCATTCAGAATCTGAAGCCCTCCCCTTTCTGTCTTCTGGATGAGATCGAAGCGGCCCTGGATGAATCCAATGTGGGGAGATTTGCCAGATATCTGCACAAGCTCACGAAGAATACCCAGTTTATCGTGATCACCCACCGAAGGGGAACCATGGAGCAGGTAGACAGATTATACGGCATCACCATGCAGGAAAAGGGCGTTTCCGCCCTGGTGAGCGTGAACCTCATCGATAAGGAACTGGATGATTAAGACTTTGACTGATCAACGGAGAATGAAATAGGACAGGAGCAATAGCCTGGAAGGGAGAAGCGGTGCATGGGAGAGGATAAAAAGGGATTTTTTGCCAGACTGAAGGCCGGTCTGACGAAGACAAGAGAAAATATTGTCAGGGGGATCGACGCTGTTTTCAGCGGATTTTCAGCCATTGACGATGAATTTTATGAGGAACTGGAAGAAATCCTCATCCTGGGAGATATCGGCGTGAATGCCACCACTGCCATCATGGAACGCCTGAAAAAACAGGTCAGGGAGCTGCATCTGAAAGAGCCGTCTGAATGCAAACAGCTTCTGATCGACGGGATCAAGGAGCAGATGCATGTGGACGAAACCGCTTATGATTTTGAAAAGGAGCAGTCCGTCATCATGGTGATCGGCGTAAACGGAGTGGGTAAGACCACTTCCGTTGGCAAGCTTGCGGGAAAGCTGAAAGAAAACGGGAGGAATGTGCTGATCGCTGCGGCGGATACCTTTCGGGCCGCGGCGGGAGATCAGCTGGCTGAATGGGCCAGGCGCGCGGACGTACCCATGATCGGAGGCGTTGAGGGGGCGGATCCGGCCAGCGTGGTCTATGATGCGGTAAACGCCGCCAAGGCACGGCATGTGGATGTGCTGCTGGTGGATACTGCGGGAAGGCTTCACAATAAAAAGAATCTCATGGAAGAGCTGCGCAAGATGAACCGGATCATTGATAAAGAATATCCCAATGCCCACAGAGAGAACCTTATCGTTCTGGACGGGACCACCGGGCAGAACGCTCTGGTGCAGGCCAGGGAGTTCGGCCAGGTAGCGAAGCTGACCGGGATCATCCTGACTAAAATGGACGGTACGGCAAAAGGCGGCATTGCAGTTGCCATCCAGTCGGAACTGAAGGTTCCGGTGAAGTATATCGGCGTCGGAGAGACCATTGAGGATCTGCAGAAATTTAATTCGGATGATTTCGTCAATGCGTTGTTTGATATCAGGGAAGAATAAAGCAAAGAAATGAGGTTAAAATGAAAATGGATGAACAGATGTTGACTTTGGAGAAATTCGAAGAGGCTTCTGAGGTGGTAAAAAAATGCACTTCGGAAACAAAGCTGGTCTATAGCGACTATCTGAGCGCCAAGACAGGGAACAGAGTATATTTAAAGCCAGAAAACATGCAGTTTACCGGCGCTTATAAGGTTAGGGGAGCCTATTATAAGATGAGCACCCTTACTGACGAAGAACGCTCGAAGGGATTGATCACCGCTTCAGCCGGCAATCACGCCCAGGGCGTGGCATATGCCGCGAAATGCTACGGAGCCAAGGCTGTGATCGTGATGCCTACCACCACGCCTCTTATGAAGGTGAACCGCACCAAGAGCTATGGAGCGGAAGTGATCTTGTACGGAGATGTCTATGACGAGGCCTGCGCCAAGGCATACGAGCTGGCAGAGGAGCACGGATATACCTTTATTCATCCCTTTGATGATCTGACGGTAGCCACGGGACAGGGAACCATCGCCATGGAGATTTTCAAGGAGCTTCCCCTGGTGGATTATATCCTGGTACCCATCGGCGGAGGCGGGCTGGCTACCGGAATCGCCGTGCTGGCAAAGCTTCTGAATCCCAAGATCAAGGTGGTGGGCGTAGAGCCTGCCGGGGCAAATTGTATGCAGGAATCCTTAAAGGCAGGGAAGGTTGTCACCCTCCCCAAGGTGAATACCATTGCGGACGGCACGGCAGTCAAGACCCCGGGTTCCCTTCTGTTCCCTTATCTGCAGGAGGATCTGGACGATATCATCACTGTGGAGGACGAAGAGCTGGTGGTGTCCTTCCTGGACATGGTGGAAAATCATAAGATGATCGTGGAAAATTCCGGCCTGCTGACGGTGGCCGCCCTGAGCCATCTTCCCGTAAAGGACAAGAGGATCGTTTCCATTTTAAGCGGAGGCAATATGGATGTGATCACCATGTCCTCTGTGGTTCAGCAGGGACTGATCTTCCGCGACAGGATCTTTACCATATCCGTGCTGCTTCCGGATAAGCCCGGCGAACTGCATAAGGTTTCCGGCATTATCGCGGCCGAAAACGGGAATGTGATCAAGCTGGAGCATAACCAGTTTATTTCCACCAACCGCAACGCGGCGGTGGAGCTGCGGATCACCTTGGAGGCCTTCGGAACAGAGCACAAGGCGCAGATCATGACGGCCCTGGAAAAAGGAGGATACAGACCCAAGCTGGTGAGAACGAATATCTGATCCGCCGATGAAATAGAGGGACAGACGGGAAGAGGGGTATATGATCAGGCAGGTAAAATAAACAGGATGGGAGCTGCAGGCATAAGGTTATGGCAAAGAGTGAAAAAGAGCTGGAACTGGAAACCATTCATAAGAAGTCATGGAAACAGCAGGCAGTCGATTATTTTATCATAACGATCGCAAGCTTTCTTTATGCGGCCGCGGTAGCGCTCTTCCTGGATCCCAATTCACTCGCTCCAGGCGGAGTGACAGGTATCTCCATTATATTGAACAGACTGACTTCCATTGAAACAGGTACCTGGATCATGATCGTGAATATTCCGATCCTTCTGTTGGGGATCTGGAAGTTCGGCATCCGCTTTATCATATCCACTCTGTACTGCACGGTGCTGATCTCTTTTTTTACCAACCTGCTGGCTCCCCTGGGAGCCGTAACCTCAGACCCTTTCCTGGCGTCCCTTGCGGGAAGCGCCCTGGCTGCGGTGGGGATGGGCTTCATCTTTAAAGCCGGCGCCACCTCCGGCGGGACAGATATCATCATTAAGGTGATCCGGCTGAAAATTCCCTATTTAAGGACGGGAATGATCTTCCTGATCACGGATGCGATGATCGTAACGGCATCCGCTTTCGTGCTGAAAGATGTGGAAAAGGCGATTTATGCCGGATTTACCGTGTTCCTCATCTCCAGGATCCTGGATCTGGTTCTTTACGGACAGGACGAAGCCAAACTGGTCTTTGTCATCAGCGACCGGGCTCAATCTATCAACAAAAGACTGTTGGAAGACCTGGACGTTGGGGTTACTTTTATCAAGGGAAGGGGCGGCTACAGCAGGGAGGAAAAGGACGTGATCCTCTGCGCCTTCAAAAAACATCTGGCTCCCAAGGTGGAGGCCATTGTCCGGGAGCAGGATCCGGCAGCCTTCATGATCATCTCCAGCGCCACGGAGATTTACGGAGAAGGCTACAAAAGCTATTTTGGGGAAAAACTTTAAAAAGACGAGAAGAACTTCGAAAAGAACTTTATTTACCGGAAACCGAAAGGGTTTCCGGTTTTTTTATGGAAAAGGGACATAAAACGCGAAATACGTCAATTTCAATGCAATAAGCCCATGATTCGACTGGAAACGACTTGGACGAAAGCCGGATCGGATATGGTAATCTTTAAGAAAATAACCGACAGGCAGAAAAAAACGACAAGAGGCTTTCTCTTACAGCCAAGGCGGCGGATGACATAAAAGGAAGAACGGCAATGGATATTGACTCCTTATGTATGAGGTGTATGAAAGGTACAGTAAAAGCCGGGACATGCCAGGTGTGCGGCGCCCGGTTCCCGGAGCCCAGGGCCGCCCATGCGCTTCCTCTGAAAACAATACTTCATGGACGATATTTGGTGGGCTCCATATTGGGAGCCGGAGGTTTTGGAATTACTTATGCGGCATATGATATCCTTGGCCAAAGCCGGGCAGCCATCAAGGAATATATGCCGCTAAGTCTGGCATCCAGGCAGGCTGACGGGCTTTCCTTAAAATCAGAGAGTGATTCCCGTTGGTATGAGTGGGGAATGGAACGGTTTGAGCAGGAAGCGCGAATCATCTATCGATATCGCGGGAATCCCAATATCGTGCAGGTGAGCCAGATCTTTCGGGAGAATCATACTTCCTATTATGTGATGGAGTACCTGCAGGGTGAAGATCTGCATCATTATGTGCTTGCCAGGGGAGGAAAGGTTTCCTGGGAAAACCTGGAATGCTTCGTGGTACCGATCCTGGATATTTTGGAAAAGGTTCACAAGGACGGGATCATCCACCGGGATATCAGTCCGGAAAACATATATATCACCGGCAGGGATACGGCAAAGCTCATTGATTTCGGGGCGGCAAAGGGATATTTATCCCATGCCAGCAAATCCATTATTTTAAAAATGGGCTATACGCCCCCGGAACAATATTTATATCATGGAAACCAGGGACCCTGGAGCGATATTTATGCTCTGTCCGCTACCATTTACAATTGTCTGACGGGGGTGTGTCCCCCGGACGCGTCGGAAAGAGTGGTGGACGATAAACTCGTTCCTTTGGGTGAATTTCCGATCCAGCTTCCTTCCAATGTGGAAAAAGCCCTGATGAAAAGTCTAAAGCTGCAGACAGACCAGCGATATCAGGATGTCGCTTCCTTTCGCGGAGATCTTTTGGGAATGGGAAAGAGGACAGGTCCCCGGTTAAAAGGGATTTCGGGGAGATATCAGGGAAAAGAATTTTTCCTGGAAGAGAAAACGGTGGTTGGCAGGGATGCAGAATGTCAGATCGCCTTTCCCCAGGAGGAAGCGGGGGTCAGCAGGCTCCATTGTCAGTTTATCTTAGAGGGAGACAGCGTTTTTGTTATGGATCTGAATTCTACCTACGGAACTTCTGTAAACGGGTCAAGGATCATGCCGGGATACTGGTATCCCATAAAAAACGGGGACCTGATCCTGGTAGGACGCAATCAATTGTGTCTGGTTGTTTAAATGACAGGAAGCTTAAATGCCGGGAGGCGGACACGGACAGAGATGATAAATTGTTTTAGGAAAGGAAAAGGGCGGAATATGGGGAAAAGGTTTGGAATAGCAGCTGCGGCCGGTATGCTGATCAGTATCCTGTGCTGCAGGAATGTATGGGCGGCCGATATCTATGAAATAGAGGCAGAGCGTTATCAGGCACAGGAAGGGCTCCTGACTCTTTATGTGGGGCAGAGCGGAGGCATGGATCAGGAACTGCCGGAACAGGTCAGGGTCACTGCCGGCGGGATCCCGTTGTCGGTGAAGAGTGTGGAACGGCTGGGCGAAACGGGGCGCGGAATAAATTATCTCTGTCTGGTGGATGTATCCGGAACCATTAAGGATGCGGGCCTGGAAGAGATAAAACAGGTGCTGCTGGGACTGTCGGACAGGCTTAAGGAGCAGGATCAGATCTGCATCGCCACAGTATCGGATGCGGTAAGTTTCAGTGGGTGGCTTCGGGCGGAAGATCTGCCGGAGGCGGCAGGAAAGCTGGAACGGACCAGGAAGGATACCAATCTATATGCCGGGATCGTGGATTCCATCAAATATCTGCAGGAACAGGATGACGGAAGCGTTCAGAGTTGTCTTGTGGTATTCTCGGATGGAGAGGATGATTTTCGCACCGGCATTACCAGGGAGGAAGCGCTCAAAGCTGTGGAGGAAGCCAACATTCCAACCTTTACGGTTTCAATTCTGCAGTCGAAACCCCGGAAAGGGGAGGACGAGATATCCAAGCAGTTCGGCAGTTTTGCCAGAATGAATCCGGAAGGCGTGGCCATGGTCCCGATCCTGGAGGAACTGTCGGGGGAGGATATGGCGGATATCATTGTAAATGCTGTGGATTCCATCCTGGTTATTCAGGCAGACCTGAGCGGATACCAAGGGAGCGGCCAGATCTGGCTGGAGGTGGAAACCGTTCTGGCCGGAGGCAGCAGGGGTGTTTCGGGTCTTTATCTGCCGGGAAGCAAGCTGGAAGAAGGCATGCTGCCAGAACAGAAGGAGCCGTCGGAGGAACAGACGGAGGAACAGACGGAGGAAACAGCCTCCTCTGAGACGGAACCGGAGGAAGGATTACAGGATCAGGAAGGAACAGAAGACCAGGAAACGGTACCCTTTGATCTGATGAAGATAGCGGCTTTGGCAGGCGCTGCAGCCGTGGCATTGATCCTGATTTTGATCCTGGTCCTGTGGAATAGGAAGAAGAAAGCGAAATCGCCCGGCAGCGCCGATCCCCTGGAAACCCAGCCTGTTCCGGAAACGACATCCGACCAGGCCGTTACGGAGGCACAGCCGCAGCAGGAACCGGTACAGGAACAGGCACAGGAATCAGCACAGAAACTGCAGCCTGTCAGACCGGCGGAAGCCGTGATCGTCCTGAAAATGATCGAGATGGGACGTCAGGGTACGGTGAACAGGAGAACCCCTTATCAGATTACAGTGGGAAAAGAATTCCGCATCGGCAGGGAGGCGACCAAGTCAGATCTGGCGATCAGCGACGATCCGACCCTGTCGGCCTGTCATTGTATCCTCTCCTACAGTAATGGGAGGCTGACGATCAGAGACAATCATTCTGTCAATGGAACCTATTTGAATGGGATCAGGATCAACAGGACAGAGATGGTGAATCTGGGTGACAGGATTTTGATCGGGAACAGGGAGTACCGGATTTATCAATAAGAAACCGAAAAAGGAATGGGAGGATCGTGTAATGAAAGAAAAAGGAAAGAGATGCCTTACAGCAGTTTTGTGCTGTGTTCTGATCCTGCTGCTGTGGATGGGAAACGGGAGGACAGCGGATGCTTCTGAAGGGACGGACACAATCTATGCGGTGCGTCTTTGTCTGTATGATGCGGATGGGGTGATGGTTGGGACAACTTCCGCTTTCGCACTGAAAGATCCGGATACGGGAGATATATTCCTTTGCAGCTGGCTGAATCCTTTTAAGGAAAGCGATTATAGAGATATTGTTGTTTGTTATGGGACGGATATATTGACATACGCTTCCCTTTATTATGCAGGCAAATATGCCGTTTTATTGCAAATGGAGCAGATACCGGACAATCTGATGATCTTCCCCGTAAAATCTCTTGAAGGCGTGGAAAAAGGCGCCGAGATTGTTGTTATCGGGACTGCGGCCAGTGAAGATCAGGAGGAAGGGTATGTATTTTATAGTTTAGCGAGTGAAATAAACACGTTTTATCAGGAGGAACAAGATTCGGCCGCCATCGGAGGAGAACTGACAAAGGAACAGCCGTCGGCGTTGTACGGCGGGGTTGTAGTAGAAAACGGCACCAGTTATGCCATTGGCGTTCTGATCAACGAAAATCAGTTCTATTCGCCGTCCCTCCTTCTGGAGGAAACCCGGGATTCCAATCCCCAGCCTTTTCAGTTCGAACTTCAAAAGGACTATTGGATGATCCTGGTGGGGATCGGGGGGCTGGGAGGGCTCTATTATCTGTATAAAAATAAAAAGGGCTATGTGAAGAAGGGAAGCGGAACACAGGGCGCGGCAGTTTATGTATTGAAGGGAAGGGGCGGACATTTTCAGGGCATGAGTCTTCCTTTTAAGGGGGAACTTACCATCGGGAGAGATTCCCGGGTATGTAACCTGGTATTCCCGGAAAACACTTCCGGTATCAGCAGGAAGCATTGTTTAATCAGTGCGGAAGAGGAGAAAGTTACCTTATGTGATCTGAATTCCAGCTACGGAACCTATCTGGAGAATGGGGAACGGCTGGAACCGGGCAGGAGCTATTCGCTTCAGGCGGGAGATCGTTTTTATCTTGCCGGAGCTGAAAATATGTTTAGCATAGAAAAAAAATAATGGAGGAAATGAATCATGGAAATGAAGCAATGCAGCAGCGGAAGGCACTATTATGATGCCTCAATTTATTCGGAGTGTCCTTATTGCAAGGCGGATGCCAGCGGGATGTCGGAGAACTTTACCAGGCCCCTGTTTGATGGAAATGGAGACGGAGCCGCCATGGCTATGAACAACGGAGATTCCTTTGCAGGAGGGGCGGGAGGATTTCAGAACGCCAACAGGACTGTGCCCCTGGTAGGCGATGCGTTTCCTCAGTTTGAGGAAATGCAGGAAAATTCAAGCCAGATGGGTCAGGGCAGCAGGACCGTGGCCGTGATCAAGGAAGAGTTGGGAATGGATCCAGTGGTGGGCTGGCTGGTGTGCCGTAAAGGACCGGATAAGGGGAAAGATTTTCGCCTTCATTCCGATTATAACTATATTGGCCGCAGTGAAAGAATGGATGTCTGCGTACATGACGATACGATATCCAAGGAGAACCATGCCGTGGTAGGCTTTGATACCAGGGACGAGGTATTTTATTTTGGTCCTGCAGGCGGCCGTGGAATCGTCAGGGTAAATGGAAAGGCATTGTTGAATACTGTGGAGATCAAGATTTATGACAGGCTGGAAATCGGACGATCTGAATTTATTTTTGTTCCTCTTTGCGGGGAAAAGTTTTCTTGGAAGGATGAAGAAAAGGGTGAAGACAAATAAATCGAAAAGAGGCAGATTGTTTTGTTTCCTGTTGTGCTGTCTGCTGCTTGGAGGAACGGCGGGGAGCGGAGCAATGATCCGGGTATCCGCCGCCGGAACGGAACCGGGTGTTTCAGCGGAAGAAACGGTAAGGGAGGATCTGACCGGGGAAACAACGGAAGAGGCCGAAGAGGAACGGGGAACGGTGGAAACGACGGCAGAGGCCGACGAGGAACAGGGAACAGTGGAAACGACGGCAGAAGCCGACGAGGAACAGGGAACCGAAGGGACGGACGAGACGAAAGAGACGGAGGAGACCCAGGAACCCCAGACAGATCTCCCGAGTATTTTGCCGTCAGAGGAGCAGCAGGGGGAAACCCTGAGGATGGTTCTCCAGGTTTCCCCCTGGATCCTGGCAGGTATCGTCTGTGTATTGGCCGCCGGAATCCTGCTCTGGTATATTCTGCGGCATTCAAAGGCGGGAAAAGAGGAAATAAAGGTGAAAACGGAAGCGCAGACAAAGCAGACAGGACAGGAATCCGGGGAAGACGAACCGCAGACGGCGAAAGAATCGCCAGTACGCATTGCCAGCGTCCATAACGTCGGAAATCGGGAAAGCCAGCAGGATTCCTTCGGAGTTTCTGAGTGGAAGAATCCAAAGCTTTTCCGGGAAAAAGGAATCCTGGCGGTAGTGGCGGATGGAATGGGCGGTCTGGAGGACGGGGCGGAGATCAGTTCCAGGGCCGTAGTGGCTATGATGCAGTATTTTCACGCGAAACCTGTAACAGGTACCATGTCCCAATTTTTGCTTTATATGCTGCAGGCCGCGGTTGAACAGGTGAACCGTTATCTGGGATCGGCCGGGATCGGCCGGGGCGGCACCACTCTTGTGGCGGTGGTGGTGAGGGATAGATACTTTGACTGGATTTCAGTGGGAGACAGCCGTATCTATTTATACCGTAATGAAACCCTGATGCAGGTCAACAGCGAGCATGTCTATGCCGTAGAACTGGATGAAAAGGCGGCGAGAGGGGAGATTTCCCTGCAGCAGGCAATGTCTGATCCCCAGAGGGAGGCTCTCACCAGTTATGTTGGAATGGGCGATTTAAAACAGATCAGCCGGAATATCCGTTCCATGCGCCTGCAAAAAGGAGACCGTATCCTTTTGATGTCGGACGGCATATATAAGACTTTATCGGATCAGGAGATCTCAGATGCCATGAAGAAGCCGCTTCAGGAAAGTGCTGCGGACTTAAACCAGGGGATCTGTCAGTACCGGAAATCGCACCAGGATAATTATACCGCAGTCATTCTGGAGTATTTGGGATAACAGGAGAATCACTATGATGGAATATGGGCAGCTTACCGGAATTGGCGGAAGAAAGGTAAATGAAGATTTTACGGAGGCAAAAACCTTCCCCGGAGGAATCTGTGTCGCCCTGGCCGACGGACTGGGGAGCTATGGAGGCGGTGAAATCGCCTCCCGGCTGGCGGTGCAGCACTTTCTCCAGGTCTATAAACCCGGAATGTTGTATGGGGATGGGGTCGGTGAAATATGTCAGGATATTCACAGGCAGATCTGTCAGCAGCAAACGTTGTCCTGTGAAATGAAATCCACGCTGGTGGTGCTGATGGCAGAAGGAGAGCATGTGCGGTGGATGCACATCGGGGACAGCAGGCTCTATCATTTTACGGAAGAAGGGCTGGCTGAACGGACTCTGGACCACAGCGTTCCTCAGATGGCGGTGGCGATGGGGGAGATCACAGAAAAAGAAATCCGCTGTCATGTTGACCGCAATAAGGTACTGAGAGCCTTGGGAAGCCGGGACGGCGCACGTCCCGAGCTTTCATCGATAAAGACCCTGGGGAAAGGATTCCATGCCTTCCTGCTCTGTACGGACGGTTTTTGGGAGTATGTCCTGGAGGAGGAAATGGAACTGGATCTGTGCCGTTCCCAATCTCCCGTACAGTGGTTAAAATTTATGGAGGAACGGCTGAAAAAGAAAGTCATAGGTGAAAATGACAACTATACCGCAGCGGCAGTCTTCCTGGAGCTGCCGGAATGACGGACGGCCGGGGAACGAAAGGAACAGGACTGGATGTTACGAAGGAAGGGGCAGTGAAAAAGGATGAGATTTAACCGTTGCTACGGATGTATGAGCGAACAAAAGAACGAGGGACCCTGCCCGGTCTGTGGTTATCAATTATCCACGGCGGATGTCAGGCCTTATCAGCTTCATCCGGGAACGATTCTGCGGGGCGCATATGTTGTGGGGAAGGCGTTGGGGCAGGGGGGATTTGGGATTACCTATCTGGGCTGGGACATCAATCTGGAAACCAGGGTTGCCATCAAGGAATATTTCCCTTCCGGAGTGGTTTCCCGCAGCACAGCCAATTCCCCGGTTGTGGTGGGAATCAGCGAGAATCGGGATGCTGTTTTCCAGAAAGGAAGGGAAAAATTCGTAAAGGAGGCCAGGATACTGGCAAAGCTGTCCTCCGATCCCAGGATTGTCCAGGTAAAGGATTTTTTTCAGGAAAACAATACGGCTTATTTTGTGATGGAATATCTGGAAGGGGTTAATCTGGAGGAATATGTGAGACAGAAGGGCGGCAGGCTTTCTGTAGAGGAAACCTTCCAGCTGATAGAACCCATGTTCGGCGTCTTGGGAGGGGTTCATGAGGAGGGGCTGGTGCATAGAGATGTCAGTCCGGACAATATCATGCTCACAGCCGGCAGGGAACTGAAGCTGT
Source organism: uncultured Acetatifactor sp. (assembly GCA_947589075.1). GTDB lineage: Bacteria > Bacillota > Clostridia > Lachnospirales > Lachnospiraceae > Acetatifactor. The sequence continues at coordinate 12,638 of CANQBS010000022.1, forward strand.
TGGATTTCGGCGCTGCAGATGAGGGCGGCGGGGGATCCAAGACTGTATTGCTGAAATATGGTTATACTCCCAGCGAACAGTATTCCCGCCATGGGAATCTGGGTCCCTGGACGGATATTTACGCTCTTTGCGCTACGATTTATTTTTGCCTGACGGGAGAACCTCCTCAGGATGCGCTGGAACGGCGGAAAAATGACAGACTGCAGGAGAAGCTGGAGGGTGTGGAAGGGCTGTCTGCAAAACGGTGTCAGGCACTGGTGAAGGGGATGTCTGTCCGTTACGAAGACCGTTATCAGACCATGGAGGAACTCAGGATGGCGCTGCAGCCGTCGGATGGGGTGCATCAGGAAAAGAAAGAGAAGAAGAAAGAGGAAAAGGAGGAGCGGAAAGGGGTTCCTTTGAAATGGATCCTGACTGTGGCCGGCGCCTTTCTGATTCTATTGCTTGGCATGAAAGCCTGTTCTGCCGACGGCTCAGAAGAAGTGCCGGAAAGTACGGGTTCGGATTCTTTCTCTGTGCCAGAAGAAACAGGAACTGCCGGTATGGATTCTTTCCCCGTGTCAGAAGGAACAGAGACTGCCGGTACGGATACCTTCCCAGTGTCGGAAGGAACAGAGACTGTCGGTACGGATACCTTCCCAGTGTCGGAAGGAACAGAGACTGTCGGTACGGGCACGCTTCCTGCTCAGGTGCCGGAAGAATCCCCATTTGAGTTGAACCCTCTCGAGGTAAATTTTTACGGCAATGCCCAGGCCAATATGAACCAGTTCTACGATGGAAGGCTGGCGAAAATGAATGGGGATGAAGGGATTTACTTTTTCGCTGACTATAATGGGGCGCTGAATAAAATTGTCATAGGGAATAATTCCCGGGAGAAGATTTACCAGGGTACGTATAACGGTCGCACAAACTCGATCAAGGATATCAATGTGGATCAGATCGGCAAGGAATTCTTATATTTCGATAATGGGGTCGGGGAGATTGAACGGCTGAATCTGAATACCCTGGAAGTCCAGGAAATCGCCGTTGGAGAAGATCCCAGACTGATAGGAAACAGACTTTATTATCATCGTCCCAACAAAACAAGCTGGGATGTTGACATCTATTACCTGGATACCGATACTCTTGAGGAGGTTTTGCTTTACAGTACAAATTTTGACTTTATCTATGATTTCAGCGTGTCGGCGGAATACGTATTCTTTACGATGGTCGGGTCTGTTTACCGGCTCTCTCCGGATGGTTCCCTGACAGTCCTGTATGGGGGCAGGGAAAGCCGTATCAATAATATGATGCTGACAGCTGGCAGACTTTACCTCGGGACTTCCGGAGAGATCATTTCCATTGATTATGAAGGAAATGAGCTCGCACGCCTGCAGGTGGATCAGAATTTCAATCTGCTCTTTGCGGAGGATGACTGCCTGTATCTGGAAGAGATGGTGGATTATGGCATTTCCCAGATCGTGAGGTACCGCATGGATTCCGGTGAAGAACCAGAGACGATCATCCTGCCTACGAAGTCAGAAGGATTTTCTTATTTGAATAAGGTGGACGACATTATCCTGATTGAAATCGAGGACATCGGCATGACATCGTTGTATTATATTTCAGCCGACGATCGTGAAATGGAACTGTCGGATGCCGCGTTAATAAATATTTGGGGAGGTTTATAAGGATGGAAAATAAAACTTTTTTTCGAAAGGCCCAGACAGGTGATCTTCATTTTAAAGACATTTTTTCGGATGTAAACAAGAAACATACTTCCAAGGATACAGCGCAGATGTTCATTGCCGGCACGCCGATGACGACTCCGGATGAAAGGGATATGCTGGTCAGCTGGAACAAGCCCTTTGTGTTTGCACGTTTCTTTTTGTGGGGAGCGGCAGCGCTGGCAATTTTATATTTCCTTTATCGGTGTTTTAAAAGTGCTTATTCCTTATATGCGCTGCTCAGCCTCATGCCGTGCCTGGTGCCCATCGCATGTCTGCTCTTGGTATGGGAACTGCATATTCCGCGGAATATTTCTCTTTATGAAGTGCTGCAGATGGTCATTGTGGGCGGAGCATTATCCCTGCTGTTTACTTTTATTTTCGGTGTGTTTCGTCAATCCCTGCTGGGAATAAGCGGCGCTATCTGGGCCGGTCTGACGGAAGAACCGGCGAAGCTGCTGGCGGTTTGCATTTTCCTGAGGAAGAAGGATCGAAAGTACCTTTTAAATGGGCTGTTGATCGGTTTTGCGGTGGGGGTTGGTTTTGATTTTATGGAAAGCATTGGTTATACCTTTGAAGCCCTGGTAAATGGTATTGTGAAGGTTATTTTTGACGGAGATAATTTTAAAATCTTTGTTAATAGTATAGCCAATGGGGACATTGACTACTTAAACAAAATTATTGGAGAAGTCATTGAGATAGGTCAGGAGCGTGCGTTGAGAGAAGCTCTTCTCAGGAGTTTGAACGCTTTTGCCGGTCACGGGTTATATGCTTCTTTATACGGAGGAGCGTTGGCTCTGGCAAAAGGAAAAGAGTCCCTGGAGGCACGGCACTTTACTAATCCAACATTCTTGACATGCTTCGCTATCAGCATCGGGATCCATACTTTGAATAACAGCGGCATCAGCCTGGGTCTGCCTCCTCTTTTCGGACTTCTTCGTGTGGAATATGTGATCATCCAGGCGATCGCAATCGCCATCTGGTTCCTGGTTTTAAAGCGGGGAGTCAACCAGGTGGTACAGATCGCGCTGGCGCATAACAAGGAACGCCTCACCATGGCCGTGCGGGGATCCGGAGACAGTATGCCGGTAAATCCGGGACAGGCAGCCAATTTGGGAAATAACGTTCCTTTGGCGGCTCAGCCCAGACAAGATGGGAACGGCCAGGCGTCCGGCGCCTGTTGTCTGCAGGGCGTGGCCGGGGAATATTCCGGCAGGAAGATCCCTCTGAAACCGGGAATGGCGCTGCGGATCGGTCGGGATCCTCAAAGAGCCTCGCTTTCCCTGCCGGGTTCTGTCAGAGTCAGCGGCCTGCACTGCGAGGTGCTCTTCGACGGACGGGATGTGCTGATCCGGGATCTGGGATCCACCAACGGGACCTACATAGACGGGAAACGGATTCCGCCCCAGCAGGGCGTGAAGGTGCCCCAGGGCAGTAAAATCTATCTGGGGGATGGAAATTGTTGTTTTGTTATAGTAAAATAAATGGCGGGCGCCTGCGTGAAATCCTTTTGGAAAGAATCGTGCCTTTGCTTTGAGCTGACGCAGGAAACGGCATTTGGAGGAGGAAGTCATCAAGTGGATATCAATTTTTGTCCTTATTGCATGAATCCGCTGAAAGAAGGGGAGGCTTGTACAGTATGCGGGCTGAAGGAAGGAGCCTATACGCCCAAAGGCCATCACCTGCCCCTGGGAACGGTTTTACAGGACCGCTATCTGATCGGGCGGGTTCTGGGCGAAGGGGGATTCGGCATCACTTATATTGGGCGGGATCTGAGACTGGACATGAAGGTGGCTGTCAAGGAATATTATCCTACGGATAAGGGATATCGGTATTCCCAGGCATCCCTGCGGATATCTCCCTATGCCCATGCGCAGAAGAGCTTTCAGACCGGCAGGGAAAGGTTCCTTAAGGAAGCCCAGACCATGGCTCTTCTGGAAAAACAGCCAAACATTGTGAGCGCCCGGGATTTTTTTGAGGAAAATGATACCGCTTATATCGTTATGGAATATGTTGAGGGAACGACGCTGAAGGAACTGGTCAGCCAGAGGGGAGGAAGGATTCCTGAGGAGGAATTGTTTGATCTGCTGAAGCCCCTGTTCCCTGCTCTGGAATCCGTCCATGAACTGGGACTGATCCATCGGGATATCAGCCCGGATAACCTGATGCTGGAAAAAGGAAGGATCAGACTTTTGGATTTCGGATGCGCCAGGGATACTAACGTTGAAGCTCAGACCCTTACCGTTGCCCTTAAGCAGGGGTATGCTCCCGTTGAGCAATATCAGCAGAAGGGACAGGGAACCTGGACAGATGTATATGCTTTATCCGCCACGATTTATTATTGCCTGACCGGGAAGACACTGCAGTCGGCGGTTGACCGGCTGGATGAGGATGAAATCGTGCTTCCCAGACAGCTGGGGGTGAAGCTTTCGCCGGAGAGGGAAGAGGCACTGATGAAGGGCCTGGAGATCAACTACCACAAGAGATATCAGACGGTGAAGGAACTGTATAAAGGTCTGTACCAGGAAAAACATCCTGCGGCGGGAAAGAAGCGTATGGCGGTGATACTGGCGGCAGTTGGTGCGGCGTTTTTTCTGGCGGCGACGGCGGGAATAATTTATTTGGTCTTCTGCTGGCAGGAAAACTCCGCGAAGGGATCATCCGGAGAAATCGCTGCGGGAAACAGCAGCCTGGAGGACTTATTTGCGGATGCCGCTGTCCTGGAAAGCTTTTCCCGGGAGAAGCTCCAGGACATGCTGGCAGATGATTCCATAAAGGCCGTCAGGATCGCGGAGGGAAATTATTTCAGCAATCAGGAAACGGCGGGACAGATCACTGTCACCAAGCCGCTGTTGATCGAAAGCGGAGTCCGGCTCTCTTTATTTGACATGCTGACGATCCGGGGAGAAGACGCCTGTGTCTGGGTCCGGGGTTGTTTGAGCGGGACATACGATATCCGTACCATGGAAGGGGGAAGGATCATCGTAGATGAGGGTGCCGAACTGTACGGCAATTTTATCTGGCTGGAAGATGTTCGGGATCTGGAAACCTGGAATGAGGATGCGATTCAATTCAATAAACAGATTCTTGGAAGTATGGAGAGCCGTTTTCAGGGTGCAGCAAAGGTGAAGGATGAGCAAGAGCTGCGCAGGGCAGCGGAGGACGGCGGAGATATCGTTGTCGCCGGAAAGATCGTCCTGCAGGATTCTCTGGATGTGCATTTCTCTATTCTGGTGAAGGAGGGAGCATCTTTGTCCGCGGAAGGGGAAATCGCGCTGAATCTGAAGGATGGAGAACTTTGGAATCAGGGGGAAATCAGCCTCCGGGTGAACATGCAGGAAGGACGTGGCCTTATCAATGAAGGAAAGATTCAATCGGATCTCAGCATACGGGACAGTGAACTGCTGTTGAATTTGGGAGAAATTACCCTAAAAGGGGACAGCAGCATGGAGGGCTGGCTCTTTATCTATAATATGGGAGAACTGACCTTTGTCAGTGTAGGAGGAGATCAACGCTTCAACCTGGATAATTTCGGATCCCTTGTATTTCGGGAAAATCAGAAATTGTACCTGACGGGCGGCACTTGGATCAGAAACTTCGGAAATTTGGTGTTGGAGGACGGTGTCCGTCTTGTGAACAGGAATTATTTATGCAATGACGATGACGGCCGGATCTTTCTGCAAAGCGGCGCTGTCTGGGATAATCAGGGTATCATTCGAGTGAATGCCGGAGAGATCCAGGTGGAGGAAGGCGCGGAATTCCAAAACGAAAACGGAGCAGTCATCTATCTATATCCGGAAGAAAACATCCCTGTGAAAAATGGGGTCTTGACAGTCCTCCACAAAGGGGATGCCTTTGAGCTGGATATCAGCACCATGGATGTGGACAATGTACAGGACCTGAAGGAAATGCTGGCCAGTCCTTACGTGAAGAGGATCCGTATCTCCGGATCCATTCAGTGGCCGGAGGAGATCCTTACCATTGATAAGGAAGTGGAGGTCTGCACTGACAGCATCCTGACTCTGGAGAAAGGAGCGGAGCTTGTGGTGGACGGCGGCATCCTGCTCAATAACAGCTACCTGCAGACGGATCGGATGACCATATGCCGGGGAGGATCCTTTGTCAATAACGGGGAATTTGATATGGTGGATGCCGACAGCCTCTTAAGGCTTGACGGCGGGCAGGAGGAATCTTCGGATGGGACGGTCAGCTTTGAAAACGATGGAACCTGCGATCTGAAAGGCGGTTTGCTGGAGATTTTCGGCAAGGCAGCGGGCTGTAACTTCAATATAATGAAGGGCGCAAGCTTCCAGATCGGTCAGTCTGGATGCTTCATACAGTTGGGTCAGATGATGGAGTGGACGGCGGGAGGAACTATGAGGCTGTCCGGCGGCGGAGAATTCCGCGATTTGGTGTATGAGAACTGCGATGAAGGTTATTCCTTTGATGTGCAGGAAGGCGGACGTCTTTTCTTTTCTGCCGGGGCGCAGATATCCGGCGGGAGTCTCCTGCTGGCTCCAGGCGCATTTGTGAAAATCAGCGGCGGATATTACGATTTCTGTGAAGGGATGTCGTTTATAAATGAAGGACGGACAGTGCTGGAAAACTGTACGATCAATTTGCAGAACGGCTGTACGAACCGGGGGAGCATGGAAATCTCCGGATCATGTGAAATCCATCTGAGCGGGAAGACGCATTCTTCCATCCTGGACAATCAGGGGGAGATCCGTGTTTTGCCGCAGGAGGATATATCGGATCCTTTGGCATTATACATGGAATATGGGGAACTTACGGGAAACGACATTGTTTATGAATCAGATGCGGGTGTCCATTAAGGATGCCGTTATGGAGAAAGGAGTCTGCGAAGATGAGCAGAGAGTATTGTATCTATTGCATGAATCCTGTGGAGGAAGGGACGAGCTGTCCGGTATGCGGGCTGAAAAAAGGGGTCTATGTAGGCGACCCTCATCAGTTGCCGCCGGGCACCGTTCTGGCGGATCGATATCTGATTGGACGTGTGCTGGGCGGAGGCGGATTTGGCATCACTTATCTGGGGTATGATACCAGGCTGGAGCTGAAGGTGGCGGTCAAGGAATATTTTCCTACGGACAGCGCTTACCGGATCGCGTCAGAGTCTCTAAAGGTATCCAGCTATGCGGGGAACGCATCCGACCGCTATGAGGAAGGCAAGCTGAAATTTATCAGGGAAGCTCATGCCATGGCCCGCATGGAAAAGCAGCATGCCATCGTTACCGTGAGGGATTATTTTGAGGAAAACAATACGATTTATATTGTCATGGAATATGTGGAGGGGGTCACTCTGCGGGATCTGGCGGCCCAAATGGGAGGAAAAATAGCCGTGACAGAGCTTTTGGATATTCTGGAGCCCTTATTTGGGGAACTGGGGATCATGCATGAACAAAAGCTGATTCACCGGGATATCAGTCCGGATAACCTGATGCTGGAAAAGGGAAAAATACGCCTTATCGATTTCGGCTGCGCGCGGGAAGCCGCTACAGGAACGGAAACCCTGACTATTTCCTTAAAAAATGGATTCGCTCCCATCGAGCAATATCAGCACAAAGGACAGGGTCCCTGGACAGATGTATATGCCCTGTCCGCAACCATTTATTTCTGTCTTACGGGAGTGGTCCCGCCTCAGTCCATTGACCGCCTTTACCGGGATGAACTGATCCCGCCCAGGGAACTTAAGGTGAAACTGAGCGCCGGGCAGGAGAGAGCGCTTTTATATGGTATGGGGATCCGGCCAAGGAGACGCTTTCAGTCCATGCAGGAACTGCATGCCGCATTGTACGAAGGTTTTTTTGAGGAACCGAAACCGGAGCTGTCAGACGGCGGATCAAAAGGTCTGGAAAAAATACCTAAGTATCTGCAAAGACTCGGGAAATCACATTCTCAATCCTTTCGCTCATAGGTTCATCGGAAGCGGCGATGGCGTAGAGCACCAGCCAGTCCATGGCGTCGCGGGGATCTAAGAGGGGCATACCGCAATCGGTCAGGATCGCGTTCAGCGTCCACCAGTGATCATCCACCCGTTCTTCCAGGGAAATAAAGTCCTCGTCCATTTCATGATATTCGTCATCCAGGATGTTTTCCGTGACCACATAGAGCAGAAGCAGCAGCTTCCGGGGGACGTCTTCCCTGTGGCTGCGGATATTCTTAAGGGATGTTGTATTTGGCCAGTTCTGTTTGAGCAGCTTCTGCGTTACGTTATATCCGGACCGGTTTTTCCCGGAAGGCATTTTCAGGGACAGATAAAGATCCATGATCGCTTCCAGGGAATAATCCGGTTCATTTTCATCCTCTAGCAGGGAAGAAGTAGGGTGGATCAGCTGATCCAGGTATTTTTCAAAATAGGAGTAAGCTCTCATATGGAGCCGACCGAAATTTTCCAGGTTCTCCAGGTAACAGTCCCGTAATTCCTCCAGAGTCTGGATATGTGAAAAGGCGTTCTGCACCTGCCTTGTGATATGGGAAACCGGGGCAGGGGAAATCTGGTCGAACCGGGGAGCGGGCGGAAGAGTCTGGAAAAAATCCCTGGCCTCCCTGTAGCTGCGGTTTGTTCGCAGGAACCAGGAATAGACTACATCCCGCCCTTCGCGGTAATGGATTCCGTAATCAGTACAGATTCCAAGAAGATAGCTGGTCTGCTGCTCTGTCAGGTCGAGAGTAAAGGCAATGCGGAAGATATCTTCCCTGTTCGTGGGCTGGTTGCTGCCGGAGAGCCAGTTGCGGATACGGCGTTGTACAGATTCCGGGCTCGCCTTGGTTTCTTCTGTCAGGAAGGCAGAAACGAGTTTTGAGAACAGGTCGGGTTCAGGATAAATCTCCCTAAGGGTTTCACCGAAACTGCGCAGGGAAATGCGTTCCCCTTTCAGATATTCTGCAGCCATGGCCGGCGTAAATTTCCCGGAAAGGATGCGCTTGTATTCTTCTTCTGATGTATGGGTCAGTTCGATATTCATGCCAGTCTCCTTACAGCTTTCCTCAGTCTGTAAAATCCACATCATTTTTATTTTAATGTATTGGGACACAAATTGCAAGGGTCAAAGGGAAATATGACTGCCAGAACTGTCAAGAAAAAATACTTGACACCCGTTCTTTTTTATAGTATGATGGGCAAGGTGCAGAGCTTAAGACAAGGAAGGATGATGGATTCCGATGAGTGGACGCTCCGGAGAGCCGGAGGACGGTGCCCTCATTCCTGTGTCCTGCCCCGGGATTTGGGTGACAGCATGGAAAAGATTTACGAGCAGACGCTTTTGTATGATTTTTATGGTGAGATGCTGACGGAGCATCAGAAACAGATTTATGAAGATGTGGTCTATAACGATATGTCCTTAAGTGAGATCGCGGAAGAATGCGGCATCAGCAGGCAGGGGGTCCATGATCTGATCAGACGGTGCGACAGGATCCTGCAGGAATATGAAGAGAAGCTCCACCTGGTGAAGAAGTTCATGGAGGCCAAGAGGAAACTGAATGAACTGGAGGCCCTTACCGGAGAAAATGTGGAGAGCCGTGAAGGGCAGGAACTTTCCCTGGAAGAACGTATGGGACGTATTCGGCAGATCGCCCGGGAACTGTTGAAGGAATGGTAAGCGAAAGCCGGAATCTGGCGGCGTTTGTACAGTAGCTGCCGGCGCCTGCAGGGATCGGAGCAGACAGGAAGGATATGAAGCGAGGAGCGGCAGATGGCGTTTGAAAGTTTAACTGAGAAACTGCAGAATGTTTTCAAAAATTTAAGAGGCAAAGGCCGCCTGACCGAAGAAGATGTAAAGGCTGCCCTGAAAGAGGTGCGCATGGCTCTTTTAGAGGCGGATGTAAACTTTAAGGTGGTAAAACAGTTCGTAAAGACTGTAGAAGAGCGGGCGATCGGGCAAGATGTGATGAATGGCTTAAATCCCGGTCAGATGGTCATTAAGATCGTAAATGAAGAAATGATCGCGCTGATGGGAAGCGAGACCACTGAGATTGCCATGCAGCCCGGCAAAGCCGTTACCGTTATCATGATGGCAGGTCTCCAGGGCGCTGGTAAGACCACTGCGTCAGCCAAGCTTGCAGGGGTTTTGAAGCGCAAGGGCAGGAAGTCCCTCCTGGCTGCCTGCGATATCTATCGGCCTGCCGCCATTGAACAGCTTCAGATCAACGGGAAAAAACAGGAAGTGGACGTGTTTTCCCTGGGAACGGATGTGAAGCCGTCCCAGATCGCCAGTGAAGCCGTAGCCTATGCGGAAAAGAATGGGCATAACGTTGTGATCCTGGATACCGCAGGCCGTCTTCATGTGGATGAAGACATGATGGCGGAACTTCAGGAGATAAAGGAAAAGGTATCCGTTCATCAGACCCTTCTGGTGGTGGACGCCATGACCGGTCAGGATGCGGTCAATGTGGCGAAGCAGTTCGACGAGAGCGTAGGGATCGACGGCGTTATCCTGACAAAGCTGGACGGCGATACCAGAGGCGGCGCGGCCCTTTCCATCAGGGCGGTGACAGGCAGACCCATCCTTTATGTGGGAATGGGTGAAAAGCTTTCCGATATGGAGCAGTTTTATCCCGATCGTATGGCGGGCAGGATCCTGGGCATGGGAGATGTGCTTTCCCTCATTGACAAGGCTCAGCAGAATATCGACCTGGATGAAGAAAAAGGCCGGGATATGGCAAACCGCATGAAGAAGGGCAAGTTCGATTTCGAGGATTACCTGGAGAGCATGAAGCAGATGCGCAATATGGGCGGGCTTGCCGGCATTTTAAGCATGCTTCCCGGAATGGGGCTGAAATCAGGGGATCTGGAGTCCATGATCGATGAGAAGCAGCTGGCGCACATGGAGGCAATCGTTTTATCCATGACACCTCAGGAAAGAAGGGATCCGAAACTCTTAAATCCCAGAAGAAAGCACCGGATCGCAAAAGGCGCCGGTGTGGATATCAGCGTGGTGAACCGTTTTATCAAGCAGTTTGAGCAAAGCCAGAAGATGATGAAGCAGCTCGGTGGCGGAAAAAGGAGAGGCATGTTTGGCGGAATGCCCGGCATGGGAAGGGGCAAGTTTCCCTTTTAAAAATATTTCCCGGCGGGAGATCTCAAACTGAAAATGCTTCCCGGCGGAGATCCCAAACTGAAATGACTTCGGAGGGGAATTCCGAATTGGAAGAAAGCAGAAAGATACGGGCAGAAAGCCCTTATCCCATATACGTCTTTTGACGAGACAAAATACAAACCAAATGAAACACAAACAAGCGGAGGTAAAAGAAATGGCAGTTAAAATCAGGTTAAGAAGAATGGGACAGAAGAAGAATCCTTTTTATAGAGTGATCGTAGCGGATTCCCGTTCTCCCAGAGACGGCAGATTTATTGAGGAAATTGGTACCTATGATCCCAGCACGGATCCCAGCACTGTTAAGATCAATGAGGAGCTGGCTAAGAAGTGGCTTGCCAATGGCGCCCAGCCTACCGAAATCGTAAGCAAGCTTTTTAAAATCGCAGGGATTGAAAAATAAGACCCTTTGAAGAAGGAAGGGTTGACTTTAATTCGCCGTTAAGAAAGGTGTTATTGACTGATGAAAGAATTAGTTGAGGTAATTGCGAAAGCGCTTGTCGATCATCCGGAAGAGGTCATGGTAACGGAAAAGGCCGAAGGTAAGAACCTGATCCTGGAGCTTCATGTAGCGCCGTCCGATATGGGAAAGGTCATTGGCAAGCAGGGAAGGATCGCAAAGGCGATCCGTTCCGTAGTGAAGGCGGCATCATCCAAGGACAACAGAAAGGTCGATGTGGAAATCGTCTAATACAAAAGGGGCTGTCGTATCTGCGGCAGCTTCTTTTATAAAATGCCGGGCGCAGACCTCGCAGCGTCTAAACTGGGAAATGCTGGAACGGGCGCAGGCCTCTCGGCGCGCCGGTTTGAGTTTTGGCGTGTTTCCGGCGCAGTTTGCCCGCGGCATGGAGGAAAAAATGGAAGAAAGATTTCAGGTAGGGATCATAACCTCCACCCATGGATTGAAGGGAGAGGTAAAAGTTTATCCCACGACGGATGAACCGGCAAGATTCAGGAGACTGAAGGAAGTGATCCTGGATACCGGAAGGGAAGATCTGGTTTTCGAAATAGAACATGTGAAGTTCTTCAAGCAGTACGTGATCTTGAAATTCAAGGGCCTGGATTCCATAGAAGACGTGGAAAAATACAGGCAGAAAAGCTTATATGTGACCCGTCAGAATGCGGTGAGGCTAAAACGTGATGAATATTTCGTGGCGGACCTGATCGGCCTTCGCGTCATGGATGAGGATGGAAAGCCCGTAGGCGTTCTTAAAGATGTGCTGAGCACAGGAGCCAATGATGTTTATGTCATTGAAAGGGAGCAGGGAAAGGAATTGCTGCTTCCGGCCATTAAACAATGTGTTCTGGATGTCGATGTGGAGGCAGGCTGTATGAAGATCCATATCCTGGATGGTCTGCTGGACTTATAAACATAGGGTACAGGGGAACAAAGCTGTGATGAGATTTCATGTTTTGACTCTTTTCCCGGAAATGGTATTACAGGGATTAAATACCAGTATTCTCGGGCGCGCGCAGGAAAAGGGCCTGATCGGGCTTCATGCGGTGGATATCCGGGATTATACGTTGGACAGACATGGAAAAGTGGATGATTACCCATACGGAGGCGGCGCAGGGATGCTGATCCAGGCACAGCCTGTTTATGATGCGTTTCAGTCGGTAGCAGCCGGCAGAAGGCTCAGAACAGTCTATGTCACGCCCCAGGGAAAGCCTTTTACGCAGAAAATGGCTGAGGAATTTGCTTTGGAGGAGGAACTCGTCCTTCTCTGCGGTCATTATGAAGGAATTGACGAAAGGGTGCTGGAAGAAATCGTCACCGATTATGTTTCCATCGGCGACTATGTCCTGACCGGCGGAGAATTGCCGGCCATGGTGATGATCGATGCGATCTCCCGGCTTGTTCCCGGCGTCCTGAACAATGAAACCTCCGCCCAGACAGAAAGCTTTTCCAATCATTTGCTGGAATATCCCCAGTATTCCAGACCGGTGTCCTGGCATGGAAAGGAAGTTCCCGAGATCCTCTTGTCCGGCGACCACAGGAAGATCAGTCGATGGCGTCTGGAGCGTTCCGTAGAACGCACGGCGGCGGTCCGGCCGGATCTGTATGCCGGGTATCAGGCCAGACAGGAAGCAATCCTGAGTTTATCCCGGCATAAGCGGGAGCATATCCATATGATGGAGATGTTAGCCCGGGGAAGGGGAGAACTGCTTTACCATAAGGGCGGGGATGTAATGCTTTATGATCGGAGGAGCGGAACCTGCCTTATCACAGCCGAAACAGAACAGGGTGGAAGAAGCATGATAAAGATGCTTGCTGACCCCTCGGCTTCCGATCTTAAGAACCTGCAGTGGTTTGTCGTCTGTCAGGAATTTCTGGTGCTGGTCCTTAAAGAGGCCTTTGATCTCCATACTTCCTATCAGTGCTGCCAGGCCTGTTATACCAGAAAGGAGCCTCTTGCAGTCCGGCATAAGGACATCAGGAATCTGGATGAAAGCGGAAAGGCTTTTTTCCTGGAGCATTATCCTTATGGAGATGAGAGCTATTTTAAGGACAGAATGGCTTCCGGTTTCCTGTATGGGGCTTATGTGGAAGGAAAGCTTACAGGTTTTATCGGGCTTCATGATGACGGAAGCATGGGAATGCTTTATGTGGATGAGGCCTGTCGCGGCAGAGGGATCGGTTCTTCCCTGGAGGCTTATCTGATCAATCGCTTAAGGGAACTGGACTGGACGCCGTACTGCCACATTTTTTCTGATAACAGGGAATCCAGGCTTCTTCAGGAGAAGCTGGGTCTGTATCTGTCCAAAGATACCATATGGTGGCTTGGCAGGGAAGCTGGAATGGAAAGCGGGCTGTCCCTCAGCCGCCAGACATGATGGAAAATTCGTGCAAGCACGATTTTCCATCAAATCAGGCGGCTGGCTGAACTGTTACCAAGTTCGTGAAAAAGTTATGAATTACTACTTGTCAAACGGCTGCGGATATGGTAAAATCTTAACGTTGTGAAAACGAGATGGTCCTCTGTTACAAAGCGAAGCGCGGTATTAAGAACATCCATTTTATGAAGGAGGCTTATAAGATGAGCGACATTATCAGAGAAATTGAGGCTGAACAGCTGAAAGAAAAGGTAGACGATTTTGAAGTGGGCGACACCGTCAGAGTCTACGGTAAGATCAAGGAAGGAAACCGGGAGAGGATCCAGGTATTTGAAGGAGTTGTGCTGAAGCGGCAGGGCGGAAGCAGCAGAGAGACCTTCACTGTGAGAAAGACCTCCAACGGCGTGGGAGTTGAGAAGACCTGGCCGGTTCACACTCCTAACATTGAGAAGATCGAAGTGGTGAGAAGAGGTAAGGTAAGACGTGCAAAGCTGAACTACTTAAGAGATCGCGTAGGTAAGAAGGCTAAGGTAAAAGAGCTGGTTCAATAAGTGCGCTGAAAGGACAATTACTTGAGTAGTTGTCCTTTTCTTATTCAAAAAAATATGATATGATATAAGAGAAAATGCAGGGTTCCCAAAAAAGGGAAACAGATATCCTGTTGAAAGAAAAACAGGGGAAGAAGAATGGCAAGGAATAAGGGTTTAAGCTTTTACAACAGGAGAAGAAAAAAGATCGATCCGGCGCTATTCCGTGAAATACTCAGCTGGGTTTTTGGAATTGTCACTGCAGTTTTTATCGCAGCGGTGCTGAATTATTTTCTTGGAATGTCAACCAATGTGGTTGGGGCATCCATGGAGCCTGTTCTGTATAATGGACAGCAGATCCTGATCAATCGTTTTCTGTATCTGATGACTTCTCCCAGGGAGGGGGATGTTGTGGTCTTCCTTCCGAATGGGAATCGAAATTCCCATTATTATGTGAAGCGGGTGGTGGCAGGACCGGGAGACAGTGTGTTGATTCAGGACGGCGTTTTGTATGTGAACGGAGAAAAGAGCCGATGGAACGATGCTCTGATACTGGACGGGGGCATCGCTGCCAATGAATTGACATTAGGAAACAGCGAATATTTTTGTCTGGGAGATAATCCGGGCAGCAGCGAAGACAGCCGTTCAGCTAATATCGGTCCGGTGAATAAGGAGGATATCATCGGGAAAGCCTGGTTTGCCCTTCCGGGAGGGGAAGGAAAGCTCGGTCTGATTTCCTGACGGTTTTCAAATGGCTTACAGTTTGGAGGTAAAATGGAATATCAATGGTATCCCGGCCATATGACAAAGGCCAGGCGCATGATGGAAGAAAATATCAAGCTGATCGATCTGATGATAGAGCTGGCAGACGCCAGAATCCCGGTAAGCAGCCTGAATCCTGATATCGAGGAGCTGGCAAAGGGGAAATCCAGGATCGTTTTGCTGAATAAAGCGGATCTTGCGGATCCGGAATATAACAAACAATGGATCCGGTATTTTCAGGAAAAGGGGATCTATGTCCTGGAGATGAACTCCAGGACAGGCGCCGGCATCAGGTCCATTCACGGTCTGGTGCAGGAGGCCTGCAGGGAGAAGATTGAGCGGAACAGGAAAAGAGGCATTGTAAATCGGCCTGTGAGAGCCATGGTGGCGGGAATCCCTAACGTGGGGAAATCCACTTTTATCAATTCCTTTGCGGGAAAAGCATGTACGAAAACGGGAAATAAACCCGGAGTCACCCGAGGAAAACAATGGATACGCCTGAACAAGGATCTGGAGCTTCTGGATACTCCCGGTATTTTATGGCCCAAATTTGATGATCGGCAGACAGGGCGCAATCTTGCGCTGATCGGTTCCATGAATGACGAGGTGATCGTTCTGGAGGAACTGGCCTGTGAACTTATGGATGTGACAGCGGGGCGTTATCCCAAGGCGTTTGAGGATCGGTATGGAATAGAGATAACGGAAGAAGAATGGGGAAAGCCTCCGGTGCTTTTGGAAAAAGTAGCTAAAAGCCGGGGCTGTTATAAAAAAGGTGAAGTCCTGGATCTGGAGCGGGCAGCTTCCATTTTGCTGGAGGATTTCAGGAGCGGAAGGCTGGGACGGATGACCCTGGAGATCCCGTGAGAGGGAGAAAGTGCGGTTTATCAGCAAGGATTAATATATGGAAAGGATATGCCTGGCATGCTATGGGCATGCCAGGGACATAGAAGGAATGAAGAGATGAATCAGGTGATCAAAGAGATATTGAGTACCGTTTTATATCTGTTAGGGGTGGTCTGTGTTGTTTACCTTTTGATCACCTTTGTGGGACAGAGAACAGAAGTGAGCGGGGAATCCATGGAGAACACACTGGCGGACGGAGATAATCTCATTGTGGATAAGATCACATACCGTTTCCGGGATCCCCAGAGGTTTGATATTATTGTTTTCCCATTTCAGTACCGTGAGCACACCTTTTATATCAAGCGGATCATCGGCCTGCCGGGAGAAACCGTTCAGATCGGGGAAGACGGGACCATTTACATCAACGGGGAGGTGCTGCAGGAATCCTATGGGAAAGAAGTGATCAGGCCGGAATATATCGGGATCGCAAAGGATCCCATTCAGCTGGGGGAAGATGAATATTTCGTCCTGGGGGACAACCGCAACAACAGTTCGGACAGCCGGACGGAGGCGGTGGGAAATATTCATCGGAAAGATATTGTGGGGAGGGCGTGGCTCAGGTTCTGGCCTTTCAGTAAATTCGGCGTTCTGAAGCATCAGTGAAAAGGATAAAGACTATGGAAAGCATTCAGGAAATCCGGAGTCTGTTTTTGGAAACACAGACAGAATCTCTGCCGGAATTGATAGAAAAGTATGGTTGTGACACCAGAAGCGGGGTCAGAAGTCTTGTGGCCGCTGCCGTGAAGAAGCTTGATGCTCTTGAGAAGGAAAAGAAACGGATTTATGATCTGAAAAAATACGAGAGACAGTACGCCGCCTATTCCTGTATCTGCGGGATCGATGAAGTGGGAAGGGGTCCCCTGGCCGGACCCGTGGTGGCAGGCGCGGTGATCCTTCCGGCGGACTGTGAGATCTTATATATCAATGATTCCAAGAAGCTTTCCGCAAAGATGCGGGAGGAACTGTTCGATGTGATCCGCCGTGAAGCCGTGGCCTGCGCGGTGGGTTATGCCTCACCGGAAAGAATTGATGAGATCAATATTTTACAGGCGACTTATGAAGCCATGCGTCAGGCCATCAGCGGTTTACAGGTGTCTCCGGATCTGCTGCTCAACGATGCGGTGACGATCCCGGGAGTGTCCATTCCCCAGGTGCCCATTATCAAGGGGGATGCGAAGAGTATTTCCATCGGCGCCGCCAGCATCTATGCCAAGGTGACGAGAGATCGTCTGATGACGGAATATGATAAGCTGTATCCCCAATATGGCTTTGCCGCCAATAAAGGGTATGGGAGTGCGGAGCATATCGCGGCGCTGAAGAAATACGGGCCGTCCCCGATCCATCGTAAAAGCTTTATCGGGAATTTTATTCAGGAGGATCCGTTTGGAGAATAAAAGACAGAAAGGAACGGAAGCCGAGAGGCTTGCAGAGGAATATCTTACGGCTAATGGAATGCGGATCGCCGCAAGGAATTTCAGGAGCAGGCGGGGAGAAGTGGATCTCATCGGTTATCATGAGGGGTATCTGGTCTTTGTGGAAGTCAAATATCGTCACTGCAGCAGGACTGGGGAACCCCAGGAGGCAGTCGGTACGGCGAAACAGAAAAGGATCTGTTCTGCTGCCGATTATTACAGGTGTACTCATGGGATCATGCTTTCCGTTCCGGTACGCTATGATGTGGTTGCTGTTCTCGACAAAGAGATCAGGTGGTTCAGGAATGCTTTTCCCCATTGGGAACGTTATTGACCCTACTTTTTGACGGGGGATGCAGGGAGGAAAGAAAATGGCAAATATACTGGTATGTGATGATGACAGGGAGATCGTGGATGCCATCGAGATTTATCTGAGCCAGGAAGGTTATCAGATCTATAAAGCATATGACGGGGAGCAGGCGATAGAGATCCTGAAAAAAGAGGATATCCACCTCCTGATCATGGATATTATGATGCCGAGGCTGGACGGGATCCGGGCGACTCTGCAGATCCGCAAGAGCAGTGCGATCCCCATTATCATTCTTTCCGCAAAATCAGAGGATTCTGACAAGATCCTGGGACTGAATATCGGGGCGGATGATTATATCGCGAAGCCCTTTAATCCCCTGGAGCTGGTGGCACGGGTGAAGTCTAACCTGCGCCGTTATACTTCTCTCGGCAGCATGAATCCTGACAGTCGGCTGATCCACAGAGTCGGCGGACTTGTGATCAACGAGGAAAATAAAGAAGTAACGGTAGATGGGGAGCCGGTAAAAATGACTCCCATAGAATACAGCATACTGCTGCTTCTTATGAAGAATCAGGGAAAAGTTTTTTCCATCAATGAGATCTATGAGAATATCTGGAACGAAGAAGCCATCGGGGCGGATAATACGGTAGCGGTACATATCCGTCATATCCGGGAGAAGATAGAGATCAATCCCAGAGAGCCAAGGTATCTGAAAGTCGTCTGGGGCGTTGGTTATAAGATCGATAAGCAGTAGGGAGGCAGGCTATTGGAAAAAAAACGTCGGAAAAAAGGGGCGAACCGGCTTACATTAGGCATCGTTCAGCATGTGTTCATGGCGCTTGCTGCGTTTATCGTCATTATAGTTTTTCGGGATTCCATTATCCGTGTGGATAACTACCAGAATGACAGTTTTTATCGTGTGGATCTTTTTGATGATTCGCCGGCCTTTGAAGAAACAGAAGTTTACAATGAAATGTTTTACAATTCTGTCAGCGATCTGGTCACTCTGGTGGTACTGAGGAATCAGTTTGAAACGGACGGCGTTTATGACGGAAATAAGCTGATCGACATTACGGCTTTTGTGAATCGGCGGGAATATACAAGCAGTTGTCCCGTTACGGCTGTTTATTATCTGGACGACCTGGTAAAGTGGGGAAAGACCGATGCGGAAATGTTTCTGTACCGGATGAGCAAAAAGGATTTTGTCAATTATTTTAACGACAACCTTCTGGATATCGGTCATTTTTATCTGGATATTGACGGGAGCCTCCGATATTCCTGGGAGGAGATCGAGGACCGCACCCAGATGGAACTGTCCAAGCTTCCGGAGGGAACGGATGCGAGCCAGTATGAGGAAGATTTTCTGGACACTTACCTGGAAGATCAGTTTAATCAGCTGCAGGAGGTATACGGCAATTATCAGCAGTATAACGAGGCTCAGCTGGTGAATCTTGCGTTCAGTTATATCGCCTCTCATATGGACAAGCCGATTTCCCTTGTGGATGTGGACGGAGAAGAGCGGGTAGAAGTACAGATGCTGCAGGAGAAATATATGACGGCGGATACAAAGCTTTCTCCCCGGGATATCGCCCATAATTGGATCGAATATTGTCAGTTGGAAAACAACATCATCGAAGTGCTGGACAGCCTGAAGCAGAACTATGAAATATATGAGCAGAAGATCAGAACCTATTCCCCTCAGAACACGAATCTGCAATATATGTTCCGGCTCCAGGGGGAAAACGGCGAAGGCACGTCCTGTACCAATCTGAGCGAGACCTTCCTTGCCCTGGAAGAAAATGAGATAGATTATTATTTTCAAAATCTCGGGAAATATCTGATCTATTCTGTCAGGGATATCATTTGTGAGAGCAATGTCTGGATCCGGGATGAGGACTTATATAATATGGTGGATACCTATTCTTATGCTTATCCTGATGATACCGTGATCTGGATCGGCGTCCCGGAAAGATACAGTATAGAAAACGATATTTTTGCCGCTGGAAAGCGGACCTTTGACCGGATCGTGCTCCATATCAGGGATTACACGATGGCTGTGATATGCTGTTTCACTGTCTGGCTTGCGATCGGGATCTATCTGACCTTTTCAATCGGCCGTTATGACGTAAGAAGCGGGAAATACAGAATACATCTGAACTGGTTTGACAGGATTTATTTTGAATTCCTTCTCCTCCTGATCGCCGGGCTTTTTCTGATCGGACGCATCGGACTGCAGATATTATTGACTGCCGTTGCCAACGGAAACTATCAGGGGAACAACTGGCTGATCCGCTTTTTCTCTCAGTTTGAATGGTCCCTGGGGGTGACAGGATTCCTCTATGGATTTCTTGTCAGCTTATCTTTCTGTACTGTCTGGTACAGCCTGGTCAGGCGTATCAGGTGTTGGAATATCTGGAGGGACAGCCTGCTGCACAGGTTATATGTTAAGATATACAGGGGCGCTTCCATGGTTTTATATCATAAAAGTGCGGCTGTCCGCACTCTGATACCCTACAATTGTTTTCTGCTGGTCAATCTGCTGTCCATAGCAGCCGCTTATCTCGTAAGGAGGAACCCGGTTCAGCTTGCGTGCGTTATCATAGGGATCATTATATTGGATGCCGTTATGGGAGTCTATCTGTTCCGCAATAATGTGGAATTTGTGGAGATCGTAGAGGCGATTAAAAAGATCCGGCTGGGAGAAGTCTCCTATCAGCTTGAACCCGAGAAGCTGCATGGGGAAAACCAGGAGATCGCGGAGGACCTGAATCATATCGGGGAAGGCATCCGCAACGCCGTCGCCACCAGCGTAAAGGATGAACGGCTGAAATCGGATCTGATCACGAATGTATCCCATGATATCAAAACGCCTCTGACCTCCATCATTAATTATGTGGATCTTTTGAAACGGGAAAATATACAGCAGGAGCCGGTTAAAACCTATATAGAGATCCTGGATTCAAAGACCCAGCGCTTAAAACAGCTGACAGACGACCTGGTGGAGGCCTCTAAGATCTCATCCGGAAATATCGTTTTGGAAAAAGAGAGACTGAACCTGACTGAACTGTTGAATCAGTCCATCGGAGAATTCTCCGAGAAATTTGAAGAACTGCATCTGCAGATCGTATTCGAGCAAAACAGCAGGGAAGCCTTTATTTATGCGGACAGCCGCAGAATGTGGCGAGTGGTGGAGAATCTGTTTAACAATGTATGCAAATATACGATGCCGGACACGAGGGTATATATTGAACTGCAGAAGGAGAACCACATGGTGGAGGTGACCATCAAAAACATTTCAAAGCAGCAGCTCAATATCAAGGTGGACGATCTGACGGAGCGATTTATCCGCGGCGACGAATCCAGGACAACGGAGGGCAGCGGACTGGGACTTTCCATTGCAAAAAGTCTGATGGAAGCACAGGGAGGGAGCTTCAGGATCGATCTGGACGGAGATCTCTTTAAGGTGACGCTGCAGTTCCCGGAAATGGAAGACGACGGGGAAGGCAGCAGGGAAGATATGAAGGGGAAGAAGGCGCCTGAAAGCGAAAGAAAAAGCTGAAACCGCCCTTTGGCTACTGACCCGCCAAAAGAAGAAGGGAACATGCCAGTCTGGCTGGACAGGTTCCCTTCTTTCAGCGGTCTTTGCTTTTTAGATGTTTGAATGAGTTTTGTCGTCCTGTATCATTGTTCCATAAATAAGGTTCTGTTATTGTAAGCCTCCAGGATATTGTGAATCTTGTCTGTCGTCGCCATGACATTGGAGAGGGACAGGTCGTGGTTCATAAAGTCGATGATGGAAGCCACAAATTTGCTCATATCCGTTTCGATGAAGTAGGGTCTGCTGTACAGTTCAGGCGGAAGATAGGTGAGATCCGTCACCACGACCTTATCGAAATACCCCTGCTCATAAGCCCGGTCAAAGGCCTCCAGCCCGTCTGTGAACAGGCCGAAAGTACAGCAGATATATACGCGGCGGGCGTTCATCTTTTTTAACTGCATGGAGGTGTCCAGCATGCTGCCGCCGGAGGAGATCATATCATCAATGATGATCACGTCTTTGCCATCGATATTGTCTCCCAAAAATTCATGGGCAACAATAGGGTTCTTCCCGTTTACGATGGTGGAGTAATCCCGCCTTTTATAGAACATGCCCGTATCGACGCCAAGAACACTGGCAAAATAAATTGCGCGGTCTAAGGCCCCCTCATCCGGGCTGATGATGATCAAATGTTCCTTGTCCACCAAAAGGTCTGTTTCAGAATGCAGAAGCGCCTTGGTAAACTGGTAGGGCGTGGTAAAATTATCAAAGCCGTTAAGGGGAGTGGCGTTCTGAACCCTGGGATCGTGGGCGTCGAAGGTTACAAAATTGGAAACTCCCATATCCCGCAGCTCAGTCAGAGCATAGGCGCAGTCCAGGGATTCTCTGCCGCTGCGCTTGTGCTGCCTGCCCTCGTAAAGGAAGGG
>CANQBS010000023.1 GCA_947589075.1 uncultured Acetatifactor sp.
TCCCCTCTCCTAATTCTTCCCTGGAGAGGGGAGTATCAGGGCGGGAGGAATAGCTGTCCAGATAGGAACGGATGGTATTCGGATCTGCATCCGCAAGAAGCTGTGTCTGTGCCGCGGTGAGCCCTTCCGCCATATAGTACTGGTCCTCGTAGAGCAGGAGCTGGCAGTAGATTTTGTCGTCCGAAGCCAGATCCTCTTCCGTGAATTCGGGGTAATCCCTTGTAAGGTAAATATCTGCCTGTGCCGGGGAGGCAGCAGCTTCTCGGGAAACGTTTCCCTGCCCCTTGGCCGCAGAATCCTTAGCTGCGGAACGATTCGCCGCAGGATCGTCAGCCGCGGAACGGTCCGCCCCAGGATGATAAACCACCGCTCCCGGCGCCCCTGCCTGGGTCACCCGGTAGGGTCTGAAATATCCGTTGATGTAATCGTCAATGGCGTCCCCGATGATGATGGGGCGGGACAGCTCCACAACGATGATAAACAGGACCAAAAGGGTGGCAAAGGTCATGGTCCATTTATGCGGTTTTAAATAGGTGAGCAGTCTTTTCATACAAACGCCCCTCCTTCCCTGGAACCTTTGTGATTATCGATATCCTTCTGGAGGGCGGCTCGCTTCTCCCCGATGGCAGCCTCCAGCTGCTGCTTTTCAAACATATCCTTGTAAATTCCGCCCAGAGCCATAAGCTGGCTGTGATTGCCGATTTCCCTGGCCTCTCCGTCCTCCAGCACCATGATGATGTCGGCGTTCTGGATGGTGGAGATCCTGTGGGCGATGAGGATGGTGGTCTTGCCCGCCCGGTTCTGTTTCAGGTTATGCAGGATATGTTCCTCTGTGTCGGTATCCACTGCGGACAGGGCGTCGTCCAGGATCAGGATGGGGGCGTCCTTCATCAGCGCCCTGGCGATGGAGCTTCGCTGCTTCTGGCCGCCGGACAGGGTGACGCCTCTTTCTCCCACAATGGTCTCATACCCGTCGGGGAATTCAATGATATTCTCGTGGATGCAGGCGGCCTCGGAAGCCCTGACGATCTGCTCCATGTCCTCCCCTTCCGTTCCAAAGGCGATATTGGACTTCAGGGTATCGGAAAACAGGAAGTTGTCCTGGGGGACGTAAGCGATGTTTTCCCGCAGAGTCTGCAGGGGAATGGTGTTGATATCCCGGCCGTCTAAGAGGATCATGCCCGGTTTGGTATTATACAAATGCAGCAGAAGGTTCACCAGGGTGGATTTGCCGTTGCCGGTCCTGCCGATGATGGCAAGGGTAGTGCCGGCGGGAACTTCCAGACTGATGTCCTTTAAAGTGGGTTCGCTCATTCCTTTATGGATAAAGGTCAGGTGAGAAAAGGTGATATTGCCTTCCAGGGAAGGACAGGATTTCGTTTCTTCCGTATCGTGAATTTCGGGCTGGGAGGAAAATACCTCTTCAATACGCCGGATGGAGGCGCCGCCCTGGGAAAACATGTTGATGGCGTCCCCACAGGCTAACATGGGCCATACCAGCATATTGATATACTGGTTAAAGGCTACAAAGCGCCCCAGGGTGATCTGACCCGTGATGGCAAGGTACCCGCCGAATACCAGAGTGATCAGGGTACTGAAGCCGATGATCACGTCCAGCAGGGGAATCACGATGGCGTTTAAGCGCACCACGTTCAGGTTCTTTTCCATGGTGGTGCGGTTGGCCCGGGCAAAGGAACGCAGCTGGGCCCGCTCCTGGACGAAGGCTTTGATTACCCGCACGCCGGAAAAGCTTTCCTGGACGAAGTCCGTCAGGTCGGAAACCGCTTCCTGCCTGGCTTTGTAGCGGGGATGGATGATCTTGCCGTAATAAAGCTCTCCCACACAGATCACCGCCATGGGGATCAGGGTCAGCAGCGTAAGCTTTACATCCACATAATACATCATCTGGAAGATCACCATGATGGTCATCACGGTGGCGTCAAAGACGCTGATGATGGCGGGTCCTATGGCCATGCGCACGGAGTTTAAGTCGCTGGTAAAGCGGGTCATGAGATCCCCGGTCTTGTGCTCGTTGTAGTATTCCACGCTCATTTCTTCCAGATGGGCGAACATATCGTTGCGGATCTCCATCTCTATGGAACGGGCGGCGCCGAAAAGAAAGTAGCGCCACAGGAAACGTCCTACGGCCAGGGTGAGCCCCAGCAGGAAAATCTTGAGCAGGCACAGCAGGATCCCGTTCCAGTCCAGAGTGTGGTCCGTCAGTCCGTCCGTGATGGTGCCTGTCATCTGGGGGATGAAGATATTGGCGAAGTCCACGATGAATAAAGTCAATATACCGCCCACATATTGGAACCGGTGGCGCTTTATGTACTGCAGGATAAATTGAAAGCTTTTCAAAATATGAGAAACCTCCTGAATGGTGTTGTAAGAGACAGCACTCTTTATTGTAGCTGTTTTCGGGGAAAATGCAATGTATTTTATTGTTTCTTTTCGTTTCTTTTTATTTTTGGAAACTGTCTTTCTCTTTGACTTGATTTTATGGCTTTTCCATATTATGATATTAAGGTAGACGTAAGAAGGGCACAGGAAGGTGATTTCGATGCCCGTCGATCGCCATGATAAGGGATCAAAAAAAGAAAAAGCATCGGAGAGCCTGACTGCAGGGCTGATCGATGCGGATGGGAGCGGTTATGTATTATATTGGCGTGGATCTGGGAACCTCGGCGGTGAAGCTGCTTTTGATGGACAGCGCAGGCAAAATCTGCAGGATCGTTTCCAGGGAATATCCTATTTTTTTCCCGCATCCGGGCTGGTCTGAGCAGAGACCCCAGGACTGGTGGGAACAGACTGTGGAAGGGATCAAAGAGCTTGTGGCGCAGGTGGACAGATCCCAGGTAGCAGGCATCAGCTTCGGCGGTCAGATGCACGGGCTGGTGATCCTGGACGCTGAGGATCAGGTGATCCGTCCCGCCCTTCTCTGGAACGACGGAAGAACCTATGAGGAATGTGATTATCTGAACAATGTGATCGGAAAGGAGAAGCTGTCGGAATACACGGCGAATATTTCCTTTACGGGCTTTACCGCCCCCAAGATCCTCTGGGTAAAAAACAAGGAGCCGGAGAATTTTGCCAGGATCGCAAAGATCATGCTGCCCAAAGATTATATCGCCTATCGGCTGACGGGGGTGAACTGCACCGATGTGTCCGACGCCTCCGGCACCCTGTTATTCGATGTGAAGAACCGCAGGTGGAGCCGGGAAATGTGTGAGATCTGCGGGATCACGGAGCAGATGCTTCCTGTCTGCTATGAAAGCTATGAGTGCGTGGGAACCCTTCTGCCCGAGGTCGCAGCCCTTCTGGGGCTTCCGGAAGGGGTGAAGGTGGCGGCGGGAGCCGGGGACAACGCCGCTGCAGCGGTGGGAACCGGCACCGTGGGAGACAATATGTGCAATATTTCCCTGGGGACCAGCGGAACCATCTTTATATCCTCTAAAAAATTCGGGGTGGACAAAAATAACGCCCTTCATTCCTTCGCCCATGCGGACGGCAGCTATCATCTCATGGGCTGTATGCTCAGCGCCGCGTCCTGCAACAAATGGTGGATGGACGATATTATCGGCACCGGGGATTATGCCGGGGAACAGGCTGCCATCGAAAAGCTGGGGGAGAATCACGTTTATTTCCTGCCTTATCTGATGGGAGAGCGTTCTCCCCACAATGATCCCAACGCTCGGGCGGCCTTTATCGGGATGACCATGGATACCACCAGAGGGGATATGACCCAGGCGGTGCTGGAAGGGGTGGCGTATGCCCTGCGGGATTCCCTGGAGGTGGCGAAGTCCCTGGGAATCCGTCTTACCCGCACCAAGATCTGCGGCGGCGGCGCAAAGAGCCCTCTCTGGAAAAAGATCATCGCCAATGTCCTGAATCTTAAGGTGGATGTGATCGAGAGCGAAGAGGGTCCTGCCATGGGCGGCGCCATGCTGGCGGCGGTTTCCTGCGGAGAGTACGGGAGCGTGGAGGAGATTGCCGCAAAGGTGGTTAAGATCGTGGATACCATAGAGCCGGAGGAAGAGCTGGCGGCAAAATATGACTCCGGGTATGCCCGGTTCCGGGAAATCTACCCCGCCTGCAGGCCGGTCTTTGAAGCGATCAAATGATCCGTAACAGTTCAGCCAGCCGCCTGATTTGATGGAAAATCGTGCTTGCATGAATTTTCCATCATGTCTGGGAAGGGCTTGCGCAACTCCCTTATGGTGATGTATAATAGATTTATACATATTTTTTAAAATTTTCTTATTTGTAATGGAGAAGGAGGATCTTAGCAATGAACAATTTACCTCAAGTAAAAATCGGTATCGTGGCCGTCAGCCGCGACTGTTTTCCGGAGAGCCTTTCCGTGAACAGAAGAAAGGCCCTGGTGGAAGCCTATACCGCAAAGTATGGCACGGAGGGCATCTATGAGTGTCCGGTCTGCATTGTGGAAAGCGAGATCCATATGGTTCAGGCCCTGGAGGATATCAAGGCGGCAGGCTGCAACGCTCTGTGCGTCTATCTGGGCAATTTTGGTCCCGAGATTTCCGAGACCCTGCTGGCAAAGCATTTTGACGGACCCGCCATGTTCATTGCAGCAGCCGAGGAGTCCCAGAACGACCTGGTAGGGGGCCGCGGGGATGCTTACTGCGGTATGCTGAACGCCAGCTATAACCTGAAGCTGCGCAACGTGACCGCATATATTCCGGAGAATCCGGTTGGAACCGCCGCCCAGTGCGCGGACAGGATCCATGAGTTTTTACCTATTGCAAGAGCCATTATCGGCCTGCATGACCTGAAGATCATTTCCTTTGGTCCCAGACCCCTTAATTTCCTGGCCTGCAACGCTCCCATCAAGCAGCTTTACAATCTGGGAGTGGAGATCGAAGAGAACTCCGAGCTGGATCTTTTTGAAGCCTTCCATAAGCATGACGGGGACGAGCGGATCCCTGCAAAGGTGAAGGAGATGGAGGAGGAGCTTGGAGCCGGGAATTTAAAGCCCTCTGTCCTGCCTAAGCTGGCTCAGTATGAGCTGACTCTGCTGGATTGGATCGAGGCCCATAAGGGCTACCGCAAGTATGTGGCCATCGCCGGCAAGTGCTGGCCCGCCTTCCAGACCCAGTTCGGCTTTGTGCCCTGCTATGTGAACAGCCGCCTGACCGGTATGGGGATCCCTGTATCCTGCGAAGTGGATATCTACGGCTGCCTGAGCGAGTTTATCGGCGCCTGCGTGAGCCAGGATGCGGTAACCCTTCTGGATATCAACAACACAGTGCCCGACGATATGTATGAGGAGTCCATTGCCGGCAAGTTCCCTTATACCCATTCCGATACCTTCATGGGCTTCCACTGCGGCAATACCTGCTCGAAGAAGCTGGCTTTCTGCAACATGAAGTACCAGATGATCATGGCGCGCACCCTGCCGGAGGAAGTGACCCAGGGAACTCTGGAGGGAGATATCCTTCCCGGGGACATCACCTTCTACCGTCTGCAGTCCACCGCGGACAATAAGCTGCGGGCCTATATCGCCCAGGGCGAGATCCTGCCGGTAGCCACCAGATCCTTCGGCGGCATCGGTGTATTCGCCATTCCTGAGATGGGAAGATTCTATCGCCATGTGCTCATCGAGAAGAATTTCCCTCATCATGGCGCAGTGGCCTTCGGCCATTTCGGGAAGGCTTTGTATGAGGTATTCAAGTATATCGGCGTTCCCGTGGAGGATCTGAATTTCAATCAGCCTAAGGGCATGCTGTATCCGACGGAGAATCCTTTCGCATAAAGCGGTAAACAGGTAATTGGGAAATTAATGTTGTCTGGGACGGTTGTTTCGTAATTACCTAAGGACAGTAAATGTGGATGTGGGACACCCAATCAGGGTGTCCCCCCGTTTTGCCCGTGGATATGGAGGGCGTTTTGGTCCGTCGGATGGGAAGGACATTCTGGTCCGGCAGATATTTTTGGAAGAAATAAAAACAGTAATATAGTTCGGAAAGAGGTCGTGAAATGGATAAAAAGAGCGAAAAAAATCTGCAGAAGATCCTGATCGCGGATGATAATGAGATCAACCGTGCGATCCTGGCGGATATGCTGGGGGATGAATACGAGATCCTGGAGGCGTCGGACGGAAAGCAGGCTGTAGGGATCCTGCAGCAGTACAGCAACGAGATCGATCTGCTTCTTCTGGATATTGTAATGCCGGAGATGGACGGTTTCGAGGTCCTGACCATGATGAATCAGTATCATTGGATCGATGAAGTGCCGGTCATCATGATTTCTGCGGAAAGCGCCTCCTCCAACGTGGAACGGGCTTACGAGCTTGGTGTGACAGATTATATCAGCAGACCCTTTGACGCCCTGATCGTGCGGAGACGAGTGATCAATACCATCATGCTTTACGCCAAGCAGAGAAAGCTGATCGGGCTGGTGACGGACCAGATCTATGAGCGGGAGAAGAGCAACAGCCTGATGATCAATATCCTCAGTCATATTGTGGAATTCAGAAACGGGGAAAGCGGTCTTCATGTGCTGCATATTCATACCATGACGGAGATGATCTTAAAATACCTGCAGCAGAAAACAGACAAATACCCTCTGAATTCCAGGGATATATCCATGATCGCCACAGCCTCCGCCCTTCATGATATCGGAAAGATAGGGATACCCGACGCGATCTTAAACAAGCCCGGGAAATTCACTCCGGAAGAATTTGAAATCATGAAAGGACATTCTGCCCTGGGAGCTTCCATGCTGGAAAAGATTCCTTATCAGCAGGAGGAGCCCCTGGTAAAGGTGGCTTACGCCATTTGCCGCTGGCATCATGAACGTTATGACGGAAAGGGATATCCTGACGGCCTGAAGGGAGAAGAGATCCCTATTGAGGCTCAGGTCGTGGCTCTGGCGGATGTATATGACGCCCTGACCAGTGAAAGAGTATACAAAAAAGCGATCCCCCATGAGAAGGCTGTAGAAATGATCCTGAACGGGGAATGCGGCGCCTTTAATCCCATTTTGCTGGAATGTCTGGTGGATATGGCGGATGTGATCCAGAAGGAGCTGAAGGTGAATTCCCTCAATAAGAGTGAGCAGAAGCAGATGAAGAATGTGGCGGCGGAGCTTCTGCGTCATGAGGAGCTGACGGCTTCTGAGCGGACTCTTCGCCTGCTGGAGCATGAGCGCATGAAGTACCGCTTTTTCGCTTCCATGTCCAAGGAGATCCAGTTTGAGTATACCGTCGCGCCTCCTATGGTATCCATTTCCGACTGGGGCGTGGAAAAGCTGGGAGTGGATGAGATTACCATGGATCCTCTTAAGAATGAAAAGGTGCTGAATTCCGCCTGTGACGACAATATTGAGAAGCTCTCCGCCCTTGTGCGCCAGGCCACGCCGGATCATTCTGAGATACAGTTTGACTGTAAGATCAGGATGAATAATCAGGAGCGCTGGAACCGGATCATCTGCCGGGTCCTTTGGTCCGGGGATCCTCTGGAATATACCGGCGTGATCGGAAAGGTTACGGATATCCAGGAGGAGAAGGATCACCTGACGAATCTGGAATATCTTGCGTCCCATGACGGTCTGACCGGTCTGACAAATCAGAATAGCGTGGGGGATCTGGTTCGGGAAAGCATGGATCTGGATGATGGTTATCAGTTCGCCCTGGTCATTTTTGACCTGGATTATTTTAAGAGCGCAAACGATACTTACGGTCATGCCTTTGGAAACAAGCTGCTGCAGTATGTTTCCCGCACCCTGAAGCACAGCATCCGAGGCGGAGATATTGCCGCCCGTGTAGGAGGAGACGAGTTCCTGATCTTTCTTTCCTATAAATCCGGGATCGAGCCTATCATCTCCAGAATTTTCAATTCCCTCTGCGGGGAATACGAAGGCTTTAAGATCTCGCTGAGTATGGGCGTCGCCACCACGGAAACGGTGGAAAAGAATTACGACACGCTCTTCAAGAAGGCGGATCAGGCCCTTTATTCCGTGAAAAGAGGGGGCAGGGGCAGATTCCTGTTCTACGATGAGTCCATGAACGAGACCTTCTCCACGATTTCGCCCATTGAAGGATGATTTTCCGGATCGCTTGACGGCTTTCCGGGCCGTTTTTGGAAACGGGCGTGAATATTGGTGTAAACAAAAACAGAGTATCAGTGGAACTGATACTCTGCTTTTTCTATAAGAGGGGGAGTTGAAAAGTTATTCGAAAAGGGAACTTTGGGGGAGCTCCCTTTTCAAAAAATATCGTAACAAAAGTTTGTGACCAAATTGTGGTCAAATCATTAAGGAAAAATAAAATAAAGAAAAAAACCATTAATCTTCCACATCCTGGTCCGCAGCCACGGCAGAAACCACGGATGAAACCACCGCCACGATCACTGCGAAAAGAATGATTAAAAGTCCGCCGCCTAATAAGATGAACATCTTTTCCGATCCTCCTGTTTCCTGTAGGAATGTCTTTATTATACACTTTCTTTCAACATTTGAAAATACCCAAAGTAAAAATCTTTCAAAAGGAACCTTCCCTGTGTAAAACTGCACAAAAAAAGAGGAACCGTCATTTTGACGAAAGCCGGGAAACCCCATGAGATCCGGGAAAACAGGGAAGAAAAAATAGACAAATGCCTGTGCGGGACACAAAAATTTGTTAGAAAATTACATATAAAAAAAGAGGTTATTTCGTTGACAGAAGGCCCCGGACAGTGTAAATTTTCAATTACTCAGCTGAGAAATGTATGAAATGCAGGATTTCCTATCCTGGGAAACGGGGGTGCGGGAAAGGATGAAGGAATAGGATTCTTAAAACCGGGATTTGTGCGGCAGCATAAGTTCCTCCTGAAGCAAATGTTGCCTGATTGGCGGCGGAATGTGAGGAAAGATGAAATTAGAAAGCGGAAGAAAGATCAGAATAGAATCGCTGGAGGAACAGCTGGACAGTCTGGTGGATGAATATACCACCAAAAAACAGCTGTCTCTGATCCAGATGAAGAAAGGGATGATCAGCAGGGAGGTTTTCCTGGAGGAAGCGGAGGGTTTCGCTGAAGGCTGTCTGGAACTGACGAAGCAGGAAAAAAAGAAGCTGATGAAAGCCTTTGAACAATATATTTTTGGTTATTCCAGACTTTCCCCATTGATCGATGACAGGGAAATCTCGGATATACGCATCATAGGTTACGATAATATACGGGTCAAAAGACTGGGGAAGCGGATGGACGGCGGGATCGCCTTCCGTTCTGAGAAAGAATACCGTCAGTTTGTGGATTATGTTGCAACTAAGAATCAGGTAAATATTTCCAATCTGAACGCGATCCAGAGATTTACGGATACAGAAAGCCATCCGGATTTTATCCTGCGTTTTACCATTTCCATGCCTCTTGTCAATACCTACAGCGAGCCCTATCTTTGTATCCGTAAGGTTCCCAAGACTTTTCCGCAGATGAAGGAGCTGATAGAGCTGGGAATGTTGGACAGGCAGACGGCGGAGCTTCTGGTAAAGCGGTTCCGTCAGGGCTCGACTCTGATCTGCGGGGGAAATTCTTCTGGAAAGACCACGCTGTTAAACGCATTAAAGGAGACCCTGCCGGATAATATGGCAGTTCTGGTCACCCAGCAGGCGGACGAGCTGACCACCCGATTTCATCCGGATATGATGTTTTTGCATTCTCTTCCCGGCAGCGGCGAGAGTCAGGTCAGTTATGATCTGAGGCATATCAGCATTGCCGGTCTGACGATGGATGTGGATTTCTTCATTATTGGTGAAGTGAAGGGAGAGGAAGCCCTATATTTACTGAATGCAGCGTATACCGGCCAGCTCTGCGCCGCGACGATTCACGCTCCTTCTGCCGACAGGGCTCCCAATAAGCTGGTGGACTATGCCATGTATGACAGCAGGTATTCGAGAGATGAACTGATGAAAATGATGGACTGTTTCCAGACCCTGGTTTTTATGGAGCGTTACCGGGTGAAGGAGATATTTGCCTGCAGCGGATGGAGTGAGAAAAGGCACGAACTGCAGTATGAAAGAATCTTATAAGGGAGGATGTTTTATGGATTGGATAACAGGTTTGAAGATCGGTATGTTGCTGCTGCTCTGCCTGACGTTTTTCCTGCTTTTTTTCTGGCTGGCATCGGAAAGGGTATTGAGGCAGCTGTTTCACAGGACGGCGGATACTTTGGACAACGCGTCAAGAAGGCGTATGCATGAGAAACGCGCGAATCTGCGCCTGATGTCGAAACATGACGGCTATTTTCACCGAATAGAACAGCGGCTGGTTTACAGCGGACTGAGTGTGCGGTGGCCGTGGCTGACTCCGGAGATCTGGATCCTGTTTCAGCTGCTGGCCAGCGCTGCAGGATACTTTGGCACGGTGGTGGTCTTGCGGAATTGGCTCTACGGGATCGCCTGTATGATCATCCTGCAGATCCTGCGGGTCCTGATGGAAAACTTCATGATGAGCAGGAATTATCGCATGGTCAACGAGAATCTGCTGAGATTTCTGGACTTCCTCGGAAATTACAGCGTTACGGCAGGGGAGGTGACAGGAGTACTCGGCCAGATCAGCAGATATATGGATGAGCCCCTGAAAAGTGTTCTGGATACATGCTGCTATGAAGCCCAGATGACAGGAGATACCGGTCTCGCTCTGTTGTCTATGGCAGAAAAGATCGAGCATCCGCAGTTTAAAGAACTGATCAGGAACCTGGAGTTCAGTCTGAGGTATTCCGCGGATTTTACGGTATTTGTGGGGAACAGCAGGCGCGCTGTAAGGGATTATATGAAATCCAGACAGGAGCGTAAGTCCATGGTCAAGGAGGCCTTGATAAACATGCTGATCCTTTTTGGAATGTCCCTGATCGTTTTGGCAGCGGTGGAGAAGCTGGTGGGAACCAGTATCCGCAGCCTGATGTTTAATAGCATTCCCGGCAGGATCAGTCTCGGGATGATAGCCGGAATCTTTCTTTTGTTCGTTTTACTGGTCAGGAAGCTGGATCAATAGAAAGGGAAGCCGATATGTGGGAAATAAATGTTGACGAAAGAATAATGAGCTGGGGACTTATATATCTGCCGGTTCTGATAGCCCTTGGAACCTTTGTCTTTCTGCTGTGCATAACTGTGGGATGGCGTCCGAAGAGAATGTTTTTATCCGCTTATGAAGGACTGCGCCGGTATTTTCAGAAGAAAGGAAGGAGTATTCTGGACTATCAGGAGATTCAGGATTATTTATGCAGGAACGGCGCAGTTTTCCATTTTGGAAGATGGATAGATCCTGTCAGCTATACGGCGGTTCGTCTGGTTCTGGGAGGAATGGGGTTATTAACCGGGGTATTTACGGATCTTTTGCAGGGAATGCTTCTGGCAGCCGCCCTGTTCTGGCTGCCGGACGGACTGCTGCTTTGGATGAATAAAAAGGATAATGAAAGAATGCTTCCGGAATTGAAGCTGGTTTACAATGCCATCGCCATGCAGGTGAAAGCAGGTGTTCATGTAACGGATGCTCTGGCGGAATGTTTTGGAAGCGTCAAGGAAGAAAGGCTCAGAGAGGCGCTTCTTTCCCTTTCCGGGGAGATCGCTCTGAAATCAGATGTTGAAACGGCTCTGGAACAGTTCCAGCAGAAATTTGATAATCAGTATATAGATACGCTTTGCATCACTATATTGCAGGCGCTGGAATCGGGACAGGCGGTGGCTCTGCTGGCGGATCTTTCAGAACAGATCAAGGACATGGAAAGCGCTTTGATGAACCGGAAAAAGGGAAATCTGGACAGAAGCATTACTTTTTATCAGCTTGGTATTCTGTCTGCGATACTGATCATTGTGATTTATGCGTGTGTTACAAATATGTTTAAAGCTGCGATGAGTTTTTAAAAATCTGAGATAACCGCCCCGGGCGGAGAATGGAGGAAATGATGACAGATAGATTCATGTTTGTCAAATGGAAGATAAAAGATACCTTTCGTGCATGGAAGGGGAAAATGCTGCAGAAAACAAGTCCCGGCATCGATGGTATCCTTGTGACAGTAGGCTTGTGTATCATAGCGCTGGTATTGTGTGTCGTGATGAAGGATTCCCTTACGACGTTTATAAAGTCACTGGTGGCTGATATGCAGATCAGGGCGGGTGAGATCCTGAAGGGCAGTCCATAAGGTAACAAGAATGAAGGATAAGAAAAAAGTATTGGTACAAAAACGCAGCGTCGGATCGGTTATGGATATTATAGTTGTGTATCTTTATATTATAACCCTGACCATCGTGATGCTGGCATATGTGGGTAACGTTCAGATGCTGAACTGTAAAATGCAGATCGGTCAGATCGCCAGAAAATATATTTTGCGCATGGAAACGGTGGGCTTTCTGATGGAAAACGATCGTATCAGCATGGAACAGGAGCTGTTAAATGCAGGTGTTGACCAGCTGGATCTGTCAGGAACAACCCTGGACAGGGTATCCTTCGGGGAACCGATCTATCTTGTGATCAGAGGGCAGATCTCGGCTCAGGTCATCTCCATGGGAAACGATCTGTTTCAAACAGTATTTGCCGGGGCGCAGCTTCCCTTTGAAGAACGGAAGATGTCGACGGCCAAAAATTAGAGGTGGAGCGGTTACGGTGAGATCATGTAGGGTAAGATTATGTAAGGTAAGATTATGTAGAGCAAGATCCAGAGGAAAAATTGAACTGATAACAGGAATGTATCTGCTGATATTCCTTGTGCTGGTTTTCGCGCTGCAGATGCAGCTGTATCTTTTTGTGATAACGGGAACGATCATGGAGGATGCGCTGGCTGCGTCAGGTCTGGCATCTGCTGTCATTGATGTTCGGGAATATGGAATGAGCCATATCATTCAAATAGCTTCTCCCGATGCAGCTTATCAGCTGTATCGGGAGGCATTGAAGCAGAATCTTGGCCTTGGGGATCTTTGGGAGCCTGAAAGGCAGACTCCTCTTATCAGGGCCGTTCTGCCAAAACAGTATATCATTTATAATGTAAAAAAGGATGATATAGAAATCTATTCTTATGACGAAAACGGCGAGTGTTCTTCCTGGACGGAGTATGACGGACTGGGCAGAGTGAAGGCTCCCGACGACACTCTGATCGAATCCACCTCCGTATATAGCCGGGTCGGATTTGAAGTACAGGGAATGCTGGGACTGACCGTTTATGCTCAAAAAGAAAAGACTGTGGATATTGTGAGCAATCTGGCAGGGGAGGAGATCGTGTGAACGATAAACCCAACAGCCGATTGCTTTGCAAAATGAAGCAGTTTTGTTTCGCAGTTTGTGCCGGAGCGTCACAAATTGCTTTGATGGCAGATGAGAAGACGCGTTCGCAGATTTCTCAAGAGGAGGCGGAATCTCTTTTTGCCGTATTCGCGTAAACGCTCCGGAATGGAGATTAGAATGAAAAAAGGGAAAAGAAGGATATTGCCGGGGGCTGCTCTGACTGCCCTTGCAGCGGCGGTGATCGTGTATTGCATCCTGATCAGTATAGAGAAGAATGCTCTTGCCCAATATGAGAAGGACGTGGTTTGGGTCGCCAGAAAAGAGATCATGGATGGCGTATTGATCACGCAGGACAATATAGAAGAGTATTTTGTATCAAAGGAAATGGAAAAAGATTTGATCCCGGAAAAAGCCATCAGAAAGGAGGAAGAATTATTTCAAAGAATGATCGCAAATCCTCTGGACCAGGGAGTTGTGGTAACGGAAGGAATGACGGAATCGCCCAGGGAAATCGAAAAGGGAATGAAAGAGCCTGTGATAGCGGGTTTTATGGCAGATGATCTTTATCAGGTCGTGAGCGGAGTTTTAAGGGGAGGGGACAGAATCCATATTTTTACTGCGGAAAAGGAAGACGGCAGGGTGGACCTGCTATGGGAAAATATTTATGTGCAGGAAGTTTTTAACAGCGCAGGAACCGTTATCCCATCCCAGGATCATTCCATGGCGGCGCAGAGGATCAACATTTTAATGGAAAAAAGGGATATTGGGGAGTTTTATGCGAAGCTGCTGCAGGGATCTTTGCGCATTGTAAAGGTGGTTTAGAAAATCATGAAAAGGAGGACTGCAAATGAGACATTCTTTCAAGCTGTTGTTCCCCTGTCTGATGATATTATATTTGACGGGGTGTGCAAAAAGGGCGGCGGGATCAGATCCGGCGGATGTGACCGACAGCATTCATCGTGAATATTCCGGGAGAATCGGGGAAGAAGAAACGGAGGCCAGCTGTGAAGATATATTGTGTGAGGATGTATCGCGTGAAGACGTACTGTGTGAAGATGTTCTGACAGAAGATAACGAGGAGAAAATCTCAGAAGGACATGTACATACGATGGAAGTGCTCTGGTATGGAGGGCCGCCCAGCTGTACTCAGGGAGGGTACAGGATCGAAATGTGTTCTGAGTGCGGCTGGGTAGACGAGGAAAGGACAGGGAGCGTTCCTCCTTTGGAGCATGAGCTTTCTGCAAAAGAGATACAGCACGGAAATTGTGTGGAGGATACGATCCTTGTATATATTTGTAATAACTGTAAGGAACAGATCAAATATGAACGATATCCGGAGCCTGAAGCGCATGAGTGGGTCTTACAGACTATAACTGTCTGGGATGAGACGGAATATTGCTTCAGAGAAGAACAGATATATTGCTGTAAACGCTGCAATGCCGTTTTCCTTTAGGAGGTTTCAGGAGTATGAAATATGAAAGGGGTAAATGGTTTAAAGGATTCAGGTTTGTTTTTTCTCTTCTGGCTGCCATATTGTTTGCGGGCATGTTTTTTCCCCTCAGACCATATGCAGGGACAATATATAGCAGCCCATATGTTTCATTTAGTCCGGATAAACAGGCATTTACTACGAATGCAGGGGATCGCGGCATCCAATGGTACGGCGAAGACTTAATCATCCGGTTCAGGACGACGTCCATGCGTGAGCTGAGGACAGGAGAACATTATTACAGAGCACAGCGCACCCGGGCAATACCCGTTGGATATTGGAAGGTTGAGCATAAGGAAGGAGTGTGTATTCATAATAGCTATCCGCCTGCTGGCGTGAGTTATCACGGTATTTCTTTTGGAAGAAAAACCTGCGGTTCCAGATATTATTCCGGGTGGCTTGCATATTGTGCGGATTGTGGCGGGAGAATAACCAATTCCCTTCTCTACATGAGCAAAGAAGCGGCAAGTTCTATTTCAGAACTGGATCTGAAGGAGGATTATTATTACCTGTGCCCTTTCTGCCGCAACCTGGAAATGGGTGCCAGTCCCGGAGTCCATCTTTGTAAAGAGATTTCCTGGAACCGTTATCAGGTACAGTATGATAAAAATACCGGAGACTGGGTGGACGGCTATATGGGAAATACTTTCCATATGTATCAGAATGCGCAGCTGTTTGAAGGAAAGGAAATTGCCGCAGAGAAAAAACTGCGGAAAAATACTTATAAAAGAGCCGGCTATATTTTTACGGGATGGAATACTCGCCCGGATGGAAAAGGTCAAAGTTTTCAGGACGAGCAGGAAATTTTTAATCTGACGGCAGAAAATTATGATCAGAACGGCAGGGGCGTTGTGAGGTTATATGCGCAGTGGCTCAAAATGGAAAATACTCTGCGGATCGATCCGGCAGGAGGTCTTTATCAGGGGAAAAGAGAAATTACATCTGTCGGGGTGCGTTATGGAGACGATTATAAACTGGAGATGAACGATCTTAAGGAACCGGATGGAAATATAGTTTCCTTTGAGACATACGGAGGGACTGAAATAAGGCCGATCACAGGCAAAACGGAATTCCTGGAATGGGAAAAACAGAGTCCGTTCCAGGGCGTTCTTCATGATAATACTTATTATTGTACCGTATTGGGCGGAGCGGTGGATACGATCAAAGCGGTTTACAGGAAAAAAAACATTCTTTTGCCTTATACGGAAAAAGCGGGATATTCTCTGCAGGGCTGGTACCGGGACCCGGAATGTTCTGTGTGGATTGGAAAGGCGGGAGACCCATTTTTGCCGGAATCGGACGTGACTCTATATGCTGCATGGAAAGCGGATCTGGCTCTGGCGGCGGATATTGAACGGATTTTAGAACCTTCAGATCCGGTTTTCCGGTGCGGGGAAAGCGGTAAGCTTCGGTTTCGTGTTTCTGGCTATGCTGAACGGGTGGAAATAGAGTTCCCGGAGGAATTTTCAGAAACCATGTCCGATACGGACGTCTGCGTTGAATATGACGGGAAGGAACTGTCTCAGGAAGGAGAAGTGATTTTTATGGTGCCCCTATATATACAGAAAGGAGAATATGTGATTGGCGTGAAGGCGTTCAGAGGCGATGAGATGTTGTCAGAAATGCCTGCTTTATGGGTTCTGGGGGAAGAAGAAAGTGTGCTGAATGATCTCAGGACCAGGCTGAGGTGAAGGGAGAGGCAAAACCAGATGAGAAGGGAGAGGCAGGAAGGTGCTGGCAGCGGGGCTGTTCGCTTTAGAAATCTTTTTATTGACGAAGATATATTTTTATCTTATTGTAAAATGCAATGAGGATCATAATCTGGATCTGGGTCTGAGAACCCAGATGTTCATTGGCGCCTGCAGTCTGATCGGAGGATTTGTGATCGATCTCCTGCTGAAGCACTGGGGGATACTGGGGCAGCTGTCCTGCGGGATGCTGGCAGCTTATTTATTGACAGCCTCGATCACTGATATACAGACCTATGAGGTTTATGATTTTTTGGCTTTTATTACGGCTCTGGCCGGAATAGGCATACTCATCAGAAATCATCCGGGAAGCAGTATTCCGGAATTGCTTATTTTCATAGTGATTCAGGGTTTCCTTTTTATGAGCATGTATGGAAGGGCAGACGGATATGCGTTTATAGTATGCGCTCTGTTTGAGAGCAGATTTGGACGTGGATTATTGACTTACCTGTTTCATATGGGACTGGCTTTCCTGCTGTTAGGGATAGTGCAGGGATTTCTTGGCAATGTGAGCTGTAAAGGGAATTTAAAAAAGTCGGTGGCATTTCTGCCCTATATTTCGATAACTGTCTGGTGGTTCCTCTGATCTGTCGGGTCATGGAACTCCGAAAATGACGGAAATTTTTGGGTTTATATATTCCGAAAACGTCAGAAATTTTGGTTGAACAACGAATATCGCTATGTTAAAATAAAAACGTTGGCAGAAAGACCATTCGGAGATCCAAAAGCAGTTAAGATCAGGAGAAGAATCAAAGGTTGCCTGATTGACGACGGAATGAGAGGAAAAGATGACCTGGGAAGATAATGTGAGAAGGGCTGTACCTTATGTAGCAGGGGAGCAGCCTCAAAGAAGCGGGATGATAAAGCTGAATACCAATGAATGTCCCTATCCTCCGGCGCCCGGGGTAAAAGCGGCCCTTCAGGAGCTGGACTGGGAAGCATTGCGCTTGTATCCCAATACGGATGCCGCAGAACTTGCCGAGGCTCTGGCGGACTATTATGGGATCGCCCCTGAACAGGTTTTTGTGGGGGTGGGATCGGATGATGTGCTGGCAATGTCTTTTTTGACGTTTTTTCATTCCGGCAGACCGATCCTGTTTCCTGATGTCACTTATTCTTTTTATGATGTCTGGGCGAACCTGTTCGGAATCCCGTATAAACTTTGTGCGTTGGATGAAGAGTGGCATATCAGGCCAGAAGATTATATGGCGGTAAATGGAGGCGTCATTTTTCCGAATCCCAACGCCCCCACAGGCGTGGCCGAGTCCCTGGATACGGTAGAACGGATCGTAAGGGCAAATCAGGATGTGGTGGTGATCGTGGACGAGGCTTATGTGGATTTTGGGGCGGAAAGCGCGCTGCCGCTTCTGAAAAAATACGAGAATCTGCTGGTAGTGCAAACTTTTTCCAAATCCCGTGGAATGGCGGGG
This sequence comes from uncultured Acetatifactor sp., assembly GCA_947589075.1. Taxonomy (GTDB): domain Bacteria; phylum Bacillota; class Clostridia; order Lachnospirales; family Lachnospiraceae; genus Acetatifactor. Next base: position 17,879 of record CANQBS010000023.1, read on the forward strand.
ATGAGGATTGGTTTTGCCATGGGCAGCCCGAAGCTGATCGGATATTTGAAAAATGTAAAATTTTCCTTTAATTCCTATACTATGAATTATCCTTCCCAGAAAGCCGGCGTTGCGGCTGTAAAGGATGAGGCATATTTTCGTTTAGTCACGCAAAAAATCATGGATACAAGAAAGCGGGCCAAGGAGGAATTCCGCAGACTGGGATTTGCCTTCCCGGATTCTATGGCGAATTTTCTTTTTGTAACTCATGAACGGATCCCGGCCGGAGAATTATTTGCAGCTCTTCGGAAAGCCGATATTTATGTGCGCCATTGGGACAAACCCAGGATAAGCGATTACCTTCGGGTAACCATTGGGACTGATGCAGAAATGGACAGACTGTTTGCATTTTTAAGAGACTATCTGAGTTCCAATTGATTAATTTTTTGTGAAGATGCGGGATAAGGGTGGTAAAATACGGAAAAAGATCCTATAATCTATGGAAAACGAAATGAATCAGATAAAGCATCGAAGGATTGCTTTCTGGAAGAAAGGTTGGGACTTAAAATGGTGAAAAGCGTGTTAAAAGGTATGGTGATCGGTCTTGCCAATATTATTCCGGGCGTGAGCGGCGGAACAATGATGGTATCCATGGGTATTTATGACAAGTTGATTCATTGTATTACTCATCTGTTCAGTGAGTTTAAGAAAAGCGTGTTGTTTTTGCTGCCTATAGCGGTGGGCATGGGAATCGCGATTGTGCTGAGCGCCTTTGGACTGGAATATCTGTTCGCAAATTTTCCTGTACAGACAAATCTGCTTTTTGTAGGGCTGGTGCTGGGGGGGCTTCCTGCAATCTGGAAAAGAGTGAAGGGAGAGTCCATTAAGATCGGACATATCGTCGCCTGCCTGTTGTTTTTCGCATTGGTGGCAGGGATGGCGCTTGTGGGAGAAAAGGAAGGGGCAGAAGCAAACCTTTCTTTTAATTTCCTGAATGTCCTTAAGCTGTTCGGAGTGGGAGTCATTGCTTCGGCAACAATGGTGGTTCCCGGAGTCAGCGGCTCCATGATGCTGCTTTTATTGGGATATTATAATCCTGTTCTGGATACCATCACAGGTTTTATGAAGTCTCTGGTTCATTTTGATGTGGAGGGTATTCTGGCAGGATGCGGCGTCCTGATCCCCTTTGGCGTTGGGATCGTGGCAGGGATTTTTGCCATTGCCAAGCTGATCGAGATTATTTTTGATAAATTTCCTTCCTATGCATATTGGGCGATCATCGGCCTGATCGTCTCATCGCCCATAGCGATTCTTTTAGTAGGGAGTTATCCTGCGATCAATGTGCTTCATGTCATCACAGGGGCTGTTTGTCTGTGTGCAGGCTTCCTGATCTCCGTAAAGCTGGGGGATTAGAAACTGCGGTATTAAAAACTGCAGGATTAGAAGCCGCTGGATTAGAAGCTGCAGGATTAGAAGCTGGGGCTAAAAGATCATTGGATGTGCTTCTTCGTATGGATCTGAGGGCCTGCGAAGGCAGAAAGGTGCAGGAGAAGATTATGCGCCGTGAAGAAGAGGTGGGAGAAATGGCTTCCTATAAAGATTTTGCTTATGTTTATGATGAATTTATGGATGATACGCCCTATGATAAATGGTGTAACAAAATCGTGGAACTGATCCGGGAATATGGGGTCTCAAAACCTGTTTCGGATCATGATCTTTATCCGGAAGAAGGATCCGGCGCAGAAAAAATGTTGGAGAAAGCACTGGAAGAAGAATCGGAAGGAGGTTCCGAAGAAGAACCGAAAGAGGGCTCCGAAGAAGAACTGGAAGCAAGGCTCTTAGAATCCGAGAAGAATCTTGTTGTAGATCTTGGCTGCGGAACAGGCACCCTGACAGAGCTTCTTTATCATAAGGGGTATGATATGATAGGGGTGGACAGCTCTCTGGAAATGCTGGATGTGGCGGCGCAGAAGAAAGAGCAGTCGGGCTCGGAGATTTTATATCTGCAGCAGGATATGCGTGAACTGGAATTATACAGCACGGTGGGTACGGTGGTCAGTGTCTGTGATTCCCTGAATTATATTTTAGAGGAAGAGGAGCTTCTTACAGTTTTCCGGCTGGTGGAGAATTATCTTTATCCCGGTGGGATTTTCATCTTTGATTTTAATACCGTATATAAATACGAGCAGGTGATCGGCAACACGACGATAGCGGAAAACCGGGAGAACTGCAGTTTTATCTGGGAAAATTATTATTACCCGGAAGAAACGATCAATGAATACGATCTGACCGTATTTGTGCGGGAAGAGGAGGATCGGTTCCGTAAATTTACGGAGACCCATATTCAAAGAGGCTATACTCAGACGCAGATATGCGATCTGGTAAAAAAGGCAGGGCTGGAGCTGATCATGGTCAGGGATTCCGATACTGACGGTGAAGTTACGAATGAAACAGAGCGGATCTATATCGTTGCCAGAGAGCACAGGAAGGGAAAAAATGAGTGACTATATTGTTAGGGCAACGGCAGCCCAGGGACAGATCAGGGCTTTTGCATGTGTGACAAGGGACATGGTGGAGAAAGCGAGACAGGCCCATAATACAAGTCCGGTGGTGACCGCCGCCCTGGGAAGGCTTCTGACAGCAGGGGCAATGATGGGAATCATGTTAAAAGGGGAGAAGGATCTTCTGACTCTGCAGGTGCGGGGGAACGGACCGGTGGGGGGATTGACGGTGACGGCGGATTCCCAGGGCAATGTGAAGGGCTACGCCAATGTCCCCGATGTGATCCTGCCTGCCAATGAAAAAGGAAAGCTGGATGTGGCAGGGGCGGTTGGAACTGGTTTCTTAAATGTCATAAAAGATATGGGGATGAAACAGCCCTATGTGGGACAGACCCGGCTTCAGACCTCTGAGATCGCAGAGGATCTTACCTTTTATTTCGCATTTTCTGAACAGATCTCCTCTTCCGTCGGACTGGGTGTGCTGTTGGATAAGAGCAATGTTGTAAAAACCGCAGGGGGATTTATCGTGCAGCTCATGCCCTTCGCCGAGGATGCGGTGATAGATCGGCTGGAGGCGAATGTGAAGGAAATCACTTCCGTGACGTCAATTTTGTCAGAGGGAAAGACGCCTGAAGAATTGCTGCAGATCGTCCTGAACGGGTTTGATCTGGAACTGGAAGATACTCTGGCGACGCAATTTTCCTGTAACTGCAATAAAAAGCGGATAGAAAAAGCATTGATCAGCATCGGCAGGAAGGAATTACAGGAAATGATAGAGGAAGGAAAGGACATAGAGGTCAACTGTCATTTCTGTAACAAGAATTACAGGTTCAGCGTGGATGAACTGAAGGATTTGTGCCGCCACACAAAGGCTCAATAACGAAGAGGCTGTCTTTCGGCAGCGGAATGAGAGGAAACATGAAACAGGGATTTATCAAAGTTGCCGCCGTTACGCCCAAAATTAAAGTGGCTGATCCAAAATACAATGGGATGGTTGTCTGCAAAGAGCTTGAAAAGGCGTATGCCAAGGGAGCAAAGATCATTGTCTTTCCGGAATTGTGTCTGACCGGCTATACCTGCGGGGATCTGTTTCTGCAGGAGGTTTTGCTGGACAGTGCCAGAGAACAGCTGCTTATTGTGAGGGATGCTACAAAAGGCAGGGATGCTGTTGTGATAGTTGGCCTTCCGTTAGAGCGTGACGGGAAACTTTATAATGTCGCCGCAGTTCTGAAAGACGGTAAAATTCTTGGACTGGTTCCCAAGGCCAATATTCCCATGTATGCCGAATTTTATGAAGGCAGACATTTTGCCGAAGGCAATGAGGAAGCGGTAAGTTATGATCTGGATACAGAGGAGATTCCTTTTGGGACAAACCTTCTTTTTGAATGTACGACGCTTCATGGACTGGTAATAGGATGCGAGATCTGTGAGGATTTGTGGGTGGCGGATTCCCCGGGCACAGCTCACGCGCTGATGGGAGCCACTGTCATCGCTAATTTATCAGCATCCAACGAGACGGTAGGAAAGGCTGAATACAGGGAACTGCTGGTGAAGAGTGCAAGCGGAAGGCTTCTCTGCGGATATATTTACTGCAGCGCAGGTGAAGGAGAGTCCACCCAGGATCTTGTGTTCGGAGGGCATAATCTGATCGCGGAAAATGGCACGATCCTGCAGCAGTCCGGACGTTTTACGGGGGAAACGATCTATGCTGATCTGGACGTTCATCGGATCTGTCATGAACGGCGCCGGATGGGAACTTTCGGCAAAAAGGGGAAGGAGATCTACAGGACGATTCCTTTTTCCCTTGAATTGGAGGAAACCAGGCTGCAGCGAAGGTTTGACCGTTATCCTTTTGTGCCGGGAGATGATGCGGCAAGAAATAAAAGATGTGAAGAGATCTTATCCATTCAATCCTGCGGATTGAAAAAGAGATACGAACATACAGGCGCCCAAAAGGCCGTGATAGGGGTTTCCGGGGGGCTGGATTCCACCCTGGCTCTTCTGGTTACGGTAAGAGCCTTTGACCAGCTGGGTCTGGATCGGGCCGGAATTGTGGCGGTAACCATGCCCTGCTTCGGCACTACGGACCGGACCTATGAGAATGCCTGCAGGCTGGCGAAAACCCTGGGAGCTTCTCTGGAGGAAGTGGACATCAGGGAAGCAGTAACGGTTCATTTCAGGGATATCGGTCAGAGTCCGGACTGTCATGATGTGACCTATGAAAACGGACAGGCCAGAGAGCGTACTCAGGTGCTGATGGATCTGGCAAATCGGGTTGGAGGTCTGGTCATTGGCACAGGGGATATGTCGGAGCTTGCCCTGGGATGGGCAACCTATAATGGGGATCATATGTCCATGTATGGGGTGAATGCGGGGGTGCCGAAGACCCTGGTGAGGCATTTGGTCAGATATTATGCGGATACCTGCGGACAGGAGGAATTGAAGAATGTGCTGCTGGATGTGCTGGATACCCCTGTCAGCCCTGAACTTTTACCTCCGGTGAACGGCGTGATCGCCCAGAAAACGGAAGATCTGGTGGGACCGTATGAACTGCATGACTTTTTCCTGTATTATATGCTTCGCTGCGGCTTCCCTCCGGCAAAGATCTATCGGATCGCCTGCCAGTCCTTTGCCGGGATGTATGACGCGGATACGATCAGGAAATGGTTAAGGATCTTCTATCGGCGCTTTTTCCAGCAGCAGTTTAAACGGTCATGCCTGCCGGACGGACCTAAGGTCGGCAGCGTGGCGGTATCTCCAAGAGGTGACTGGCGTATGCCTTCTGACGCAAGCGCAGCGGTGTGGCTTCAGCAGATAGAGGAGCTGGATTAGCCGGCCGGATTTGCATAAGTGCGGTTCCACAGTCTGAACTGTTGCGTTTTGTCCTGATATTTTCAGAAAAGCTCTTGTCAAAGCACACGAAATATCGTATATTATTTTTATATATCTGTCTGAGACGGAAAGCTTGGAGGAAAGATTATGACAAAAGCGGAGATTTTAAAAAAAGAGATTTTAAAACAGTATCGCAGTGTCCGTCAGTTCGCCCTGGAAATGGGGATTCCCTACAGTACTCTGGTGACTGCGTTGGAACGAGGCATAGAGGGCATGGCATATGGCACAGTCATAAAGATGTGTGACAAGCTCAGCCTCAATCCTGTTGATTTTACGTCCCTGGAAAGAGACGCTTCCCTGGGGGCGCAGCTTCTGGAAAACAGAGTGATGCAGTATTATGTAAAGCTGAATCAGAGCGGAAGAGAAAAGGTCCTGGAGTTAATGGATGATTTCGTGCAGATTGAAAAATATAGAGCGAAAGGGAAAAAAGGCAAGTAATGCAGAAATATGATTATCTGATAGTGGGTACGGGTCTGTTTGGATCGGTATTCGCCCACGAAATGAAGAAGGCTGGGAAAAAGTGCTTTGTCATAGATAAAAGAGAGCATCTGGGAGGCAATATCTATACGGAAAAAGTAAGAGATATCCAGGTGCATCTGTATGGCGCCCATATTTTTCATACCTCTGATAAAAAGATCTGGGAATATGTGAATCAGTTTGCAGAGTTTAATCAATATATTAATTCCCCTGTGGCGGTATATGGGGAACAGCTCTATAATCTTCCTTTTAATATGAATACTTTCAGCAGGATGTGGGGGATTCGGACTCCTGCCGAAGCAAAAGAAATAATAGAAGAACAGCGCGGGGAAGCCCGGAAAGCTATGGAAGAGCGGAACGTGAAGGAACCGGAGAACCTGGAGGAGCAGGCCCTCTCCCTGGTGGGAAGAGATATTTATGAGAAGCTCGTTAAGGGTTATACCCAGAAGCAGTGGGGCAGAGCCTGCGACCAGCTGCCGGCGTTCATCATCAGACGCCTGCCGGTTCGTTTTACCTACGATAATAATTATTTTACGGATCGTTATCAGGGAATTCCTATTGGCGGCTATACGCAGATCATTGAAAAGCTGCTGGAGGGAATCCCGGTACAGCTGGGCACAAAATACCGGGATTTCCGGAAGACCAATGCGTTAAAGGGAGAAGATGCGGACAGCTTTGATAAGGTGCTGTACACCGGTATGATCGACGAATATTTTGATTACTGTCTGGGAACCCTGGAGTACCGTTCTCTGAGATTTGAAACGGAATTGCTGGAAGGCTGCGATAATTATCAGGGGAATGCAGTGGTAAATTATACGGAGGAGAAGGTTCCCTATACCAGGATCATAGAGCATAAGCATTTTGAGTTCGGGACAGGTCCGGATACTGTGATCACCAGAGAATATCCTGCCGAATGGAAGAAGGGTGACGAGCCCTATTATCCCATCAATGACCAGCGGAATAACGAATTGTTCTGCAGGTATCAGGAGCTGGCTGCCAGGGAACCGGGAGTCTTGTTTGGAGGAAGACTTGGACAGTACAAATATTATGATATGGATAAAGTGATCGGTGCTGCTCTTTCCATGGTTTCCGATGAATTAAAGAAAGACTGACCGATCCCGGACAGATGAATGGAAAAGACCGGAAAATAAGGAAGATGATCGAAATGAGAAATTGAAAAATTATCCCGATTATCTTGAAAAAATCATTGACGGATCGCGCAATCTGTGCTACACTGAATCAGTCAAATGAGATTTCGGTCTTTTTTTTATGCTCTAAAAACGAAGGAACAGATAAAAACGATGGCACGGAGGTGGAAAAATGCGTACAAGAATAACCCTGTCCTGCACGGAATGCAAGCAGCGTAATTACAATACCACAAAGGATAAGAAGACTCATCCGGAACGTATGGAGATCAAAAAGTATTGCCGGTTCTGCAAGAAGCATACTACACATAAGGAAACCAAATAATCATTGTTTGATCAGTGGAGGAGCAAGCCATGGCAGAATCTACAGAAAAAGCCAAGACCAAGACAAAGCCTGCAAAGTTTGGTTTTTGGAAGGGTGTTAAGGCGGAATATAAAAAAATCACGTGGCCGGATAAGGAGACCACATTGAAGCAGTCCATTTCAGTTGTGGCGATTTCGCTTGTTATTGGAGCTCTTATCGCTGTATTGGATCTGCTGATTCAGTATGGAGTGAATTTCATAACATCAATTTAGAGCGGGGTGATTGTATGGCAGAGGCAAAGTGGTATGTGGTGCATACTTATTCCGGTTACGAGAATAAGGTCAAAGCCAACATTGAGAAGACCATCGAAAACAACAAGCACCTTGCGGAGCAGATATTGGAAGTGCGCGTTCCCTTAGAGGACGTAGTGGAAGTCAGGAACGGCGTAAAGAAGACCGTTCAGAAAAAGCTTTTCCCGGGCTATGTCCTGTTAAATATGGAGATGAACGACGATACCTGGTATGTCGTCCGCAATACCAGAGGAGTGACTGGGTTTGTGGGTCCGGGAAGCAAGCCGATACCGCTCACTGACGCAGAAATGAAGCCGTTGGGCATCAAGACACAGAATATTTCTGTAGACTTTGCAGAAGGAGACAGTATTTCTGTTGTGGCAGGTGTCTGGAAGGATACGGTGGGTGTTGTTCAGAAGATGGATTACGGCAAACAGACCGCTACGATCAACGTAGAGCTGTTTGGCAGAGAGACACCTGTGGAAATCAGCTTTGCAGAGGTAAGAAAGCTGTGATATGCAGCAATTGCAGTAAGAAGATACAGAATAACGGATCAGATATTTTTCCGGAAGACAGCCGGGTAAAATATAGAAACAGGCAAGGGGATGGATCTCATCCCGGTGGGAGCGGGCTTATGAAAGGCCTGCGCCGAATTACCACATTATAGGAGGTGCTACAATGGCAAAAAAAGTAACAGGTTATATTAAATTACAGATTCCTGCCGGAAAAGCTACGCCGGCTCCGCCAGTTGGTCCTGCACTTGGACAGCACGGCGTGAACATCGTTGAATTCACGAAGCAGTTCAACGCAAGAACAGCAGACAAGGGTGATCTGGTCATCCCTGTTGTCATCACTGTTTATGCGGACAGATCTTTCACCTTTATTACCAAGACTCCGCCTGCAGCCGCCCTGCTTAAGAAGGCCTGCAACCTGAAGTCTGGTTCCGGAGCCCCGAATAAGACAAAAGTCGCTACGATTTCGAAGGACAAGGTTCGTGAGATCGCTGAACTCAAGATGCCGGATCTGAATGCAGCAAACGTGGAAGCGGCCATGACGATGATCGCAGGTACTGCAAGAAGTATGGGCATCGTTGTAGAGGAATAAAGAAAGAAGGGCTGTCCGCCGCACCGTGACCGGACAGCGGCGAGAAGGAACCAGATACAAGAAAATGATTGGGAGACAATTTTATTGTCGTTAGAACCTAGGAGGTAAAAAAATGAAACATGGTAAGAAATATATTGAAACTGCTAAGCTTGTAGACCGTACCGTGCAGTATGAGCCTGCAGATGCCGTCGCTCTTGTGAAGAAGACTGCAGTTGCCAAATTCGATGAGACCATTGAAGTGCACATCAGAACCGGCTGTGACGGCCGTCATGCAGAGCAGCAGATCCGTGGCGCAGTTGTACTGCCGAATGGAACCGGTAAGACCGTCAGAGTGCTGGTATTCGCAAAGGGAACCAAGCTGGATGAAGCTCAGGCAGCAGGGGCTGATTTCGTGGGCGGCGAGGAGCTGATCCCGAAGATTCAGCATGAAGGCTGGCTGGATTTTGATAAGGTGATCGCAACTCCCGATATGATGGGCGTGGTAGGACGTCTTGGTAAGATCCTTGGTCCTAAGGGACTGATGCCCAATCCCAAGGCAGGTACTGTAACAATGGATGTTGCGAAGGCCATCAAGGAGATTAAAGCAGGTAAGATCGAATACAGACTTGACAAGACCAACATCGTGCATGTTCCCATTGGAAAGGCGTCCTTTACAGACGAGGCTCTGATGGAGAACTTCAATGCCCTGATGGATGCGATCGTAAAGGCAAGACCCAGTGCCGTGAAGGGACAGTATTTAAGAAGCATCACTCTGACCAGCACCATGGGACCCGGCGTAAAGGTAAATGTCATGAAATTCTGATCTGCCTCGGGCCTGTACAGCAGGCCAGGGCTGCAGGAAAATATATTTGGAGGAAATTATATTCCTTGAAAACGGCATAAAGGGTTGACAGGGGTTGACCCTTTATGCTATGATCATAAAGGTTTATAACCATGCCGAAGACAGTAGGTGCAGAATGTGCGGCATCAGGATCTGAAGGGTTCTGTATGCCTGAAATGCGTAAATCCTACCGAGGAGATGAGTTTGCTGGATTTTAAGCGTAGCTCTCTGTCTTCAGAGAGTTTTTTTCATTATAAGGACGGCATTTTAAATGTCTTTAACGTTGTAAATCGGAACTCCTTTCGGCAATGAAAATCTATAAGGAGGTAAGAAGTATGGCAAAGATCGCATTAAAGCAGCCTGTTGTAGAAGAAATCTCTGCGAATATCAAGGATGCCCAGTCTGTCGTCCTGGTAGATTACCGCGGACTGACTGTGGATCAGGATACTCAGCTGCGCAAAAGCCTTCGTGAAGCGGGAATCACCTATAAGGTGTATAAAAACACCATGATGAATTTCGCATTCAAGGGAACTGAATTTGAGGGACTGTTACCCTATCTGGAAGGTCCCAGCGCTATCGCGATCTCTACGACAGATGCTACTGCACCGGCAAGAATGCTGGCTGAATTTGCGAAGAAGACCCCTGCGCTGGAGATCAAGGCGGGCGTGGTAGAAGGCACCGTTTATGATGCCGGCGGTATGACTAAGATCTCGGAGATCCCGTCCAGAGAAGTTCTGCTTGGCAGACTCCTTGGCAGCATGCAGTCTCCTATTGCAAATCTGACTCGCGTGCTGAACCAGATCGCCGAGAAGGGCAGTGCTCCTGCAGAGGCATGATCTGCAGTGACCTTTTCCCGCAGATCTTGTGGGGCTAATGTTTCTTGAGCCTGTGACAGGCAGAAGAGACTCAGAGAATGATATTCAAGCAACCTGTAAAATGAAAGAAGAAAATGGAGGAAATAAAAATGGCTAAGTTAAGCACTCAGGAATTTATCGATGCGATCAAAGAGTTATCCGTATTAGAACTGAATGAGCTTGTTAAGGCATGTGAGGCAGAGTTCGGCGTATCCGCGGCAGCAGGCGTTGTGGTTGCAGCGGCAGGCCCTGCAGAAGAGGTTGAGGAGCAGACCGAGTTTAACGTAGAGCTGACCGAGATCGGCGCAGAGAAGGTTAAGGTTATCAAGGTGGTTCGTGAGGTTACCGGCCTTGGCCTGAAGGAAGCTAAGGATCTGGTTGACAGCGCTCCCAAGAACGTTAAGGAAGCTGTTTCCAAGGAAGAGGCTGAAGAGCTTAAGAAGAAGCTGGAGGAAGTTGGCGCCAAGGTTACTCTGAAATAAGAGAACCCGCAAAACGGAAAACTGCAGAAAGATCATGAAAGGAGCATGGTTCAGGAAATCATGCTCCTTTTTATAGTATGCCTTGCGGCGCATTTTCCCGGCGGATGTGTGCTTTCGGCGGCACAGTTTTGCGGAAGGGTGTTTTACAAAATTTTCATAAACTCGTGCTTGACTGCATTTTCAATTTGTGTTAGTATGGATAGTGCACTATTGTGCGGAGGTATGTCTTTTTTACAATAAAAAGGCAATCTGCCGATGACAATGGCTTTAAATTGAAAGAACGGGGTGAAGTGTCGATGGAAAAAAACAGAATACGTCCGGTTGCGAACAGCAAAACTATGCGTATGAGTTATTCGAGACAAAAAGAGGTTTTAGAGATGCCCAACCTGATCGAAGTCCAGAAGGATTCCTATCAGTGGTTTTTAGATGAGGGCTTAAAGGAGGCTTTTGATGACATCTCTCCGATCGCAGATTACAGCGGTTCCCTGAGCCTGGATTTTGTGGGCTTTGAGCTCTGCAAGGAGGAACGCAAATATTCTATTGAAGAATGTAAGGAGAGGGATGCCACTTACGCTGCCCCTCTGAAGGTGAAGGTTCGTCTGTACAACAAAGAGAAGGAAGAGATCAGCGAGCATGAGATCTTTATGGGCGACCTGCCTTTGATGACGGAAACGGGAACCTTTGTCATTAACGGTGCCGAGCGTGTTATTGTAAGCCAGCTTGTCCGTTCTCCTGGCATCTATTACGCGATCGGGCATGATAAACTGGGAAAGAAGCTGTTTTCCTGTACCGTGATCCCCAACAGAGGAGCCTGGCTGGAGTATGAGACAGATTCCAACGATGTTTTTTATGTCCGTGTGGACAGAACCAGAAAAGTTCCCATTACTGTTTTGATCCGTGCCCTGGGTCTTGGAACCAACGATGAGATCCGTGAGGTATTCGGGGACGAACCGAAGATCGAGGCCAGCTTTACTAAGGATACCGCCGAGAATTATCAGGAGGGTCTGTTAGAATTATATAAAAAGATCCGTCCCGGGGAGCCTTTGAGCGTAGAAAGTGCCGAGAGCCTGATCAACGCCATGTTCTTTGATCCCAGAAGATATGACCTTGCCAAGGTGGGCAGGTATAAATTTAATAAGAAGCTTTCTTTCAGACTGCGTCTGAGGGATCAGGTGCTGGCCGCAGATGTGGTGGATCCGAACACGGGTGAGATCCTGGCGGCTGCAGGCACGAAGCTGACCAGAGAGCAGGCGGACGACATTCAGAATGCGGCGGTTCCCTGCGTTTATATCCAGACGGAGGAGAAGGTCGTCAAGGTGCTGTCCAATATGATGGTGGATATCACCCATTTTGTGGACTGCAATCCCAGGGAGCTGGGCATTACGGAGAGGGTGTATTATCCTCTGTTAAAGCAGATCCTGGATGAATACAGCGATGACAGTGAGAAGCTGGCGGAGGCTATCAAGAAGAACTGTCATGAGCTGGTTCCGAAGCATATCACGAAGGAAGATATTTTTGCTTCCATTAATTATAATATGCATCTTGAGTATGGTCTGGGGACGGATGATGATATCGACCATCTGGGCAACAGACGTATCCGTGCGGTGGGAGAGCTTTTGCAGAACCAGTACCGTATCGGTCTGTCCAGAATGGAGAGAGTCGTCAGAGAACGTATGACCACCCATGATGCGGAGGAGATCTCTCCTCAGTCCCTGATCAATATCAAGCCGGTGACTGCAGCGGTCAAAGAGTTTTTCGGCTCCTCTCAGCTGTCTCAGTTCATGGACCAGAACAACCCTCTGGGTGAGCTGACCCATAAGAGGCGTTTGTCCGCCCTGGGTCCCGGAGGTCTGTCCAGGGACCGTGCCGGATTTGAGGTGCGTGACGTACATTATTCCCATTATGGGAGGATGTGTCCTATTGAGACCCCTGAAGGTCCCAATATCGGTCTGATCAACTCCCTGGCAAGCTATGCCAGGATCAATGAGTATGGCTTTGTGGAGGCTCCTTACCGCAAGGTGGATAAGTCCGATCCCAGGAATCCCAGGGTTACGGATGAGGTCGTATACATGACGGCCGACGAAGAGGATAATTATCATGTGGCACAGGCCAGTGAGGCTCTGGACGCGGAAGGACATTTTGTGCGGAATTCCGTTTCCGGCCGTTATCGTGATGAGACCCAGGAATATCCTAAGTCTATGTTTGATTTCATGGATGTGTCCCCGAAGATGGTATTCTCTGTGGCGACTGCCCTGATTCCCTTCCTGGAGAACGACGACGCCAACCGTGCGCTGATGGGTTCCAACATGCAGCGTCAGGCAGTGCCCCTTCTGACCACGGAAGCGCCTGTAGTGGGTACCGGTATGGAGATTAAGGCGGCCGTTGACTCCGGCGTCTGTGTGACGGCAAAGAAGTCCGGTACAGTGGAGTATGTTTCCGCCGATACCATCCGGATCAACTGTGATGACGGGGAAAAGGTTCAGTATCATCTGACTAAGTTTTCCAGGAGCAACCAGTCCAACTGCTATAATCAGAAGCCCATTGTATTTAAGGGAGACCATGTAGAAGCGGGACAGGTGATCGCAGACGGTCCTTCCACCAGCGAGGGCGAGCTTGCTCTGGGAAAGAATCCGCTGATCGGCTTTATGACCTGGGAAGGCTACAATTACGAGGATGCCGTTCTCTTGAGCGAGCGTCTTGTGATGGATGATGTATATACCTCCGTTCACATTGAAGAGTATGAGGCGGAGGCCCGTGATACCAAGCTGGGACCCGAGGAGATCACCAGGGATGTGCCCGGCGTAGGCGACGATGCGCTGAAGGATCTGGATGACAGAGGTATCATCCGTATCGGCGCAGAGGTGCGGGCAGGGGATATCCTGGTAGGCAAGGTTACTCCCAAGGGAGAGACGGAGCTGACCGCCGAGGAAAGGCTGCTGCGCGCCATCTTTGGCGAGAAGGCCAGGGAGGTCAGGGATACTTCCTTGAAGGTTCCTCATGGCGAGTATGGTATTGTTGTGGATGCCAAGGTCTTTACCAGGGAGAACTGCGATGAGCTGTCTCCCGGCGTCAACCAGGCGGTCCGCATTTATATCGCGCAGAAGAGAAAGATCAGCGTAGGAGACAAGATGGCCGGCCGTCACGGCAACAAGGGTGTTGTAAGCCGCGTGCTTCCGGTAGAGGATATGCCTTATCTTCCTAACGGCCGTCCTCTGGACATCGTGCTGAATCCTCTGGGCGTGCCTTCCCGTATGAACATCGGTCAGGTGCTGGAGATCCATTTGTCCCTGGCAGCCAAGGCTCTTGGCTTTAATGTGGCGACGCCTGTGTTTGACGGCGCAAATGAGACCGACATCATGGACACGCTGGATCTGGCAAACGACTATGTCAATCTTGAGTGGGAAGAATTTGAAGCAAAGCATAAAGAGGAACTGCTTCCGGAAGTGATGGATTACCTGTATGAAAACAGGGATCACAGGAAGCTCTGGAAGGGCGTTCCCATTTCCCGTGATGGAAGAGTGCGTCTGCGGGACGGACGTACCGGTGAATTCTTTGACAGCCCTGTTACCATTGGGCACATGCATTACCTGAAGCTGCATCATCTGGTGGACGATAAGATTCACGCCCGTTCCACCGGCCCTTATTCCCTGGTGACCCAGCAGCCTTTGGGCGGCAAGGCTCAGTTCGGCGGACAGCGTTTCGGAGAAATGGAAGTTTGGGCGCTGGAGGCTTACGGCGCGTCCTATACGCTCCAGGAGATCCTGACGGTGAAGTCCGACGATGTGGTAGGGCGTGTCAAGACCTATGAAGCGATTATCAAGGGCGACAACATTCCTGAACCCGGCATTCCGGAATCCTTTAAGGTGCTGTTAAAAGAGCTGCAGGCTCTGGGCCTGGATGTTGTGATGTTAAATAATGGCGAAGAGGTAGAGCTGAAGGAAAATATTGACTATGGCGATACCGATTATCGTTTTGAGATGGAAGGCGACCGCAAGTACGACGACTACGACAGCGAATCCCTGGGCGAGCTGGGCTATCAGAAGCAGGAGTTCGACGAGGAGAGCGGTGAACTGGTGGATGCGGAAGACGACATGGAAGACGACGATTATGATGGCGATTACGATGACGCCTATGAAGGCGAAGACGACGAATTCTAGAATGGAAGGGAGTGCCATAGATGCCAGAAACAAAAAATGATGCAAGTCAGCAGTTGATATTTGATTCCATTAAGATCGGATTGGCTTCACCTGATAAGATCCGGGCCTGGTCCCATGGAGAGGTGCTGAAGCCGGAGACCATCAACTACAGAACTTTGAAGCCGGAGAGAGATGGCCTTTACTGTGAGAGGATCTTTGGACCCAGCAAGGACTGGGAATGTCACTGCGGTAAATATAAGAAGATCAGGTATAAGGGTGTAGTGTGCGACAGATGCGGCGTGGAAGTGACCAAGTCCAGCGTCAGAAGAGAGCGTATGGGTCATATTGAGCTGGCTGCGCCGGTTTCTCATATCTGGTATTTTAAGGGTATCCCCAGCCGTATGGGCCTGATCCTGGATTTATCCCCCAGAGTGCTGGAAAAAGTGCTTTATTTTGCCTCTTATATTGTGTTGGATCCCGGCGAATCCAATCTGGAATATAAGCAGATCCTTTCCGAAAGGGAGTATCAGGATGCAAGGGAGACCTGGGGCAATAAGTTCCGGGTCGGTATGGGCGCAGAAGCCATCAAGGAGCTTTTGGTAGCCATCGACCTGGAGAAGGAATCCGAAGAACTGAAGGCAGGACTTCGGGAATCCTCCGGTCAGAAGCGCGCCCGTATCATCAAGAGACTGGAAGTGGTGGAAGCGTTCCATGAATCCGGCAACCGTCCCGAATGGATGGTGATGGACGTGATCCCGGTGATCCCGCCTGACCTGCGTCCCATGGTACAGCTGGACGGCGGCCGTTTCGCCACCTCTGACTTAAATGATCTGTACCGCAGGATCATCAACAGGAACAATCGTCTGAAGAGACTGTTGGAGCTGGGCGCTCCCGATATCATCGTGCGCAATGAAAAAAGAATGCTGCAGGAGGCAGTGGACGCCCTGATCGATAACGGACGAAGGGGCAGACCCGTAACGGGTCCCGGCAACAGAGCCCTGAAGTCCCTTTCCGATATGTTGAAGGGTAAGTCCGGACGTTTCCGTCAGAACCTTCTGGGCAAGCGTGTGGACTACTCCGGCCGTTCCGTTATCGTGGTAGGTCCCGAGCTTAAGATCTATCAGTGCGGTCTGCCTAAGGAAATGGCCATCGAGCTGTTCAAGCCCTTCGTGATGAAGGAACTGGTGGCAAAGGGCATCAGCCAGAATATCAAGAATGCGAAAAAGCTTGTGGAGAGACTGGATACTCAGGTCTGGGATGTGCTGGAAGAGGTGATCAAAGAGCATCCTGTGATGCTGAACCGTGCACCTACCCTGCACAGGCTGGGGATTCAGGCCTTTGAGCCCATTCTGGTAGAAGGCAAGGCCATTAAGCTGCATCCTCTGGTATGTACCGCATTCAATGCGGACTTCGACGGAGACCAGATGGCAGTGCACCTTCCCC
>CANQBS010000024.1 GCA_947589075.1 uncultured Acetatifactor sp.
GCTTCTGCATGGGGGCGCTGTCCACCACGCTGTAAGGGATCTTATCGTAAGGATTCTCCCTCTCTTCTTCTCCCCAGCCATCCAAAGCTCCCAGCTTCATCCGGGTGGTGAACAGGGCGACCAGGGCTTCGTCCACCCGGTCCTCCTCCACCAACCCGTCCCGGACTGCCTGTTTTAAGAAGTGGAACATATGCCCGCAGTTTAAGTCGCAGCCGTTATTCATGGCAAGGGCAGCCGATTCCTCCGGGGTATCCGTGACATGATGTCCTTCATGGAAATCCTGGATAGCTCCGCAGTCGCTGACCACATGGCCCTGGAAGCCCCATTCTCCCCGGAAAACATCCTGGAGCAGCTCCTTATTGGCGCAGCAGGGCACGCCGTTGATCCGATTATATGCCCCCATCACCGCTTCCACATGTCCCTCCTGGATACATGCCTTAAAAGCAGGAAGATAAGTCTCATAAAGATCCTGTTTTCCCACGACTGCATTGAAGCCATGGCGGATCCCTTCCGGTCCGCTGTGTACCGCCACATGCTTGGCACAGGCGGCGGCTTTCAGATAATGCCCGTCATGTCCCTGAATGCCCTTTACGAAGCCCACCCCCATGCGGGAAGTCAGGTACGGATCTTCTCCGAAGGTCTCATGGCCTCTGCCCCACCTGGGATCGCGGAAAATATTCACGTTGGGGGACCAGAAGGTCAGCCCCTTATAGATCCCGGTATCTCCGCTGTCCTGCTGCATATTGAATTTCGCCCTGCCTTCTGTGGAAATGGCATCCGCCACCTGCTCTGCCAGCTCCTCGTCAAAAGTAGCCGCCAGACCGATGGACTGGGGAAACACCGTGGCGGTCCCAGCCCTTGCCACGCCGTGCAGCGCCTCATTCCACCAGTTATAAGCTTTGATCCCCAGCCGTTCTATGGCAGGGGCATAATAAATCGTCTGCTCCACCTTCTCTTCCAGCGTCATCTGCGCCACAAGAGCCTTCGCATGCTCCCTGTAACGGGCAGTCAGTTCCTGATTCTCGTTGATGTCCATGGATCATTCCTCCTGTAGGATAATAAAAGGGTACGACCCTTCCAGCCATAATAGCATATACCGCCCTCCAAGCCTCTGTCAATTCCTTTTTCGCAGACTTTTGCAAAACCTTTATTTCCTGCATTTTCCTCATTTTTGCGGCTTCCCAAACCGCTTAATTTCCTCTGTTCAATTTCCCCGCTCCATTTGCCCCGTTTCATCTCCCCGCTATGCCTGGAATTTCTGAAGAAGGGCATCCTGCAGAACCTGAGAAAAATTAAGCCCCAATGCAGACGCTTCTTCATTCATCCATTCAGGGATCGTAAGGGTCTTTTTTACAGCTTTGCTGCGAAACCGTTTACGGTATGCCATGGTATCGCAGGTAACATAATTTACGAACTCCTTCCCCGATACCTCAAGACTTCCCCGGTCTGATGGAGCAGGAATCTTCCGGTTATCCTTTTCATATCCGTACAGGACAAGGGCAAGAACATCCTGTGCCATTTCCAACCCCTCCTCCAGATTTTCCCCACATGTATAACACCCCTCCAGATCCGGGAACACAACGGAATATCCTCCGTTTTCCTCGGGTGTAAAAACTGCAGGATATACATACTTCGCCATGATTTCTCCTCCTAGCTTTCAAAAGATTTATCAAGTCCCGCATCCTTTAATATGTTTTTCAGGGTTCCAACGGGAATCTCTGCTTTGTGCCTCGGTACCGGAAACTGTCTGCCCGTAATATCGCTGTACCAGATATCATGTCGATTTCCGTTTCTCAATATGCGGCACTTATTTTTCTTTAGCAGTTTTATCAACTCCTGAGTTTTCATAGTTCTCCTTCCAATAACAATATATTAGCACGTATAAATACGTGTGTCAATAATTTGTTCTTCTCCTCACTCTTCCGGCATTCTTTTCCGCGGACTTTCGCAAAACAGACCACGACTTTCGCAAAACAGACCATGAAATGGATTTACTTTCCCCTGCGCTAATGTTATAATGCAGATACCTGAGATCGTTTTACAAAAATTTGAAAAGAAAGGATCAGTTTATGAAACAAATACGCATACCTGTGCCGGCGGTGCCTTTTACGCCGCCCGTTTACGCCTGTCGCTTTAATCCGAAGCCTTTTACCCTGGACGGGAATCTGGACAAGGACTTCTGGAAAGACATTCCCTTTACGGACCCTTTCCCCGATATTGAAGGGGATATCCGCCCCGTTCCCCGGTTCCGCACCCGGGCCAAGATCGCCTGGGATCAGGAAAATCTTTATATCGGAGCAGTTCTGGAGGGGAATGAGATCTGGGCGACTGTGACGGAGCACGACGATGTGATCTTCCGTGACAATGATTTTGAGATTTTTATCGACCCGGATTCCGATACCCAGGTCTATGTGGAGTATGAAATGAATGCGATCAATACCACCTGGGACCTGCTGCTCACCAAGGCCTATCGTGACGGCGGCAAGCCGGTAAACGGGCTGGAGCTCAAGGGACTGCAGAGCGCCGTACATATTGAGGGCAACCTGAACCAGCCGGACGGAGCAGCCAGGCTCTGGTCGGTGGAAGTGGTGATTCCCTTTACCACTCTTTTGGAATGCTCCGAAGAAAAAAGAGTTCCTCTCTGCGGAGAATACTACCGCATGAACTTCTCCAGGGTACAGTGGAAGGTGGACGTCGCGGACAGCGCATTCCATAAACGCCTGAAACCCGGCACCGACACTCCCCTTCCCGAGGACAACTGGGTATGGGCGCCCACCGGCGTCATCAACATCCATTATCCTGAGCTGTGGGCCTTCGTTTTTTTTGCCGGAGAAAAGGGAGAAGCCTCCGACTTCCGTATCCCGGAAGACGAATACCGCAAATGGGAGCTGCGGAAGCTCTACTATGCCCAGCAGGCATATCTGGATGAACATGGGAAATTTGCAGACAGGCTGGAAGATCTGTTTAAGATTCTGGAAGAGATCAGCCCCTGTGAAGCCAACAAAACCGTGCGGAACCTGCCTTACCAGCTGACCAACACGGCCCACACCTTTGAGATCACCTGCCCCGCAGAGGACGGAAAACACCTGCTTTCCATCCTGTCAGACGGAAAAACCACCGTTTTTCCTCTCTAACCGACTTTATTCAGGCAATTTAAAACAGCCATTTCGAAAACAGGCGGAAGGCAATATAGACAAAATAAGGGCGACTTGCCACCGCATTCGGAGCCCGTTTTTGTCTATATTGCCTTTCGCCGTCCCGAACAGCTGCAGTTTCGCAATTGCCCAGAACTTTGTTCTAAGGAAAGAAAATTCTAAGGGAAAAAAATGGGGAGCCTTTTGGTCAGCGCTCCCCATTTTTCTTCTGTCTTTTTTACTTCCGTCTTTTCTTATCCTAAGGTTTTCCACACTCTTGAGATTTTCCACGCTTTTATGGTTTCCTCACTCTTATGGTCTTCCGCACCCTTATCCATACAACACGGAATCCCTGTACAGAATGGAGGGATGGATCAAAGTCTGCTCAAAAGGCGCTTCTGCATGCTCCATGCGGTAAAGGATCTGCATGGAAAGCCTCTTGCCAAGCATATCCAGCTTGACATCCGCCGTCGTGATCACCCCGTCGATATTGCTGTATTCCTTGCTGCCGTCATATCCAGTCACCACGATTCCGTTGGGGATCCTGTGATGGTTCTCAGCAAAATAAACCTGAAGATGGTGGGCGATGTAGTCGCTGGCGCAGATAAACGCTTCTGGCATCTCCTCTAAGGAATCCAGGAACCTGCTGATCTCCTGGTAGTAGCTGAAAATGCCCATGTGGTTGGTCAGGCACAGCTTCTCATCCACTGCAAGGCCATGATCCTTCATGCACTGGCAGAAACCCTGGTAACGGTCGAGATTTGTCCTGGCATAATAAATATCCCCGACAAAACCGATCCTGGTCAGTCCCTTTTGCAGCACTGACTCCGTAATCTTGTACATACTGTTATAGCCTTCGATCAGGATCAGGTCTCCGTTCAGATGCAGCGGATCGATCTGGGGCACAACATCCAGAAAAACCTTGGGGATATTGAGCTTATTGACCATATGTACCAGCTTTTCATCGTAAACATTCAGCACGATGGCTCCCTGAACCGTATTATTGGAGAGGACTGAGGGCATACGGAACTTATCGGAGTAGCTGGAAGGCATATAAGTATACATTAAATTTACATTATGGAATGACAGCTCCTGTGCCATTCTGTGGATAATACTGGTCCAGAAAGCGGAAGAATCCGGTCTGGACACGATCAGAGATACATTTTTTTCAATTTCAGTACGGGCAGGTTCCTGAATACCCCTGGTATAGCCTAACTCTCTTGCCTTGTCAAACACGCTGTCTCTTAGAGATGCCGATACTCCTGAGTGATTATTGAAGACCTTCCATACTGTCACTCGCGATATGCCCAAAGCATCCGCGATATCCTGCATAGTCACTTTGTTCATAGTTTTCCTCTTTCCTTTGCCCGTTTCAAATAATCGCATTTTAACATATAAAAAACTAAAATGCAACATTTTCCGGCAACATAATCAACTATTCATTCAGTCAGGTCTTGTAAATAATGCCCCCTTCATTTCCAATCCGGCAGTTTTATGCCTCAAAACCTCCGGAACATTACGGATCATTCCGGCATCCGTCACAGATATGATAAGTTACACTGATGTCTTGTCTGGGTATATGGGATCATGATGTCAGTTCTTACCATGGATCTTACGGTAATCGTCCCGCAGCAGGTCGGCGTACCAATAGAACACATCCGATATCCTGGACAGGTCGCCCTCCTTGCTGTTTTCCCTCCAGATCTCCTGATAAAAGCGCAGGCAGTTTTCCAGATCCGCCGCCAGCTCCATTCCATCCTTTTCACTCTCCAGATACAACATGCCGCTGTAAATCCCGGACAGATACCATCCCACCTCATTCCAAATCCTGATCGCCTGCATCGCAGAATGCGTAATGGCCACAATACTGCGGCTGCTGCTGTCCATGCTCCGGCTGAGCTTTCGCAGGGAATCCTCCAGCTCATCCAGATGCTCATTTGCAGAAGGCACCCTTGACATATCCTCCTGGCGGAAACGGGCCAGGATCTTATCCTGTACCTCACCCTTCTGGGTCCATTCCTTGAAGGATATCACATTGTGCCAGCCGAACACCGTCTCCTGATCGATCCTGGACAGCAGACCCACCAGCTGTCCTGTGGGATCGCCAAATTCCAGGATAGAAATCTGACGGTTCAGTTCCTCAAAGCCAAGATCCACATCTCCCCAGGAGAATACTGCTCCATAGATGAGCCCGGGAATAGAAAATACCGGATGATTGATGTGACCGAAATCACCCCAGTCCGTATTCAGTACGCCGATTGCCCCGTACTTTCTTCCAAAGCCGCACATTCTGGTGATATTGCGGTAGCCGCTATAGATCTCATTGACCCAGTGGTTCCAGCCTCTGGTACCGGGACAAATGTACTGTATCGCCCCGGCGTCATGCAGGATCCTGGTCTCCGTATCCCGCTGCTCTTCGCTGTAACCCCAGTTCAGACAAATGACGTTCTTAGGCAGCTTCTTCAAAAGATCCGGATAGCCGCAGATGATATCTCCCCAGAACATGGGCTGCTTTCCATTCTGGATCAGGAAATCGAACAGGCCGGTAATGAATTCCACGTAAAGATTTCCCTTTCCTTTCTTTTCTGCCAGCCCCCTGCTCCTTCCTTTTCCAAGGTCAAAGGTCTCATCCGCGCAGATATTAAATTTGTTGGTGCGAAACAGCTGCATGTATTCTCCGATCAGCTGTTTGATCAGTTCCATGGAACGGGGATCAGAGACATTGACGGTGTGGTGCTCCATCCTGCCGAAGAAGGAAAAGGGCTTTCCGAAGCTGTCCGGCAGCTCGCACAGATCCGCATAGGTCCTGGTGCTCAGCAGATTGCACAGATGCCCGAAGCTTGCCAGGGAAGGCACCAGCTCAATTCCCCGTTCATAACAGTACTGGTCCAGTTCCAGGATCTCTTCCGCCGTAAGCGGAGTCTCGTGCCGCCACAGCTCCGGAATGTCCCGGAACAGGTAGGTGTGCTCCACATAGAGCTGCAGCTGCGTCATTTTATAAAACGCCATGGTATCAGCCAGCTTCTTCAGGTTCTCCAGGGTCTGGGTACGGCCCCTTGTCACATCATGATAGAAACCCCTGTTTGAAATATCCGGCTCATCCCAGATGGCGAGATAAGGCAGTAAGCCTGCGCTCTGCCGCAGGATCTGGCGAAGGGTCTGAACACTCCATCCCAGAGCCCTCAGGCTTCCGCCGGTTAGACCTACGCCTTCCTCACCGATGGTAAGATGGTACCTCTCCGCCCCCAGAGCGGCGTCCACCTTCAGAACGATATCCCCTTTTTGGGCCTTCCCCCGAACAAAGGGAATATTCAGTCCCCCCCACTTTTTTATCTCCTCCTTCAGCATACCGGCATAAACATTTGTGCCGGCGGGACAGGAAGCGTCCATCACGATCATGGTCTTCCTCCCCAGCAAAAGACTGCCTTCCGCTTCCTTTACCATTTTAGGCGGCGGCAACAGAATCATATGCTCTCCTCCTTTTCATTTTTCCGTCAAAAACACCCGTAACCGGGCATGCATATCCCGCAAAATCTTTCAGATGAATTCTCGGCGGCATCTGCCGCATAGGCAGCAGCTTCTGCCAGGGCGGCAGATGTCTCTCTCCATGGGCAACAGAAAGTACACAGGCGTACTTTCCGTTGTAAACAAAAGTTCATTCAATACTTAGCACAAAACGAACTGAAAGATCCTGCAGGCAGAAATAAATTTAAAAAAATAAACCCTGGTAAATAAAAGGACAGATCATGGAAGAACAAAAGTAAAAAATAAGAAACTCCCTCAAAGAAAAAAATATAAAACGGATTAAATACATCCTTTACTTTAGATAACTTATTATACTAGCTTACCTATGGTTTCGTCAATCATTTTTATACATTTTTTTATCTGGGGCATATCCTCCGGTATAATTGCCGGCAAAGGCTTTCTGACGCTTCCCAGACAGATGCCTTCCCGCAGTTCCATCACCTTTTTCATCACTGCGTACAGGTTGCCGTGACATGCGCAGAGAGCATAAATGATCCTGCAGGCGTCGTTCTGGAGCTCCTTCGCCTTCCGGACATCGCCGCATTTTACAGCGTCGCAGATAGCCATGTAAATTTCGGGCATTACGCCATAGGTTCCTCCGATCCCTCCGTCCGCACCGATGGCAAGGCCGCTCACCAGCTGCTCGTCCGGTCCGTTGAACACCACATGATCCTCTCCGCCCTCATCTTTGAACATCTGGATATCCTGGGCAGACTCGGAGGAATTCTTTACTCCCGCCACCCTGGGATTCTCCAGCATTTTCCGGTACAGGGGCAGAGTAAGCCTCACGCCCGCCAGCTGGGGAATGTTATAAATGATAAAGTCCGTATCCGGCGCGGAAGCGGAAATATCGTTCCAGTATTCCGCGATAGCGTGCTCCGGCAAGTGGAAATAGATGGGCGGAATGGAAGCGATGGCGTCCACATGAAGCGACTGGGCGTGGGCGGCCAGCTCCCTGCTGTCTCTGGTATTATTGCAGCCTACATGGGCGATCACCGTCATCTTTCCGGCAACCTCTTCCATCACAGCCTCCAGGGTGAGCATCCGTTCCTCCTTATCCTGATAAATACACTCTCCCGAAGAGCCGCAGACATATACGCCCTTCACTCCCTTTGCCAGCAGATGTCTGGCAAGCTCCTTTGTCCTGGTCCTGCTGACGCTGCCGTCCTCCTCATAGCAGGCATAAAACGCCGGGATGATTCCCTGATATTTTTCAATGCTTCTCATTTTCTCTCCTCCAAATCTATCAGTTTATTCTTCCTGGATCGCCTTTACAAAACGTCTGGTGATGTCCCGGGGACGGGTAATGGCGGTTCCGATCACCGCGGCGTGGATCCCGCAGGCAAACACTCTTTTCAGCTGATCCCGCTCCCAGATGCCCCCTTCCGCGATCACCGGGATCTCCAGGGTTTTGCTCATTTTCTGCAGCAGATCGTAATCAGGGATCGGAATTCCTTCCGTAGCCTTTGTATAGCCCCGAAGGGTAGTCCCCGCGAAATCAAAGCCCAGCTCCTGCGCCCGCAGCGCATCTTCATAAGTGGAGCAGTCCGCCATAAACAGCATTTCGGGATACTTCTCCTTCACCTCTGCGAAGAAATCTTCCAAACTGCGGCCCCCGGGTCTTAATCTGTCCGTAGCGTCCATGGCGATGATCTCAGGGCACACCTCCATCAAGGCATCCACCTCTCTCAAGGTTGGGGTGATATAGATCTCCGAATCCTCATAAACCGCCTTATATAGTCCGATCACCGGAAGAGAAACATTTTTTTTGATCTCCCGGATATCCTGGGGCGTATTGGCCCGGATCCCTGCGGCGCCCCCTTCCATGGCGGCATAAGCCATCCTGCCCATAATGTAGGAGCTGTAAAGAGGCTCCGTTTCCAATGCCTGGCAGGATACGATAAGCCCGCCCCTGATCTGATCGGCGATGGATTGCTTCGCTGCCCCATTCCGAACAGCGGCGTCCATTCCCTCTTTTATGCCGTTTCCTTTCGTACAGTTCTCCTTCCCGGAATTACAATCCTGCTTCATATCTTTACAATCTCCTTTCAGCCAACATGCTTGTACGGCAAAAATGCACGGCTCCTATCATACCGGCCTGATTTCCCAGCTCCGCTGCCACGATCTCAAGTCCTTCCGCGAATTCCACTCTCACCCTGGAAAGAACCTTACTCCTCACCTTATCCACAAAAAGCCTGCGCTGGGTGGATACCCCTCCTCCGATGATCACAATTTCCGGATTGAAAATGTGGATCAGACTGATGAGTCCGTCCGCGATATAATCCATCCAGGTATTAGTCACCCGCTCCACAGCCTCATTTCCTTTTTCCAGCTCTTCAAAAATACGCCTGCCATTCACCGCTCCGTCCTCAAAGCCCGGGATCTCACCGGCGCGGACTCCCTGCTCTATCCTTCTGACCAGCGCCTTTGTGGAACCGTAGCGTTCCAGGCATCCGAAATTGCCGCAGGTGCAGCTCTCGCCTCCATGGCTGATGATCATGTGTCCTACTTCTCCGGCAAATCCGCTTTTTCCCAACAGAGGCTTCCCGTCTACAATAATGCCTCCTCCGATGCCGGTGCCGATGGTGACCACCACCGCGTCCTTCCGTCCTCTGGCGGCTCCCAGCCAAAGCTCTCCCAAAGCCACCGCATTCGCATCGTTCAGCACATAAACCGGGATCTGGAAGACCTCCTCCAGCTTTTCCTTAATACGGCTTCCCTGCCAGTTTTTAATATGCCCCGCGCTTCCGTCCACCCTGCCGGTCTGGGTATTGATCCCGCCCGTGGCGGATACGCCGATCCCCACCAGCTGCAGTCTGCAGACGCCGCAGTCCGCCATGAATTTTTTCAGCCGCTCCAGCACGGTTGCGAGAATAGGCGTCTCGTACCCGTCAAAATCCACCGCGTATTCCTCTGACCGGAGGATCGAGCCCTGGGCGTCGATCAGACCGATCTTGGCAGTGGTCCCCCCGATATCAATCCCCAGGTATTTTTCTTTTTTTTGTTCCCTCATGAAAATCTCCTCTCTGAAGATCCGGCAGCCGCTGTTGCTGCTTGCTGTTTCAACCTCCGCTTCAGGCTCTGCCTCAATCCTTGCTTCGGTCTCCGTTATAACCTCAGCTTCGGTCCTTGCTCCGGTCTCCTGCTGCCCCGTTATTCCGGCCGGATTCTATGGTCTGCTTCCCCAACAGAGTATTTACCCGCTCCCGCAGCCTTAACAGGAATTCAGGATTCCTCGGATACTGACGGAAGGAAAGCTCCATGCCCGCCTCCTGCCTGATCAGCTCCATCACCTGCTCTCTCCCGATATCCCCTTCCAGAAGACACAGCGCCCTGTAATCATTGATCCCCTCCTCCAGTACCATAAGGCGGATGGATTCTTCCGGGATACCCCCTTCTCCCGGATACACCAGGAAAGGATCTCCCGCGGGATAGCTTCTGTTCCCGTCCGCGGTTTCATAGGGATCGATACGGGTTCTGGAGCATTCGCTGTTATAGAAGTTAAATCCCCAGTGCAGGAAGCCGTCTATCCTGTGCCAGTACAGCAGCACCCCATAGATGCGGTTCCGGAAGGAAGGCAGGGCAATAAATCTGTTGGGAACATCCTTAAGCTGGGCACAGCAATAATAGGTCCAGAGCCTTGAGGGTCTCTTTTCCAGAAAAGGCTGGATATGGTCGATGGCACAGACCGGAATATCCACCAGCCCCTTTTCGCAGCACTGGTAGTCGCTTACCGCTTCTATAATGGTACAGCCCTCCAGCAGCCCGCGGACTATTTTCTGGGCTCCCTGATAATGCGCCGAGGAAGAATTGGGTTCATCGGAAATATGGAAAAAGGTCCTGGACAAAAGCCCTCTCCTGCTCATCAGCTCCTTTACCCGGGGCAGAAGGCAGGATAAAAATCTCAGATATTCCGGATCGTCCGAAGGAGTGTCCCAGCCGAAGATTTTCTTCTTTTTTCCTCCAACCCAGGCTTCCACCTTAGGGGCTGCCTCCGCACCCCACTGGGTAAACAGGTGGCAGATCTCGAAATAAACAATCCCTTTTTCCAGACAAAGATCCAAAAAACGCTCCATTCTGGAAAAGTCCAGACGGTATCCGTCCTTCTCCGCCGTCACCTCCACCAGCTGTATCGTGGTTCGCTCCAGGCCGACGCCGGTATCCAGCGGCGGGGTGAGCACCGGGGTCAGGATCGTGTTGCCGCCCCGCCTGACATATACCTCCAGGAAATTACCCAGGATTCTCCAGAATTCTTCGCCGAAGGCAGGCACCCCGTAATAATCCGCGATGCCGTCATAATGAAACCACTCCGTGTGGGGAATCGCCAGGACCGGAAGCTTCCTGGGGATCACAGAAAGATGCACTCTGACGGAACCCTTCAGCCCCTCCGGAGATACTTCCGCCTCTATGGAGATCTCCGCCTCAATAGTGATCTCCGCCTCCGGGCACAGGTCCACCCAAAGGCTTTGCCAGACTCCGTATTTTACAGGGATTCCATCATCTCCTGTCTCCCTCAGCAGATCCGGCGCTTTCCGGTCGCCTCGGAATAAATAATCTTCATCATAGGCTGTCTGATTGCGGCTCTTTCTGCACATCACCGGAAGGACCTGCCTGATCCGGACCTGAAGGCCTTCCGGCACATTTCCGATACGGAGTTTGAGACGGCCGGCATCTTCGCCGAGGGACTCTTCGCCGATGGATTTGCCGTCTGCATGTCCTTCGCCTGCGAGTTCTCCGCCGATGGGGCTCCCGGGATTCTTATTTACCCGGTAGACGATCTGGCAGGAAACCGTTTCCCCCCACAAAGCCTTCAGGGATAACTCTTTCCCTGTATTTTCTTCCCTGCCGTTTCCTCCCGCGCCAAAAGGCGCTTCAAATATCTTTTCCAAAGAGTCTGTCAATCCCAGTTCCAACGTCACTGCTGTCTTTGCTGTCATTGCTGTCCCTGCCGCCTTTGCTGTTCTTATCGCTTTTGCTGTCCTTACCGACTTTGCTGTCCCTAAGCCTTAACCGTTCCTATCGTCCCCTTACTGTCCCTTTTACGGTCTGCGCCCTTTCGCGTCACGCCATCAGTTCCTCCAGGGTATAGACGGCAAAGCGGATGGCGAACCATTCATATTCATAGTACAGGGCGATATTTCCGTCCGGCAGCTCCGCCAGACAGCTGTATACGAAAATGCCTTCATTCACCGGATAATGATATTTCCAGTCGATCTCATTCGTCTCTTCATCAATGAGTCCGATGGCGATGATCCCGTTATATCTGCTGTACAGGGTTCCGTTGCCCCCCGCATAGCTGGCGATCACCGCGGGCTTTCCTTCTATCCTTCTGGAATAATTGATGAAGGATACCATGCAGTTTCCGCCGTATTTTAATTCCGGTTCTCTGCGGTATTCGCTCCAGGTTGCGCCGCCGTCTTTGCTGTCCGTATAGGTGATCTCATCGATCTGATTCCTGGAAAACATCCTGAGGGTCCCGTCCGGCAGCTCCACGATCTGGGATTCCGAGGATTTGATCCTCTGGCCGTTATCCATATAGCCCGTCTTGTCCGCCCGCTCGCCCCGGGTCCAGGTTTTGCCCTGATCCTCCGTATAGATCACGCTGGCGAATTCCGTTCCGGTCAGGTTATCATAGATGGGGATCAGCACCCGTTCTTTTCCCTGATACTGATAGGCATAACCCCTTCCGGGACATACGCCCGTAAATCCTCTTCCGCCGATCTGGTTGCTGATGATGCGGATCTTGCTCCAGGTCCTGCCGTCGTCTGCGCTGGTGCGCAGGGCAAGGTGGAAGGAAGGATAAGCCTTTATGGGAGACGCCGCGTAGAAAATATTGGCATGGATCATATGCTCCGTAGGCTTCCCGGAATTGTCTAACTGAGGGATCATCACTTTCTGGATTCCTTCCTCTGTGCGGCGGTACAGATACCACTGGTCATCCAGCAGATAATCCTCGCAGGGGGCATCATCCTTTATCCCCAGCACCGGAGCGTAACCGTCCTCCCCGATCTCTCCCATATAATAAGGGTAGGTCTCTTCATTCAAAACCTGGGGCTCCGCGCAGGTATAGCTTCCGATCTTCTTCAGGGCAAGCTTTCCGTTGGGGTGCCTCCCCTCATTTTCCCGACCGCACACCATAC
Organism: uncultured Acetatifactor sp.; assembly: GCA_947589075.1. Classification (GTDB taxonomy): domain Bacteria; phylum Bacillota; class Clostridia; order Lachnospirales; family Lachnospiraceae; genus Acetatifactor. The sequence goes on from CANQBS010000024.1 coordinate 12,800, forward strand.
CGTCCACAGCCCAGCCGCCTACATAGGCAGGGCACATATCCACCACCAGATAAAGGGTGCCCACGCTGTCCTTCGCCACAATAGGATCGATGAAGCAGGCGCTGAAAATACACCTGTCAGAACCGTCCACCACATCGTCGAAATGGTTTACAAACTGCCTCTCCCAGGTCTGTCCGTTATCCCGGGATCTCGCCACAACGGTTTCCAGATTGCCTGCAGCATCCTGACCGTGGTTCCAGCGGGCATCATTGGCAACCAATATAGTATTTTCATTTGTTACAAGCATGGCAGGAATCCTGAAAAGGTGGCTTCCCAGACAATCCTTCGGAAACGGATCCGTTACGTTTTTTATCATGATTACCTCCCTGTGCGCCGAAACGCTTTTTTTATTTTCTTTCCAAATGATAGGACAGCATGGAGCCTTCGAAGCCCCCTGTTCGATGATCCGGCTTTTCCTCCGCCGCAAGGCCGGTTCCATAGACAAGCTCCCGGAACATCTGATAGTGGCCTGCCGCCCCCGGATGGATCCCATCGTTCATATACAGTTCAAACAGCTCAGGCTCCTGCTCCTCCAGGAAGCTGAAGCTTTCAAAATGATCCACAAGGATAATGCCTTCCTTCTCTGCCACCTCCCGGACCGCCTCCGCGAAGGGCACAAGCGCCAGCTTTCTTTCCCCAGCATCCTTTCTCTGGGGCTGTGGCACCCGCAGCACAAACTGCGCGCCCCGCTCCCTTACAAGAGACCCGATCCGGCAAAGATGTTCCTTAAACTGCTCTAAACTGATCACTCCCGGAAAACAGCAGTCATTGGTCCCGAACATGGCGATCACTACATCCGCGTCCCCATAGGGCGTATAACGCACATCCAGCCGTTCCAGGAATTCCTTTGCCGTCGCCCCGGAAACGCCCGTGTTCAAAACCACGTCATCCGGCCGGTTCAGATCCCTGCGAAGATATTTCTCCCAAAGCTGGGCGGCGCTGTCAAAGCCATAGGTATGCAGGGCGCCGTGGGTGATGCTGTCACCGACAAAAATCCACCGCATGGGTCTGGGGGATAAGGAAATTTTATTTTGGGCAGATGTCTCCCCGGCACCCGGGAACTGCTTCTCCGGCGCCAGCCTCCACCGCCCCTTGTCCTTCTCTGTGACAAGAGAGGGTCTCCCTCCTGTCATCTTCAATATTTCGTTCGCAGTTTTTAAAGGATCTTCATCCGCCTGCAGCCAGAACCACTCCGCTCCCATCCGGCGGGTCTTCTCCTCCAGCCTGCGCAGCCCCTCCTGAAATTCGTCCGGTTCGAGGGCCTCATCCTCCCTTCCCGACAGATAGACTACCGCCGCCGGGTGATAATGCGCGATCCGTTCGTCAAATTCCCGGCTGATATCCAGAATGTTCAGACCCGCCTTTGCCGTATTGAACACAAACCGTTCCCTTCCGGCAACGCTTGCGCTTCCCATATCCCAGCGTATCACTTCTTCAAACAGACCGGCGCTGCTGCGGAAAGCCCCGTTACGGTCAAAGCCTCCTGCAGCCAGTTCCCCTCCTGTAAAGACCCATGTCTTTCCCACAGCCTGATCCCATAAATCTGTCATCGCTTTTCCGTCACTTTCTTTCAAAAAGAGCTGCCCTTCACACCGTCCATTCATTTTCAGGTCACAGGCAGCTCTTTTTCAACATCATAATACTGTAAAATCTTCCTATAACGGATATTTCTTCATCCAGTTCATCAGCTCGTCCACCGTGGTAAAGGCCAGACCCGTAACGGTATCGGCACATCCATAGTAGACTGCGATCCGGCCTGTGGCGGCATCCGCAAGGGCGGCGCAGGGGAACACCACGTTCGGCACATCCCCGGTCTGCTCATACAGCATCTCCGGCGCAAGCAGGTACATCCTGGATCTCATCTTCACCTTCCAGGGTTCTTCCAGATCCAACAGCGCACAGCCCATCCGGTAAACATAACCGCTGCAGGTGCGCAGCACTCCATGATAGATCAGAAGCCAGCCTTCATCGGTCTCAATAGGGCAGGGACCAGGTCCGATCTTCATGGACTGCCAGGCGGACAGATCCCCCGGAACCACTCCCATCACAAATCTGTGGTGTCCCCAGAATTCCATATCCGGACTCTGGCTGATATAAATATCCCCGAAGGGCGTATGTCCCGTATCGCTTGGCCTCGACAGCATCATAAACCTGCCGCCGATCCTGCGGGGGAACAGGACGCCATTGCGGTTATAGGGCAGAAATGCATTTTCCAGCTGATAGAATTTCTGGAAATCAAAGGTATAAGCCACCCCTATGGTAGGACCATGGTAACCGTTGCACCAGGTGATATAATATCTGTCCTCGATCCAGGTCACCCGGGGATCGTAACGGTACTCCCTCTTTGTTACCTCTGGGTCCTCACCCAGGAAGGTGATGGGCTCGTGACTGATCTCCCAGTGAACGGCATCCTTGCTGAAGCCGGCAAAAATATCCATGCTCACCGAAAGGCTGTCACAGCGGAACACTCCCGCATATCCGTCCCCAAAAGGCACCACTGCGCTGTTAAAAATACTGTTGGCAATGGGGATATCATGTCTTCCAATGATGGGGTTCTGCGAATATCTCCATACGGGCTTATCATACCCCTCCGGTTTGTCCTCCCAGGGGATCGCAGAGAGGGGTTTCCCTATTATTTTACTCATTCTTACGCCCTTTCCTTTCTCTTTATTTTCCTTCCCTGACAGCCTTTCTCTCTTCCTCTTCAGGATCGAAAAAGCTGTCGGGCTTCAAGGCTTTTTTGATTCTCCACATACAGAACCAGACCGGAACGGAGAATACAACAAACATCATCAGCTGCGGCACCAAAAGCACCACATACATCCATCCAATACTGAGCACAAGAAATAAGATCGTCAAAAGATAACGGTTTCCCGCTACCACTAAAGAGAATAAAAACTTTTTCCCCATCTTAAACTCCGGATACAGCACATTTACAGCCGGCAGATACAGATTCAGGATCATGGCGGCAAGCATCCAGCAGAATATGATGAGGTAAACAAACATATTCAGCTCCGGTCCGAACATCAGATAAAAAACCAGGGCAACGGCCGGAACCACGATGATCATCAATAAATTTCCGATCCAGAAATACTGTTTAAAATATTGAAACATGCGGGAAAGCATCCTGGTCTCGTTGCCTTCCATCACATCGTTAAAGTATGCTGCGGCTGCAAGAATGGCCGGAAACAGACCGAACACCACCAGGCCGCATACCGACAGCAGTATAATAGACAGGTTCACCATGATCAGCTTGTATAAAAGCTCAAAGAACCGAAACATGGGCGACTTCTGCAGTCTTTCAAACAAAGAATCCTGTTCCATTGCAAATCCCCTCATCAAAGCTCAAATCAGCAAAACCAAGATCAGCCCGGCTTAAAACCGCCGATTCACAGTACACATATCTGTCCCAATAGTCAGATTTTGGGATTCTGCCGAAGCAGAATCCCAAAACCGGCTTTTCAAACATTTCAAAATTAACCAACGATACCTGCGTTGCTTGCGCTCTCCACGAAACGCTTCTGGATGAACATAAACAACACGATCAAAGGCAGGATGACCAGCATGGAGCAGGAAGTAAGGATGGAGTTCTGGTACAGCATATTGGTATGCTCGAAGAAGAAATCTCCAGGAATCTTACCGTGAATGCCCCACAGGGTATTCGTCATATCGCCGGATACCTGATTCAGCTTGATCATCAGATTCAGTCTGTTTCCTACGAACAGGTTGGAATAATAGGTATCATTCCAGTTCCATACAAAGCTCAGCACCGACACGGTGATAATACCGGGCATAGCGTTAGGCATAATGATACGGAACAGGGTCTGCACGAATCCGCAGCCATCCATATGGGCGGCCTCCTCCAGCTCTCTGGGAAGTCCCCGGAAGAACTGACGGAAGATATAAATGTACAGACCGGACTTAAGACCCATGCCGCAGAAATCCAGAATATACAGGGTAACAGGATTGCCCAGCAGGTTGATGGGAGATCCGGTGATCGCCTCAATAATTCCGAAAATATCGAAATTACGGAAGAACAGATACTGAGGAAGCATCATTACAGAAGGAGGCACCACGATGGTCAGGATCACGATGGCGAACAGCTTCTGAAGCTTCTTATTCCGGATTCTCGCAAAGGAATAACCTGTAATGGCGGCCGAAAGCACCTGCAAAACTACCTGCCCGGCTGTGGTCAGCAGAGTATAGACCAACGCCTTCGGATAATTCAAAAGGGTAAATGCCACAACCAGATGCTCCGTGGAAAAGGTGCCGGGTATCCAGGTGGAAATCGGGTTGCCAACTTCCTCAGGAGACATAAAGGTAGCGGATACCATTTTTAAGATCGGCATCAGGATGATCTGACCGATACAGATGATCAGCGCATACCTCAGGAAGGAAAGGAAAATGCCTCCGCCCTTACGGCGTATCCAGAAGATCCACTCCTCCGCGCTTTTCGGTATCCTTCTCTGCACAACCGCAGTTTTAGGCTTCTCTTTCTTTTTAATCATTATAGAACACCACCTTTCCTACGATTGCTGTAGCCACACCGATCAATACAAGGGTACAGCCGAGGAATACCACGCTCATGGCTGCGCTGTAGCCGTACTGTGCCTGACCGAAGGCGGTGGTCTGGATCATATCGATCAGATCCGTCCTCATCAGGTTATCGGTAATAGTATACACCAGGTTCGTAAGTATCAAAGGAGACACGGTAGGCAGGGTAACCTTCCAGAAGGTCTCGTAGGTTGTAGCGCCTTCCATCTTTGCCACCTCATACATACTGGGGCTGACAGACTGCAGGCCTGCCAGGAAGATCAGCGTCTGCACACCGGAAAGCTTGATGGTCTCAAATACATTCGAGATCACGTCCAGGGCAATCTTGATCATCTCGCTGGGAAGTCCTACTCCCTCGATCAGGAAGTTTACCACCATTGCCGCTCCTGTCATTCCGCCCACTGCCGTCGCCGCGTCATTTCCCATTCCTTCCAGGGAAACGGTTGCAAGGCTTACGTCGATCAGGTCCGTGGCAAGAACGATGGGCAGGAAGAACAATACTCTGGCGGCTCCTCGGAACTTATATTTGCCATTCAGCAATACCGCTGCAAAAAGCGAGAAGAAAATGATCAGGATCGTGTTGGGCACTGCCTGGGCAAATGTTGTGATGATTTCCTGATAGAAAGTCGCATGGGTACGGATCACAAAAATATAATTCGACAATCCTACGAACTTCTGATGGATCGCACCAAGATCCAGGGTAATCTCGTTAAAGCTGAAAATGATTACTCTGATAAGGGGCATCAGGAAGAACAGCACAGTTCCTATCAGCCAGGGGATCAGCATGATCACGCCCCACATATCCTGTCTCCGGTAAAAGGAGGATGGCTTTTTACGTTTTTTCTTTGTATTTTCCATTATTTCACCCCCTATTTCACGATCAGGTAGCCTTGAGCCGCTATCTGATTTCCATCAACGGTGGCCGGTGCGCTTCCATAGTTCAGATATACGGTAACGCCATTGTCATATCCTACCTTCACCACATCGGAAGATACTCTCTCGTGGGAACTGATCTGGCTTCCCAATACCTGATTTGCAAAAGCTGCATATTCCCGATACAGGTTGCCGATCCTCTCCGCCCACACATCAAAGTTAATGGAAAGGTAATCGGTGTACAGCATATAGTGAAGATCATCCATCTCGGAACCCATCACATAGAACTTGGGATTGCTGCGGGTCTCAATACACTTAAGCAGCAGCTCTTCCATGTTCTTCTGGGTCTGGAAGTTCAAAGGCTCCGTAGAATAGGAGACACAGCCGTCCAGCACCAGCTGCAGGAACGGGATTTCCTGATTGAAGGTGGTATACTCCGTACTTCTCATGGGCAGATCGCTCATTTTATCCACTCCGGCCCATGCATACTGATACGGCGTCTTCACCACCACATCCAGGCTCTCGCCCACCAGACCGATGGTCTGGCTTACTGTCTTTGCCGTTGTTTCACGGCTGACAGATGACTTCGTATTATAATCCGCCACAAGATTGTTGCCCAGATCCGTTATGGTCAGCCCGGTGATATCGTACTTGGACAGATTCTTAAGGGCCTTCTCCGTATAGGACAACAGGTTCTTGGGAGACAGCATATAAGGGGACCAGCGGAGCATCTTCTTCTCCATCAGGCCTGCCATCTGCTGTTCCGGCAGCACCACGTAGTCGTTGCTCAGGTATCTGCTGCCATATTTCTTAGCGTAGCTTCTGGCAGATCCGCCCTGCATAAAGTCAAAGGACGGGAAGATCTTCTGCAGCGCAACATCCGGATATAAGCCGTATCCAAGGGAACTTGCCGCTTCCTGCATCTCTGCGAAGGAAGCCTTGTCTCCCTGGCTGCTCTCCAGACCCGCTTTTGTAAGAAGCTCATGCCTCTCGCCTCCATCCAGCCAGCCGTTCAGCTGGATCGTCGCATTTTCCACACCCAAAGTACGCAGGTTCTTGATAATGGTGGTCGCTTCCTCAAAGCTGGTAAGAGATCTGGTTCCATTGTAAGGGAATCCCAGGAAGGTCTTGGACTCCAGGGAAGATCCCAGCATCTCCAGATAAAGGGAAGGCTCCATGGTCTTGCGGGAAAGGATTCCCCTTCCGATCAGGTAATCCTGATAGGTATGGGCAACTCCCACATAATTCACCTGGTCCGGATCCGTAATGAGCTTGTATCTCACCACGACGCTGTCCTGGAACCGGTCTCCCGTAAATCTGTTTACAGTAATGTTGGAGCCCTGGGTCGTCGCCACGTTTTCCACCTCTGCCAGATAGAAACGGAAGTACGCGGTGTTGTAATTATCCACCTTGCCCGCTATTCTGGTGTTGATCTCCGCCAGGGATTCGCCGTTCTCAACGATACCGAGAATCGCATAATCGTCATATACCGCGCCGATCACCGGCATATTCGGATAATAATCCGCATTGGAAAACTCTGTAGCATTGATCAGGCTGTCCTTGCCGTATACACGGCCCACATAGTCGTTGGCATAGGTCAGGGTGTTGTTAAAATCAATGGCTGCGCCGCTGCCGTCGGGAATGATGTAGTATCCCTCTTCTTCCGCTGTGGCGGAAAGGAAATAAGGGGTCAGCACCACATTGTTCACCACAACATCCTCATTGTTGATGATGATATCCGTCACCGGCATGCGTACCAGCAGGTCTCCGCCGTCCAGAACGTATTCCACGGACGCTGTGATCTCCAGGTTGCTGTAATCGCTTACGTATCCGTGTTCCGCATTATCCGCTTCCAGATCCTCCTGGGTATATTTACCTTTTTCAAAGAACAGGTCCCTCAGGTTGCGGATAGCCGACTGGGTCTTTCCGGCGCCGTCCGCCTGACGGGTGTAAATGCCGTCATACAGACGATAGTTCTCATCCAGATATTTGAGGTCGTCAGCGGACAGATACTGCCGCACCAACTCATTCATCCTTTCTTCCGAAATATATTTCGGAACGACATCCATGTTCAGTCTGTCTTCCTTCAGGGTGTAGGTGATCCTGACGCCGTTTTCAATGGCGGAATACTCCACCTGATCCTTATCTATGGCCATTGTGAAGTTGGTCTGGGTCGTCGTGCCCTGGGTCCGGTCATCCGGCCAAAAGGTTATAATGAAGTCAGACTTTTGATTTGCCTTAATATTCGCATTACCGCTGTCGCCATCTACGATCTTCGTATCCACCGATATGCCGCTCTTCTTGTCCACCAGACGCAGCATGGCATATTTCTTATCCAGATAAAGTGATGCAACATCTGACTGCGCCACCAGTTCCAGATCAGCATTGTCGCTGGATGTCGATGTAAATGCTTTTGCAGTGATAGAAGGTATCAGCCCTCCCGCAAGGAGCAACAGGGCAACCGATAATGCTATTGCCTTTTGCCATATTCTTTTCATTCTCTTGCTTGCATCCTTTCTTCACGAAACACAATTTTTCACCACTTGTTCAAATGTCCTTCACACTTCCAGGCTTCCAAAAACTGAATTCTAGAAGTAATGCAGCACGATCTCATTGTACAGAACTCCGATAAAGGATATCAGCTCTCCGCTCATGGATACGAGCATCAGCAGGATAAATACAATGATGACCAATGCTACTGCTGTGAGGAAGACAGATGCAATCCCTTTGAAGAAAGTGAAACCATGTACTGAGACAAGTCCTATAAAAGCATAAAATACAATACATACATAAGCCAGGGTCAGGCACATGGAAAGAATGGAGCTCTCATCCAGGGATAAAACATGGGAAAGCACAATGTATAATCCGCTCAGCCATATGTAAGGATACTGTGCATACATGGCAACCATAAATATTTCCTTAAAGCTTCCGCTTCCATCGATCAGGACTGTTACGGACCAGTTCGCCGCTACGAGCAGGACGGTCTGCATCAGGGCGCCTGCCATGATGATCCAGATATTCACATACCTGGGATCCTCCTCCTGGAATACCGTGCCCACATAGGAGGCGCGCATCACGTTTAAGATCATGATCATCGCCATGAAGAAGACACAGGCAGGAACGCTTCCCTTCTTTTCATACTTGATATCGCTGAAAGCCTTGAAGGGATTTGTTATCACATAGAAAGGGAAAGTAAACACTTCGTAGATGATCTTATCCTTGAGGCTTTTCCCTTCACTCAAACTCTTAGTCGGCATTATCGCTTCCTCCTTTCCTGAGCTTGCGGATACGGCGGAAAACCTGCACGGCTGCGATCAGGATCACAATTCCCACTACAACTCCCGGGGCGTAGGCACGGATCAGACTCTCCCTGGTCTTCTCAAAGGCCATGGAATAATAGTCGGTCCTTAAGATGCTTCCCAGAAGCTCCTGGGATTCCTCATATTTTCCTTCCCAGTAAAGCTCTCTGCCCAGGGCGTCCTTCGCCACATTGCAGTTGTAATTCATATCCAGGGCCTTCTGCCAGTAAGGAACAGCCGCTTCCCTGTCGCCTTCCGCCTCATACTTCACCGCTTCAAAGATCGCGCTGGCGTAATTGGTAGGCTTCATCACGGTAAGGGAGTGGGACAGTCTGTCAGCCACGATAACACGGTTGGACTCGCCGCCCATCCAGCGTATGCTCACAGGATTCAGGAAACATCCGTCCTTATCGCCTCTTCCTCCGAATACAAAGAGCACATTGGAGGAATCGTCGTAGGTAAAGATCCGGTTCTGCTTGGCGTCCAGCACCATGTACATCCCGTATTCGTTACAGTCTATACAGGTCAGGGTGGATTCACCGCTGTACTGTCCGCTGCCGGCAAACTGCTCGTCGCCTTCAGGAGAATTCCCCTGCCAGTTCTCCGGCATGATATCAGTACCGTTTACGTTCAGCAGACGGACAGGCTTCTCCACGTCGGAGCTCTGGATCGTGGTATAGATAAATCCTTTGTCATTCACCGTCATGGAAGAATATTCCGTAGGCAAAAGCAGGGCCTGACGGCTCAGCTGCGCTTCGGATGCGATCGCACGGAAGAAGATTTCCAAAGGAGAAACCGAAACCGTCGTGGTTCCAAAATATCTCTGGAACTTATTGTCGGAACTCAGCTCCAGGATTCCTTCATATACGCTGGTAGCGATGACATACATACGATCCAGGCTGTCCACCACGATCTTAGCCGGCTGATAACGGTTGTCCAGATCCAGTCCTTCCGGCTTGCCGTAGCTGGCCACCAGCTTATATTTGGAATCAAATACCAGAATATGCTCTCCGGAAGGCTCGCACACATAGATCAGCCCCTCATCCGTTACGAAGATACCGTCGGGGTTTTTCAGCGTTGCGCTGCCGCCGTCCAGCGTCGTATATTCCGAAAGCTTGTGCTTCAGCTTAAAATCATAATCCAGGATCAGGATGGAGTCCGCCGTAGAAATATATACGGCATCGTCCGTCACGAACATGGATGACAGATTGTCCAGATTATCCACGCCGTCAATATCTCTGGCATGGTATACCTTTTCTACCTCATAGGCTACCGGCGCGCTTTTATAGTCCTTAGCCCCTGAACCAAAGCAGTAATTGGAGGAGCTTTCGGCAAATGCCGTCATGGGAGTAAGAAGCACCAGGATGCCTGCCAGGAGAATCAGCATATGATTCAATACTCTTTTTCTCATATTCGACCTCCTTAATCCTTCATGCCAGAGGTAGCCATGGTCTCCATAACATTACTCTGGGTAATGATGAAGATCGCTACCGGGATGATAAACATCAGCAGGGATGCTGCGGAAGCCATACCCTGACGGGCGATACCAGTGGCTGCAATACGGGAAAGCATGTAGCTTAAAGGCTTAATGTTCTCTGTATAGAGGAAGCTGCCGCCTGTATTGCCCCACAGACCCTGGAAGGTGAAAATAAATACCGTCATCAGAGCGGGCTTTACCACCGGTAAGATAACTACGAGCAGTGTCCGGAAATAGGAAGCGCCGTCGATCCTGGCAGCTTCGATCAGGGAATCCGGAAGCATCTCCATGAAGTTCTGCAGCAGATACAGACCCAGGGTTGATGCGAAGGAAGGCAGGATCACTGCCCACAGGCTGTCCATCAGTCCCAGTCTGGTGATGATGATGTAGTTGGGAACGCCGGTCACAGCGCCGGAGAACATCAGAGCGTACACTACGGCGCCGCTCATGATGCCCTTGCCGCGGAACTTGAACTTGGCAAGAGGGAATGCGGCCATTGCAGAAAGAAGGATCTGCCCAAGACATCCCACTAACACCAGCACGCCTGTATTGAAGAGATACCTGGTAAAAGGCACCAGGGAATCATTGGCGTATTCCAGCAGATCACGGAAATTCTGCACCGTAGGGCTCACCGGGAACACTGTAGGCGGGAAACGGTACAGCTCACGGAGGGGCTTGAAGGCGTTTCCTACCATAAATAACACGGGGAAGATCGCAAAGAGTCCGAACAGGGCGATAAAGATCAGCAGGCCCATGGTGCCTCCAACGCTTCTGTTGCTGCGTCCCTTTGTAAAATATCTCACGAAAGCCTTGCGGAAACCACCGGTGGCCCGAATTCTTTTAAACCATTTTACCATGTTAAGTTCCCACCTTTCGTAAAAACTTCTGAATCAACTTGTTACTGCCGACAGACAGGGCAAAAAGCACCACAGCGATGGCGGAAGCATAACCCATTTCCAGACGGGTAGTACCATAATCCTGAAGATGGTCTACCAGACTGTGGGTGGCATATCCGGTGCTGGGGAAGCCCGTCAGAGCGGTGCCGGAAATAGCGAAGGCGCCGGTAATGGCCATGATGGAACCGAACAGAAGCACCGGTCTCATGCTGGGAAGCACGATGTACCACAGCTCCTGCCAGCGGTTGGTGATACCGTCCACCATGCCTGCTTCCAGCTGGGAGCGGTCCACGCCCTGTAAGCCTGCGATAAAGCTTAAGAATCCGATACCGAAGCTCATCCACAACTGCACGATGACGATGATCGGCATCATGTACTTGGAATCCTGCAGCCACAGGATGGCGCTGTCCGTGACGCCCATACTGATCAGCAGGGAGTTCATATAACCTGTGGAGTCACTGGAGAAGATCAGACCCCAGATCATATAAGCGTTACCTGCCAGAGACGGTCCGTAAAGGATAACCGTCATCACGACCCTGACCTTATCCGGCAGCTCGCAGAGCATCCACGCCATACAGAAGGAAAGGAGGAAGCCCACAGGGCCGGTAAGGATCGCCATCACGAAGGTGTTCTGCAGAGCCTTCATGAACAGGTCGTCGTTCAAAAACAAATTGATATAATTCTCCAGCCCTACAAAGCCGGGGGTCTGGATCACGTTATAGTTCGTAAAGCTCATTACCACTGCGAAGAGAACCGGAATCACCGTAAAGATAACGAAGAAGATGAAAAAGGGCAACAGCATCAGATAAAGATCCTTCTTCGTTCGCAGCTCGGTAAGCAGCGGAACTTTTTTGTTTATCGGTTTTTTCGTATTGCTCATTCAACATCACTCCGTTTCCAAACCATATTCCTCACGTTTTCTGGTGATCTCGATGTCCAGGGATTCCACATAACCCGCCAGGGTATCCAGGGGATCCAGGCTGATATCGTTCACCACCGCATAAAACGCATTGTCCAAGTTACGTCCGCAGAGATAGGAACCAGGGATCTGGCGGATCTCACGCAGCCATCCCAGACTTTCCTCCAGCACATTGTAAACTTCCACAGGCCAGGAGGTATGTTCGAAGGATTCCAGATTAGCCACCATGTAACGGCCGGAGGAACCTAATACTGCCTCCATCTCTCTCGCGTATCCGCTCTGTACGTCAGCGGACAGCCACCACTTTAAGAACTGCCAGGAGGCTTCCTGGGAATGTCTGCGTTCCACGGTAGATCTGATCATGACCACGGAGCTGGTGGTAACAGGAATACTGTGATCCACTGTACCATCCTCCTTCCGGGTGCCGGGAACGAGGGACACGCCCCACTTACCGCTGATCTCCGGTGCGGAGATGCTCAAGGTGTTATAATTGGAAATATCCATGATCGCCAGGGGCACGCTGCCCAGACGGAATCTGGTTACAAAGCTGATGGACGGGGAGAAACCGTACTTGGTGTAATAATCCGTCCAGCTCTGGAAACAGTCAATGGATTCCTCTCCCAAAAGCAGGGATGCAGTGCCTTCTTCATTGTATAACTCCGCCCCGTTCTGATACAGCATGGAGAGATATACGCTGTTGATGGCAGTGGAGGAACCTACGCCGGAACCTGCTCCCAGGGTAAGCATGGAGCTCTTGTCCAGATAGGCTTCCATATTGTAAGTAGCAAGGGAAGGAATGATTCCGATCAGTTCCTCCCAGGTCTCGGGAACCATGATGCCGTACTTTGCAAGAATATCGCTGCGGTAGAAGAGAACAGGGAAGCTCATCTGGTCAGGAAGTCCGAAATACTGTCCTTCAAATTCAAAGCAGTTCACAGCCGCGGGTGCAAACTGTGCGGCCACATCCTCAAAATCAGAAAACTGAGAAAGATCATAGGCCGCTTCACGGTAGCCCAGTTCCATGGGCAGGGTGCTTGAAACGCCGATGGCCACATCGGGACCCGTTCCGCCTGCTACGGCCGTCATGATGATGGAGGCGTCAACCAGCTTCAGGTCCACGGTAACGTGGCTGTCGGCTGTAAAGCTTTCATTGATCAGACGTCTCAATACATCCATTTGTTCACGTCCTGTGGAGATCCAGACCGTGATGGTCTCGTTTGCCTTATCCCCGGCATCCGGGATCGCCACATTGTAATCATTGGTAAAGGACCCAACGAAGGATAAGATCTCATGCTTCAGGTTCTGGATGAAATTGCCTTCCGCCCTGGGAAGCTTGTTGTCCGTCCCCTGCAGCTCCAGCCAGTCAAGAGTCAGGGCCTGCTGGGAAAGGGTCAGCACAGATCCGCCCAATGCGGTGATATCATCTGCGATAGCAGTCACCTTATCCGTGATCTTGCTGGGATGCTCCGATATATCATACAGCATATCAGCGGTTCTCTCGATGGAGGCGCTGACATCCGTGGTGCCTCCGGTGATCTCCATGATGGACTCATAGATGACCTCCAGGCGTTCTCCCACATGATGCAGATCTTTGGTCAGATTGGGCAGACGCTTGGTCAGCTGGTAGTCCTGATACATGGTAGGGGATGTGCTGGTGATGGCTGTAATGGAGTAATAAACCTCCGACAGCTCATCGATGGTGCTCTGCAGCTCCGTCGCCACATCCGCATAAGGCCCAAGGGCGCAGCTCATACGCACTGTATTGGTGCCTTCATGAAAATAGAAATATAAATCTTCTCCTGCCTGAGACTGGAAATAACCGGTCTGGAAGGAGGTGGAATAGCCAAATCTGATATCCTCAGCTTCCTTGTAAGGAACCTCGCCGTTCACGGCGACGGCGCGGATCGCGGAAAAGCCTGCGCTTTCCTTCTGCTTGTAGCGCACCGCGATACGGTACAGGCCGCTCTTCGGCACTTCCACATTCCACTGCATCCATTCGCCCGCCTGCTTCCAGGCGTCTCCGCCGATGACATTCAGCACAATGTAGGAGGGATCGTAGGGCTCCGTCAAAGCGGAGGTACGGTCATTCTGAGGGAAATAGCTGGGATTGGATTTCAGGGCGGCATCCTCAGCCTGGAATCTTACAGTCGCATCGTTGATCTTCTGTGCGCCTTCCGCCTGCACGGCGCTTAAATAGTCCGCATAGCTGGGCAGGTCCTTTGCCGGCCGAATGGTTATGCTGCGGATCATCATCTTGTCTTTTACCGCCCGGAGAGTCAGGGTATTCTTCCCTGCTTCCAGATAGAATTTCAGGCCATTGCTGTCCCCATAATAGCCTTCGCTGTCCATCAGCGCTGTTTTCTGCCAATCAGACACCTCGATCTGAGACGGGAAGGACTGGTTGCCTTCCATCTGCTTATAGTCCTGATTCTCGTCGGTATACATCCTGCGGAATACCAGAGGAGAAACCTGGGAATAAGGCACTGTACCGTTTAACAGGAGATCAAACTGGATCTCATTGCCGCCGTCCGGAAGCACTGCGTACTCCAGATCGATCTGATACAAGCCGGCTGAAGCAATATCAAAGTCCCAGCTGATGCTGCCGTTTTGTCCTGTCAGCACAGTATCCCCGTCCACTGTTACATCCATCTCATCCGTCCCGGCAAAGTCAGCTCCCGTGAGCGTCAAGGTATCCGCCCCGCTCGCTGCAGATGTATAATGGCTCAGATACTCTTCATAAGAATCTGTTACGTCGTATTCCGGCACCTTGCCCATTATGCTTTCCCCGGCCGCGTCCACCGGGAGTGCCAGAATACAGGCACAGGCCAGACCGAGCGCTAACGCCATCGCTTTTTTATAAATTTCACGCATGGTGTCATCTCCCATCATTTTGCAAAAAAGGTTCTTCGCAAAAGCGAAGAACCTTTCCGCGAGTTGGTTGTTACTCTGTTTTGTTACTCTTCACTATAATTCTGTAATACGTCAGGTGATGCGAAACCGTTGTCGATCATAGTCTGCATATCCTGATTGTAGTAGGAGATCATTGCGGAACGAATGGAAGTGTTCTCACGCAAAATGGGGTTCGGGTTCATCTGCAGGTCCAGATCCAGAGAGTTGTAAGGCTCAAGACGCTCTCTGTCAGCTGAGAAGAAGTACAGATCCTTGTCAATGCCGTCCTCCAGCCAGTCACATCTCTTGGAGTCTGCAGGAGCCTCATAAGCGGTCATAACACTGTTCCAGCCCATCAGATCCAGAACCATGGTCATAACGGCAACGGGATCGGCCTTCTGCTCGATGCCCTTGGTCAGACAGATCAGCTGGCCATCATAATAGGTTGCCGCGTAGTTGTCGCTCAGAGTTAAGTAGTCGCCGGGAGTTCCGGTGTGGCCGATGGTTACGTTGCTGCCCCAAGGATAAGGAACGAATCCAAGTTCTACGTTGGCAACTTCGCTGGCGGCCTGCCATGCTGCACGGTGCGCCATGGCAACGGTCTTGCCCTGGCCAAAGGTATTGCCGGGATAACTCCAGCCTTCATATCCCTTCAGGGATCCGTCATCGTTATAAACGGGATCGCCGTAGGATACAAGGCCGTCCAGCAGCCAGTTCTGGAAATACTGAAGGGTTTCAAGCATAGGATCCGTCACATAGTTCAGGTTGCCTGAAGGGTCAAGAATGATCTCGCCGTTGGCAGCTGTTGCGAACAGCATCCAGTAATAGGGAGTTGCGAAGAAAGGATACTCATCCTCAGCCATCTTGGACTTCATGTCGCGCATGTACTTGTCCATGTCCTCGTAGCTCCACATACCTCTGTCAAACATTTCGGCAGGGGTGTACTCCATGCCCAGATCCTGGATCCATGCCTTGTTGTAGTAGATGCCTTCGCCGCCCATACCCTGGCTGATACCTACGTTCTTGCCGGTCCAGTAGAAGTAGTTCTTGGACTTGAAGTCGCCGGTAGCATCGAAGGAATCACCGAAATCATAAAGGATATCGTTTGCCACATAGGTTCCTACGAACTGATAGTAAGCATCCATAACGTCCGCTACAGGATGTCCTGCGGTATAGTTGGTCACGATCTCGCCGGGAAGTGCATCCCAGTCCTCGGTAGGGATGGGAACGAACTCAAGATGAACATTGTACTTCTCTTCGATACGGGCAATGTTCGCTTCGCGGTCCGCCTTGTCGCCAGGGTTGTCTTCCGCTGCGTTGGCAGGGTTCTTGCCGGTCAGGTCGCTGTGGTCCATCAGAGTGATGGTAACGCCGCCCAGGTCATATGCCTTAAACGGTGTGCCGTCGTCTGTTCCGGCATCCTCAGTGGGAGTGGTCTCAGCATCGGCCGGGGTAGATTCATCCTGATTGGATGACTCCGGAGTGCTGCTGCTCGGGGTGCTGCTTCCAGGTGTTGAGCTCTGCTCGCCGTCGCCGCCGCCGCAGGCTGCCAGAGGGCCCATGAGCATGCATACTACCAGCAGGCAGGCCCATACCTTAAGCCATTTTCTCTTCATAAATAGTACCTCCTTTTATTGTGCCCTTTCGGGCTATTTATAGTTGCTTTGCAACAGAGTTGCCTTCCTTAATTGTTGGTGATGGCTGCCCCGGCTCCGTCATACAGACATACCTTGTCGGTCAGCTCCAGCCTGATCACCGTAGTATATTCCCCGCAGTCTTCCCGGTTCATGTATATCCACAGGATCCCCGGGATCCCGTTCCAAGGCGCGCCTCCGTGAACATCCCACCGAAGCTCCTTCCCGGAATGGAGCACCGTCGCCCTCTTCACCCGGTTCTTCAGTCCCTTCACACAGACCGCTTCCTCCGGCCTGTTATGTACGAAGAGGTAAAGCACCGTCCCGTCTTCGGAGAGAACGCTTCCGTCTCCGTAATAGTTGGCGGAGATTCCGGCTATGCTGTCATACACCGCTTCTTCATTGGCCCGGATCCATTCTCCCAATCCTAAAAGCACCGCTTCCTGTCTGGGATCGATGGTGCCGTCCTCCTTCGGTCCGATATCCAGAAGCAGGTTGCCCCCCATGGCCAGGCAGTCACAGAACATATGTATGATCTGGCGCAGGCTCTTGTAGTGGTTATCCCTGGGCTGGTATCCCCAGGAGGAATTGATGGTGGTGCAGAACTCCCAGGGTCCCTTCGGACGGTTCACCGGAATACCCTGCTCCGGCGTCTGGTAATCCCCGTAGCCGGCAAACCGATTGTTGATGATGAGGTCCTCGTTGAAGCTCTTCAGATAATTCTTCAATTCTGGTAGTCCCCACTGTTGTGCACCCCGTTCCCAATCCCCGTCAAACCACAGGAGGTCGATCTTGCCATAGTTCCCCAGGATCTCCGCAAGCTGTGCTCTGTCGAACTCTAAGAACCTCTGCCAGGCATCCTCATCCTGTTTCCCGTCCGTTGGCGAACTGAACTTATTGACACTGCTTAAATCTTCAGGTACCCTGCCGTCCGGATATACCGAAGCATAATCCGGATGGGACCAATCCATCAGAGAATAATAAACTCCTACCTTCAGCCCCGCCCTTCTCACCGCATCGATATAGGCGGCAAGGATATCTTTCCCGGCGGGAGACTTCTTCACAACGCTTAAGTCGTTGGCCTTCGTATCGAATAAGGCGACGCCGTCATGATGCTTGCTGGTGAGGACGCTGTACCTGGCTCCGCTCTTCTTGAAAAGCTCCGCCCAATAATCCGCATCGAACTTCGAAGCGGTGAAGCCCTCCAGCTGCTTCATATAATCTTCATAAGAGATGCTTCCGTGATAAAAGGACCAGGACTCCGAGACTCCCTTTACCGCATAGATTCCGTAATGGATAAAGATACCCAGCTTTGCCTTCAGAAACCACTCCTGCATACAGAACCCCTTTCGTTAGCATCTGCTAAAATATTGTTAAAATACAAATTGTTAAAGATTATCTTAAGTTTACCCTTGTTTTAATATATTGTCAATTTTTATTTCACAGAAAATTCATTTTTGTTAAATATGGTTAAAAATAACGGTGTATTTTTGGTTACTTTTACTTTTGTTACTTTTTCTTAGCAGTGTGTTAAAGCGGATGGTCTTTTCCTTCTTTTTTAGTTTGTTTAATTGTGCGAACTATATAAAAAACTTCTGTTTATTTATTAAAATCGTTCATTTTATCCTATTTTTTTTAAATTGTGTTAAAATTTTTCCCCTTGAAAAAGGCTTTCCTGCAGGCTTGTTCATCCCTGTTTTTCAGAGTTTTTCGCGTTAACATTTTAATTAACATTTGTTATTGTCTCAATTGTACATTTAATCCATACAATTAATAAAACTGCTGTCCTCTTCCCCATTATCTGTCCATAAAAAATCCCGTATCCGGTTTCAAAAACCGAATACGGGGTTATCTGACGCTATATCATATTCTTTTTGTCTTTTTACAACTAATCCGTTTTTTTGTGCAGTTTTTCAGCAAAAGTTCAGCCAGCCGCCTGATTTGATGGAAAATCGTGCTCGCACGAATTTTCCATCATGTCTGGCGGCAAGTCGAACTTTGTTCGACATGGGAGCGCCATTTAATGAGCAAAGGTAGTATGTCCGCTCCTGCGGAGCGGACTTGGCAGCGACGGAAAGCGCGTAAGCGCGGCTTTGCAAGCCGAATTCATTCGGCATGGGCGCGCCCTTATCCAAAGACCCGGATGGTCTTAAGGAGCACCTCTCCTCTGGCGCTGGTGACCCTCACCCGCAGCCTTTCGATCTTATCGCCGCTGTCGTCTAACAGCCTGTTCTGCTCCGCAAAAGGATCCGTCAGGGCGCAGATCTTGCGGTTGCCGATGGTAGTTCCCTGAAACAGCGGAAAAAGGTTGCCGTCCGGGAACATGCCTTCCACCCGGAAGCTTTCCACCCGCTGCCCCCTGGCGATATCTTCCTCCAGGAGAACATACTTTACCCTGGATACCGGCGTCTTAAGGGTGATCAGGTATTCCGCCTGCAAAGGGTAGGTATCCTTCTTCTCCACCGTGGCGGGAAGAGGACTTCCCAGCTCCCGATCCAACAGCTCCCTAAGCTCCTTAAGCCTCTTTACGTCCCTCTCGTCCAGAAGTCCGTCCCTGTTGGGGGGAATGTTCAGGTTCAGGCAGGTATTGCCCCCTACGGAGCCCAGATAGATCTGGAACAGCTTCTTCAAAGGCCTGGGTTCCTCCTTTTCATGCCAGAACCAGCCCGGCCGGATGGAGGTGTCCGTCTCGGAGGGCACGAACACAAGTCCCCTGGAATAAAGAATACTGTTTAAATTGCCCAGATACTGATC
>CANQBS010000025.1 GCA_947589075.1 uncultured Acetatifactor sp.
AAGAGAAATTTGACAAAAAAATACCGCATTTCTGCGGATTGCGGGGATTTTATTCAGTTACAAGTGTCGAAGACCCGTTTAGTTCCCTTGGGCATTCAGGAATACTTTCACATAAGCGAAAATTCACTGGGAACTCCCGGCATCCAAAATAAGGTTGATGATAGCACTGACCTTTCATGAGCCGTCTCTTTATAATATCCTGAAACTTCCCAGGATTATCACTGGGCACAGCCTTATCCGTCATGGAAAAATGTGCTTCAATAACATAGTGGACATTTTTCAAAATCATGGCAGCCCGCTGTTGAATGTCTTCCGAGGTATCGATCCACAATTCCCCCTTTCCCCTTTCCATCACGGTTTTCACATTACGGGCACTGATCACGGATTTCACTTCATTTCGCCGAATATTGGTAAATTGAATCGGCGCCCTGACATAAATCCTATCAATATGATACCGCAAACCCGGATGCCAGAAGACCGCCTCCAACAGCCCCCTGGCAGCTGAAGGAGTAATCACATCGTAGGAAACCCTCTCCGTTTTCAATTCGGGACGCGAAAATAACGCATACTTCCCCCATGCTTCCAACCGAACAGACATATAGAATCCCTCCTTCCTTATTTAAATTTAATCTATTCCTAAGTGAAGCAATCAGCATGGCATTTTATATGCTCCCATTGTTAAATAAACTCTCCCTTTCCGAAATCGGCTTTCAAAGATAGACCTGTTTCTTCAGAGTATAGTTTCTCGTTCACCAGGATTGCAATTTCCTCATCCAGCATCTTCACATCCCCTGCATATAGAAGATTTTCAAAATGATCTTTATAAACCGATACAGAATATATCCCCAGCTGACGGATCAACTCTCTGGAACGTTCACCCTCATACAGCCTGTTGATCAACCCTGTATTCTCTGCTGCGGGAATAATGATCGTCCTAGTATCATTCTCAATCAGCCGAAAATCTCCCGCCACACTGGAGAATGGGAAATCTCCCCTTCCCAACCGTTCCATTATTTTCTTGCAGTCCTGCCCATCTTCTCCTTTCAGGCTTAACAGCTCCGAGAAATATTCATGAATTGCGTCTTCGCTGTCCAGCTCTTCCTGTTTTTCCATCACATATCTGGCAGCTCCAAGAGGAATTTTAAAGATATGAGGGGGCGGGTTTTCCGCTTGAAATACTATGACAGGACTTTCTTCCGGGCTCTGCTTCCCCTCACGGTTACATCTTCCTGCCGCCTGCAGGATAGAATCCAGCCCTGCTTCCTCCCGATATACAACCGGGAAATCCACATCCACACCCGCTTCTATCAGGGCAGTAGATATTACTCTGCATGCCTCCCCATCAACTAACCGTTTTCGGATAATGCCCAGGATGCGTCTGCGATGCTCAGGATGCATCAGGGTAGACAAATGAAACACGCCTGGACCCGATAGAAGCCGGAATAAAGTATAGGCATTTTTACGGCTATTGACGATACAAAGCACCTGCCTTTGGACGTTCAAATCCTCTGCCAGGGATTCCCAGGATACCTTTCCCCTTTTCTGAATATGAACCCTTTTAAAAAGCAAATGGTTCCTAATCTCAGCCGGGCAAAGCTCCAGGGCTGTTTTTTCTGGAAGATATTTTTGGAACAGACCCTCCAGGGCAGGCTGAGTAGCCGTGCACAAAACCACAGAAACACCATACTTCTCAGCCAATTGGGCAATGGCATAAATACAAGGGCGTAAGTAGGGCACAGGCATCATTTGCGCTTCATCGAAGATAATGACGCTTTCAGCCAGATTGTGAAGTTTCCGGCATTTAGACGGTTTATTGCTGTACAGGGATTCAAAAAACTGTACCGCCGTCGTCACAATAACCGGCATATCCCAGTTTTCAATTGCCTTGGCCTTTTGAATATTTTCATCCCCAAGGCTTTCGTCTATTTCATACTGCACCCCTGAATGATGCTCCAAAACATTCTCAGTGCCCAATATCTCGCCGAAACGATCCGCTGTCTGTTCAATGATAGAGGTATACGGTATCACATAGATGATCCGACGTTTTCCCCATTTCTTCGCGTGGCGCAAGGCAAAGGCCAGGGAAGATACCGTCTTACCGCCGCCTGTGGGTACAGTAAGTGTAAACAGACCTGGCGGAAGCTTTTCTCCATTGTCAATACAAACATTGAGGATTTCGCAGCGCAATCGATTCAATTCATTTTTTGGCGGGAACCAGTCTTTTATGTACAGCTGCAATTTTTCATCAAGTTCTTCTATTTTATTGTGTTCCTTTTCCTGTATCTCTCCAATATGGTCTACCGGATCTACGGATCCATTCATAAAATATTCTGTATCCAAATAATCTGCATCTACTAAACAAGAGAATAACATCCGGATGAAGAAACTGGCCGCCCGTGGGTCGTTCAGGCAAAATTCAGGCAGCCTGGCGATCGGTATCTTCTGTATATCCCCTCGGAAAGCAGCATAATTCTCTAATTTTCCAAAAATGGCTTTGTTCATTCTCCCCATAAAAGTACCTTGTGTTTCACCATCCCCCCGAGAGCCACCATCCGGCAAACCGCCATGATGTCCTGCTATACAAATTGCGGCAGGATACAATCCGGCCTTAAAACATTCATAAGCGCCTGCCGTAGAATGGTCAACTTTGGGTCCTCCTTGCAGGCGTCTTTGGAACGCTGCCGAATACTTTCCTATATCATGTGATATTCCAGCAACATATCCCAGTTCCCGCTCGCCAAAACAGTCGGCAAAGGCGGCCGTCAAAGCTGCCGTTCCCTGCAAATGCTCCCATACACTCTGTTCCCGCCCATCTTTTGCTTTATGTGCAAGATAATTTTCGCCCATACAAATTCACACTTTCTCAATTGTCATGCATTTCCACCCGTTTAATGTTTTCGAGTAATGCTTTTAAGCTCTAATGACAGCATACAACAATATTTGAAGCATGTCAGTATCCATTATAATTTTTTTACATGAAATTATATTTAACATTATTTTGACTGTTTAACAAACAACAAATTAGCAAACAATAATTTAAGTCTCCCGCAATTGTCTTTTTAATACACACATGGTATAATAATACCGTCAGATAATATTCTGTGGGTTGAAATATGTTAAAAAATTTATAAGAAAACAGCTCAATTCTAATGATTGGGCTGTTTATCTTTTAAAAAATACCTATAAAACCAAATTCCACCCTATAGAATTCCTCTGCAAAATAAATTTTGATAATTTTGCCGAAATCGGCGTAGATAGTTGCCAGACAGGGATATTACACATAAATATCCCTAAAGATTCGGACTATTGATCCGAATTATAGATGAAATCCAGGGAAATTACTCATTGAAATATCTTTCCAATAAATTCCTCCACAGTGCCTGCCAGGGAAGCCATCTTCAGGTAATGCTTTAACACCTCACTGTCTCTTTCCGCAAGAATCCGTTCCCGCAGCTTCTCCGGAACTTCTCCTGACAACTCCTGCAGCAGATCAAGTACAGATTCCGCCCTGCCTTCTGCTTTTCCTTCTGCTTTTCCTTCCGCCAGTCCTTGTGCTCTCCCGGCTTCCCGTTCGTCCTGCAGCATTTCCTCCAATAACATATACCTTGCCTCCATCTCCCGGCTCGATTTTATCTGACTTACAGCAGCCTGCAGCCGGGCCACATATCCATCCTGAAAATCCCTGGTGCTTCCCGGCAGATCAGAACCTATATACGCCAAGAAACAAACCAGCTTTTCCGATACCTCATCCCTGTTCTTCCCACAGGTATTTAAGAAAACAGTTGTCCGACCATCGCGAAGCACAAAACCCTTTTCCTCCAGACAAACATTTCTAAACGTGTACTGGTATCTTCCAAGTCCAAAAGGATCAAAATCACAGATAAAAATCACATATGCATCAGGAAGATTTCCATAGCCCTCACCCGTCATCAATAACTCCATGTCAATCTGACTATGATAATACCTGGATCTGCGCTCCAGATGTGGCTTTTGAACTACCTGCATTTCTACATTGTACCGTGTACGCTTCTCATCACTCGCTTCCACGTCCAGCCGCACTCCCTTGTATTCCGGATGATATACAAGGCTTTTCTCGATGCTGACTGTAAGCCTGCCTACCTGAATGCCAAGTGCCATTTCCAGGAGGGGCTTACAGTTCTCAGGATCGATCATTACTGCGCCGAACATGAAGTTATCCTTCATCGTAAGACTTTGTAATTTACTTTGTTTTTGCATTTATCTCCTCCACATTTTATGCAGAGGAATTCTATATGATCATTATAGTTCAACAACAAATAGAATGCAATACATAACCGTTATTTTGCCAATCTCTTCCCATTATTTCGGCTCCCGTCATTTCGCCAGCTCGTAATAAAGTCCCTTCCTGGCCATAAGCTGCTCATGGGTGCCTTCCTCTGCAATCCCCTTATTGCTGATATAGAGGATGCGGTCGGAATTGCGGATGGTGGACAGTCTGTGCGCCACGATAAAGGCAGTTTTATCCTTGATCAGCACGTCCAGCGCCTGCTTGATGAGAATCTCCGTTTCCGTGTCGATGGCGCTGGTGGCTTCATCCAGGATGATCACGGAAGGATTCTTCAGGATGATCCGGGCAAAGCTGATGAGCTGTTTCTCCCCGGCAGACAGGCCTGCCCCCCGTTCCTCCAGCTCATGCTCATAGCCGCCATGAAGCCTTTGAATGAATTTATCCGCAAAGATAGTCTTCGCCGCGGCAATACACTCCTCGTCCGTGGCGTCCCGTCTGCCGTAACGGATGTTCTCCAGAACAGTCCCCTTGAAGATAAAGGGATCCTGCATGAGCACGCCCACTTCACGGCGCAGGGAATCCAGGCTGGCATCCCTCACATCTACGCCGTCAATGGTCACGCTTCCCTGCTGCACGTCATAGAACCTGGTGAGCATATTGATGATCGTCGTCTTGCCGGCGCCGGTGGGACCCACCAGAGCGATGGTCTCCCCGGGGGTTACATGAAGGTCGAAATGCTCCAGCACATTGACCCCTTCTTCATAGGCAAAGGTCACGTCATTGAAGTCCACCTTGCCCTTCACATTCTTCAGGGTAACGGGGTTCTCCTTATCCTGAATTCCAAGGGGATAATCAATGGTCTCAAACACCTGCTCCAGATTGGAGCACACCTGCGCCAGCTCCTGGATAATGGTGGAGATCTGGGACAGGGGATCCTGGAAGGAGCTCATATAGGTGGTGAAGGTGATCACCATACCGGCGGTGATCAGATCATTTCCCCCAAGGATCAGAGCCAGAGCAACCCCATAGATGCACAGGGTGCCCACATGCCAGAAGATCATGACCACCGGCTGATTCAGGCGGGAACGCTTTGTGATGCTCCACCACATGTCGACGCTCTCTCCATGGATCTTCTTGTAGGTCTCCTTATTGATCTCAATGCGGTTATAATTTTTCACGATCTGCTCTCCCATGATGGATTCCACCAGGAAGGCGGTACGGTTGGAATTCTTCAGCCGGTGAGCCGTATACATTTTGCGCAGGATGGAACGGAGCACAAACATAATGCACACCATGGGCACCACCGTTATAAAGACGATGAGGGTCAGCATGGGGCTTAAGGAAAGCATAAATACCGTCACCACCACGATCTTCACGATATAGATGGCGAACATCATCACATAATTGGAAAAGAATTCGGACAGGGAATTGATGTATTCCGTAACCCGTACCACGATCTTGCCGTCAGGCCGATTGTCAAAATAATCGAAGGGCAGCCTCTGCAGCCTTTCAAAAATATCCCTTCTGATGTTGGAAATGATGGTAAGTCCCATTTTGCCCATGCTCCTGGCCTGGATAAAGGTAAAGAGGATCTCCACCGCCGCTAAAAGCACCATTCCGGAACCCACCAGGGCAAGCTGCGCATAGTCCTTATTCACAACCACCTCGTCTACGATCAGCTTCAACAGCCTGGGGGGAAGGAGGGATACCACCGCAGCCACCAGCATCATGCAGGTAACAAGAAGCAGGACTTTTTTATAAGGAAGGATATATTTTACGGTCCTTGCCAGCTGTTTGATGTCGATTTTTCTTTCGATCTTCTCATCTTCAAAGAAGGTATTCCGCTTAGCCATTGATCGCACCTCCCTGCTCTGCAAGACTGTCATAGTCCACCACGGAAGCCTGCTGCTCCTGCTGGACATTATATACATGGGCGAAGCTTCCGCCCAGCGCCATCAGCTCCTTGAAGGTTCCCCGCTCCGTGATCTCGCCGTCCCGCATATACAGGATCTCGTCGCAGTTTACCACAGAGGAAAATCTGTGGGCTGTAATGATCACCGTTTTTTCCTTAAAGTTTTCCTCGATATTCTTAAGCAGGATACGTTCCGTATTCACATCCAGGGCGCTGGTGGAATCGTCCAGGATAAACACCGGCGCATTCTTATGGAAGGCCCTGGCAATGGAGATACGCTGCTTCTGGCCGCCGGAAATTCCCAGGCCCCTTTCTCCTATAATGGTCTTATAGCGATCCGCCAGGGCGTCGATAAACCTGCTTGCCTGGGCGCGGGTGGCGGCCTGGGTCACCATACGCTCCACGATGTCCGGCCTGTTATAGGCGATATTGGACTCTATGGTATTGGAAAACAGGAACACATCCTGAAATACATAGGAATACATCCGGCGCAGGTTTTCCAGGCTGAAATCCTTGATATCGTGGCCGTCGATGGTGATGCTGCCGCCGGTGATATCCCGGGTACGCACCAAGGCCTTTAAAAGCACGCTCTTACCGGAACCTGTCTCCCCCACGATGCCGATCTTTTTCCCATAGGGAATGCTGATATTGATATTCTTTAAGATCTCCTGTCCGTCAATCTCCATGGATACATTTTTCAGTTCGATGTTGGGGGTGCCGCTCCTTAAATTCAGCTCCTGATGATCGGGAACCTGGCTCTGCTTCTCCATGAACTTCTTCAGCTCCAGGCCGGCTATGGTCTGCTGCTGCATATTGAAGATATGGTTATTCAGGCTGGTAATGTTATTCATGATCCTGAGCACATAGGTGGAGGAGGACAATATGTATCCCACCGTCATGTAACCCCTGATCACCAGCAAGGCCCCGATCACGATGGTTCCGATATAAGCGATCTGCTTGATGGAGTTAAAGGTCAGGTCAAACTTGGAGGACAGCCAGATCTGCTTCAGCCTGGCATTCAGCAGGTTTTGGTTGCGAACCTCAAATTTCTCCTTCTCCAGCTCCTCATTGGTAAAGGAACGGACGATACGCACCGCCGCAATGTTTTCCTGGGTGGTCAGGTTCATTTCGGAGCTTCGGGTCCTGATATTCTTGAAATTCGCCCGGGCCTTTTTCCTGAAATCCAGCACCGTCCTTACCAGGAAGGGCATCAGGATCAGAGGGATGATGATAAAGGAAATATTGATGCTGGTGATCAGCACCAGGGTGATGCCCAGGGTAAAGATGGAATCGCAAAGATAGGGGATCCTGTGGGAAAACAGTTCCTTGAACATGATGGTATCATTGTTCAGGATCTGCAGAAGCTCGCCGGAATTGTAATCCGCAATGGTTGCGGAATCCAGCTCCATCAGTTTCCCATAGGTCTCATACCGCAGTTCGGTCTCCAGCTTCAGTCCGATCCACTCCTGCATCAGATCCCTGATATAGATGACCACGATCCTCAAAAGGATCAAAACCGTGTAAACCACCGCTACGGACCAGAAAAGCTTCATGGTATGTACTTCCCCGAAGGAACCCTCCAGGAGAAAATGAAACATTCCTCCGCTGTCTTTTTCGATCCTTCCGCTCTGGATCACAAAGTCGATGAGCAGCCCTGTCAAAAGGGGGAGCAGAAGCTCTGCGAAAATGCCCAGTAAGCTCAGGATCTCCGCCAGCACTGCCAGGGGCATGCTTTTCTTAAAAAAACGATACCCAAATTTCAAAGTTTCCATAATTCTCTTTCCTGCCTTTTATCCCGTTATCGTATCTCAAAACTGTACAGTTCTGCTTTTAGTCCGCGGATTATTATAGCATCCCCCAGGAATAATGCAATTCTATTTATTGCTTTCTATTTGCCTGATATTGCTTCTTTTATGCTTCTTATTGCTTTTTAACCCTTCAAATATTTTCCGGTAAGGCTTTCTTCACACCTGCTTATTTCTTCCGGAGTGCCCTTTGCTATGATCCTTCCCCCATGGACTCCCCCTCCCGGTCCCATGTCAATGACATAATCCGCATTCCGGATCACATCCAGGTCGTGCTCGATCACGATGACGGTGGCTCCGTTTTCGATCAGGCTTTCAAATACCGAAAGCAGGGATTCCACATCCAGAGGATGCAGACCTATGGTGGGCTCGTCAAATACAAAGACAGAATCGGACTGCCCCCTGCCCATTTCGCTGGCAAGCTTCAGCCTCTGGGCTTCCCCGCCGGAAAGGCTGGGGGTCTCCTCCCCCAGGGTCAGATAACCCAGCCCAAGATCATGCAGGATCCTGAGCCTGCGCTCCACCAGAGGAAGATCCCCGCAGGCGGCAAGGGCCTCGTCCACGCTCATATCCATCAGTTCCGGCAGGGAATTCTCCTGCCCGCCTTTTTTCGGCATCCGGCGGATCAGCCCGGCTTCCCGGCCATAGCGGGAGCCCCCGCAGTCAGGACAGGGGATCTCCACATCCGGCAGGAACTGTACGTCCAGGCTGATCACCCCTGTCCCGTCGCAGACAGGGCACCGGAGCCTTCCCGTATTATAAGAGAAGTCCCCCGCCTTAAAGCCCCGCTCCCTGGCTCCCTGGGTCCTGGCAAACACCTTCCGCAGCTCGTCATGCACATCCGCATAGGTGGCCACCGTGGAACGCACATTGATCCCGATGGGTGAAGCGTCGATCAGCTTCACCTGGGCGATCCCCTCCGCCCGGATCTCCTTTACATGCTCCGGCAGCCTGTTCCCCCTGATCCGGGACTCCAGGGCAGGAATCAGGCTTTCCAGAACCATCGTAGTCTTTCCCGATCCGGACACTCCGGTCACCACAGTCAGCCTTCCCCTGGGGAAATCCACCTCCAGCGGTTTCACCGTATGGATCTCCGAGGTGGACAGATGGATCCTGCCAAGATCAAACATCCGCTCCGAGGGAATATGCTTCCCGACATCGATCATGCGCCTGCCCGCCAGAAAATCGCCGATCCGGGACTGAGGCGAATCCTCCACCTCCTTCAGGGGTCCCTGGGCAATGATCCTTCCCCCGCCGGCTCCGGCTTCCGGTCCCATCTCAATGAGCCAGTCCGCCCTGGAAAGCACATTCGGGTCATGGTCCACCAGGATCACGGTATTGCCGTCCTCCATCAGATCCCGCATTACTCCTGCAAGGCCTTCCATATTGGCAGGATGAAGGCCGATGGAGGGTTCATCCAGAACGTAAAGGGCTCCTGTGGTGCGGTTGCGCACTGCCCGGGCGAGCTGCATCCTCTGCCGCTCCCCGGTGGAAAGGGTGGAAGAAGCCCGATCCAGGGTAAGATAGGAAAGTCCCAGATCCGTAAGCCTTTTGGCAGCCCCCTGGAAGGATTCGCAGATGCTTTCCGCCATGGGGCGCATTTCTTCCGGCAGGGAAGCCGGGACCCCAGCCACCCACTCTCTCAGATCAGAAAGAGTCATTGCCGCCGCCTCCGCCAGGGAAATGCCCCTGAGCCGGGGTGCCCGCGCCTTTTCGCTCAGTCTCGTGCCGCCGCAGTCCGGACATACATCCTGCCTGAGGAACTTCTCCACCCGCTTCATGCCGTTTTCATCCTTCACCTTTGACAGGGCGTTTTCAACGGTATAGGTGGCGTTAAAATAAGTAAAATCCATATCCCCGGCGGCGCCGCTGGTCTTGTTCTGGTAGATGATGTTTTTCTTCACCGCAGGTCCGTGGAACACGATATCCCGTTCTTTTTCCGTCAGCTCCCGGAATGGCACGTTAGTGCGCACCCCCATTTTGCCGGCGATATCCTTCATCAGGGACCACATAAGGGTCTGCCAGGGCGCCACTGCTCCCTCGTCTATGGACAGGGACTCATCCGGCACCAGGGTGGATTCATCCACAATACGGACAATGCCCGTCCCATCGCAGCGTTTACACGCTCCCTGGCTGTTAAAGGCCAGCTCCTCCGCTCCAGGCGCGAAAAAATGCTCCCCGCACACAGGGCAGACCAGCTCCAGCCCTGCCGCCACATTCAGGGAAGGCTCCACATAATGTCCCTGGGGACATCTGTGGCTGGCAAGTCTGGAAAACATCAGCCTGAGACTGTTCAGAAGCTCCGTGCCTGTCCCGAAGGTGCTGCGGATGCCTGGAACCCCGGGTCTCTGCCTCAGCGCCAGCGCCGCGGGCACATACAGGATCTCATCCACCTGAGCCTTCTGCACCTGGGTCATCCGCCGCCTAGTATAAGTGGACAGAGATTCCAGGTACCGCCTGGACCCTTCCGCATACAGGATCCCCAGAGCCAGGGAAGACTTCCCCGAGCCGGAAACCCCCGCGATCCCCACAATTTTATGAAGGGGGATATCCACATCAATATTTTTCAGATTATGTACCCGTCCGCCCCGGATCCTGATCTTATCCGGAACAGAATACTTTTCTTCGTCCATTTCGTTTACTCCTGTATCTCTTTTTTGCTCCAGCGGCGGCAAGCCGATGAAATCGGCCCGCCTTCTGCGCCAGCAGAGTTATTATACCGAATCCCCCCAAAACAGGCAAGCCCATGATGTTGCATTTGAGCCCGTTTTATGGCAAAATTATGATAGATTAGGTAATTGTGAAACTGCAGCTGCCTGGGACGGTGGAAGGCAATACAGACAAAAACGGGCTCCGATGCAGTGGCAAGCCGCCCTTATTTGTCTGTATTGCCTTCCACCTGTTTTCAGGATGGTTCTTGCAGTTTCCTCAATATGACAAACCGATAAAAGGAGGCGCGGGATGGATACGGATCTTCTTACAGGGCTGACGGAGTGGCTGGAAGGACGTAAGGAGGAGCTGCTGGCGGATCTGGCAGGGCTGGCGGCGATTCCTACGATTGTAAAGGAGGGCGAGGGCGGATTCCCTTACGGAAGCGCTCTGGCAAAGGCAGTGGCCTATATGGGCGGACTTGCTGACAAATACGGTTTTTCCTGGCAAAACCATGACTGGCACTGTATCAGCATCACATACGGAGAAGGAGACAGGCAGCTGGGAATCTGGGGGCACCTGGACGTGGTGCCTGTGGGGGAGGACTGGATCTATCCCCCCTTCGGCTGTACCAGGACAGGCGGTTTTCTCATAGGAAGAGGGGTACAGGACAACAAGGGGCCCGGGATCGTCTCCCTCTATGTTCTGCGGTATCTGAAGGAAAAAGGCATCCGGCCGGGCTTTCAGATCCGTCTGATCTACGGCTGCCAGGAAGAAACCGGAATGGGGGATGTGGAGGAATATTTGAAAAGAGAAAAGGCGCCGGACTTTTCCCTAGTAGCGGACTGCGGATTTCCCGTCTGTTACGGAGAAAAGGGAATCCTGGACGCGATACTGGAATCCCCGCCCCTGTCCTCCTGCGTAGAAGCTCTTACCGGCGGGGAGGCCGCCAATATCATTCCTGGGACAGCTTCCGCCCTTATTTCCGGCAAAACCGTTTCTGTCCGGGGGATTTCCGGCCATTCCGCTTATCCGGAAGGCACGGTCAACGCCCTCTGCTCCTTGGGAAGAGCGCTTATGGAGCTTCCGGAAACTGAGGAAAGAGACAGACAGGCTTTCCGCTTTCTGGCGGAAGCTGGAAGCGACGGATATGGCAGAGCCCTGGGAATCGCCTGCTCCGATCAGGAAAGCGGTCCCCTGACCTGTTCTCCCACTCTCCTCTCCCTGCAGGACGGGCGGATGCAGGTTGTCATGAATCTTCGCTATCCCATTACTGCCAGGGGACAGGATATCCTGGAAAGTTTAAAACAGAAAGCTTCCGAATATGGACTGACTCTCCTGAGAGCCGAGGACAGCCCTCCCAACTATGTGGACCCTAGGGGAGGCTGGGTTCAGTTCCTCGCCCGCGCCTGCTCGGAAGCCATGGGGAGTCCCCAGGAGCCCTACACTATGTCCGGCGGCACCTACGCCAGAAAGCTTCCCAGAGCCGCAGGCTTCGGCTCCGGTCTGCCCCGGGACATTTCCGTCCTGGGTCTGCCCGAGGGACACGGAGAATATCATCAGCCGGATGAATCCCAGAGCATTGAAAATTTATGGGAGGCCTGGAAAATATACACGTATACGGTCTGCAGACTGATCCGGGAGGGCTGGCCGGAAAAGTAGTGCAAACTTTCCGCGTCAGAGCTTTAGAATAAAAAAACAACAATGGAGGCAAAGATAAGATGAATAAAAGAGAACGGGTTTTAGCCATGCTTCATAATGAAGAAACAGATTATGTGCCGGGGTGTTTCTGGCGCCATTTCATTCCGGAGCTGGAACGGGGCGAGGATATTGTAGAAGCGCATTTGAAATTTTATCGGGAAACCGATATTGATCTTTTAAAAATCTCCTGCGATGGGTTCTTCGGCTGGCCGATAAAGACCCTGACAGAACTGGAAAACCCTAAAGAGCTTTACCATATGGAACACATGGCCTCCGACGCGCCGTTTATCAGAGAACAGATTAAACGGGCAAAGGAAATCGTCCGCCGGCTGAAGGGAGAATGCGTTACCCTGTATACCACCTTTTGCCCCATGGCGCTGTTTCGGCTGCAGGTGGGATGGGATAAGATGATGGAATGCATCCGCAAAGATCCCGCTGCCGTCATGCACGCCTGTGACATCATAGCCCAGGACGAAATGCTACTGGTAGGGGGACTGATCCGGGAAGCGGGGGTGGACGGAATCTTTTACAGCGTACAGAACGCGGAGCTGACCCGCTTTACCGTTGAAGAATACCATAAATGGGTGGAACCAGGCGACAGAAGGGTGCTGGAATACGCCAATTCCTTAGGGGACTGCAACGTGCTTCACTGCTGCGGCTGGGACGCCGACGAGGCAGGGACCTGCAACCATCTGGAAAGCTGGCAGGAATACCCTTCCGCCGCCGTAAACTGGGCCGCCTTTGTGGAAAAAATGGATGTTTCCGATATCCGGAAATTCTTCCGGGGGCGTCCTGCCTGGGGCGGCTTTGATAACCGCAGCTGCGGGCTGCTGTACAGGGGAACCGAAGAGGAGATCAAGGCTGAAACCCGGCGTCTCATTGCCCTGGGAGGCAAAAAAGGATATATGCTGGGACCGGACTGCAGCCTTCCCTCCGATATCGGGCCGGAAAGGATCCGCTGGGTCATGGAAGCGGCCAGATCAGGGAAATAGAACGCTCCCCGAAGTCAGGGAGCCGGCAGGGAATCCCGCTGCCGCAATCCTTTTTCCCACATAATTGTTGATTTATGAAAACTTATATCCGCAGTAAATACAGAAAGCGTTTCCCGGTTTCTTCTTTTTCCCGCAGCCAGGACATGTATCAGCGTCAGATTCTTCCGGCTTGGTTTCCGGCTGAACTTTCGGCTGGGGTTCCGACTGAATTTCCGGCTGGATCTCAGCAGACTCCGCCTGTCGGGCAGGCTCTGCGGCAGACGATTCCTTTTCCTCTGTCTCCTGTTCCTCCGGTTGATATTCCGACGGGATCTCCGGCTGAGTTTCCGGCTGAACCTCCGGCTTAGTTTCCGGCTGAACTTTCGGCTGAGGTTCTTGCTGGACTTTCGGCTGGATCTCCGCAGCTTCCGCCTGTCGGGCAGGCTCTGCAGCCGGCATCTTGGGCTTCGGGATCTTACGTTTACGCGTCATCAGCCCCCCGGCCAATAGGGCAATCGCCGCCGGGATCAGCACCACCCAGTAATATCGGGAAACTCTCCCCAGAAAAGCATCGGTAAAGAGCAGATTGGTGCCCAGGGTCTTGCTGTAAAGCCAGACAGATACCAGCAAAAGGATAACTCCCCCGAACAGGAGCAGGAACGCTTTCCATCTCTGCCCCTTCACATATCCCATTTCATATTCCTGTTTTTCCGGCGCAGGTTCCCGCTGTTCAATGCTCGTCTTTTTCTTCTTTTTCACAGTAGCCACCTCCCTATTGTCCGTTCATCCAGGAACCGCCTATTTGCCGGAAATAATCCGCCAGAGGAGATTCGTTCTGTTCCTGCAGGATATCATCGTAGGGAACGCCCACGGAGTATTTCTGTTCCGCAAAGGCATCGTTGACATCCACAGATATATTCACAATGCGGGAAAATTCTTCCGGGTCGACCGTCACTTCAAATTCCAGCACATAATCATTGACCATGTACTCGCCGACAGCGGAATAGATTTCTCCCAGCATCTCGCTGGAATCCGCCTGGATGAACTTGCCTCTGGTCTGACTGGCAATATAGCTCAGATATTCCGTATCCGCTCCGCCGAAGCCGATGCTGTACACATAGATGTCTTTCCGCTTCAATTCCTCCAGGATTTCATCAATCCTGCCGGCATCCCCGTCTTCACCGTCCGACAAAAGAATGATAATTCTTTGGCCATACTCGCCGTCCAGCAGCGAAGAAGCCTCCTGAAGGCCTGAAAAGATGCTGGTCCCTCCATTTGCGTTTACATTCCGGATCGCCTGCAGCACCAGATTCTGATTGTCCGAAATAGGACAGTCCGTCCTGGCAGAGCTTTCAAAGGTCACCAGACCGACCCGGACATTATCTCCGATGTTCTTCACGAAATTGGAAACCGCCTTCTTGGTGTCATCCATCCTGGTTCCGGCCATGCTGCCGCTGCGATCCACCACCAGAACCACGGACATTTCCTGATCCCCGCTGTTTTCCAGGGCTTCCTGACCGAGAAGTTCAAAATCATCGATGGGAACATGCATTTCCTTCACGGCAAAATCTTTCTTCTGCAGCTGTTCCTCCAGCTCCATGGCAACGTTTACCGTGACTCTCACAATGGGGAAGTCCGTAGCGTCAATTTTTCGAATGATCACGCCGTTATAAAGAGCATCCAGGACACTGAGCACATAACCGTAAAAAGACTCTGACTCTTCATAATAGTAGCCGCTCTCAATGAAATTCAGCAGTTGTGCGATCCTGTTCCAGATCACTCCTACATTCATCGTATTCGTATCCAGATATGCGGGTTTGTCCTCCTGTCCGTTTATGATCCGATAAAACTGCACAAAGTCCTGCATCAGCAGGGCAGCCGGTTCCGAACCCCCATCATCTTCCTTAATGACGTCCACCAGCAGTTCCTGAGCCTTTTCCCGATTTTTTGCCTGATAATACAGCTGTGCCAGCTCCAGTTTGTAAGCCATCGTATTCCGCTCAACGATAGGCGTCGTGGTCTCAATGAAGTTGATCGCCCTCTGCACCGGTTCTCTCTGGATCTGATCCTGATAATCGTCGATCTGGGCCTGTACATCCTCTATCTGCCGGGACAGCCTGCGGTTCTCCGCTTCTGATCCCGACTGGGCATACTGATTCTGCAGGTCGTACAGTTTTTCCTGGCTTTGCCGCTGAGCCTCATAAAGACCATCCAGAGTAGCATCCTCTCCCTGGATCTGCTCTCCGTGCTTTGCGATCAGATTGGCCAGCATCGCCCTGTTTTCAAAAGAATCATTTTCCCGGAAAATTTCTTCCGCCTTCTCATATGCCTTGCTGTAATCTCCTGTCTGGATGGCGTAGGCGGCCTGCAGCTTTTTCCCGAGAGAAGAATCGTCCCCTTCCAGCACCTGCATCGTCTGCTCGCTGAGCATCGTGCCCTGGGACATCAGCTCCAGCATGGCCTGAACATTCTCACTGTTTCGCTTTACATGAATATCGTTCTCAACCTCCAGCAGGAGTTTCAGCAGGGTCTCCCGGACCGTGGTCTTCAAAACCTCGCAGGCGTCATAATACTCATAGGAATCCTTTTCCAGCTTTGCCTCCGATGCCACGAAATCCTCCATTGCCGATCTGGCGGAACCGATGATCTCGTCCTCTTTCTCCGCCAGATAAGTATCCGCATAACGAACCCCTGAAGCATAATCGCTCTGGAATCCGGCAGACAGCACCAACAGCTGCTTGGATATCTGATTTTCCTTCAGCTGAATATTCTGAGAAGCCATCATTCTTCCCTGCTCATAGTCTCCCATTTCGATCAGTTTGGCAGCCACATAGTTCTGCTGCTCCACCAGCGTATTAAACCGATAAACTCTGAACGCATATCTGCCTGCCACAGCGAAAACCGCGAGCAGAACCAGGACGATCACAACGACTGCCCACTTGGGAATCTTTTTCTCTTTCATTCCTCTGTACCTCCCAGCCCCAGCAAATCCACATCAATCCTGGTCAAATGCGGATAAATGCTCCGTATCGCTTCCGGATCTGCAATCGGATTGTCCCTCAGCATCAGCACGGTCAGATTCGGAAGCCCGGACAGACAGCTGATATCCCGGACCTTATTATAATACATCCACAACTGCTGCAATTTGTCCAGGCCGGCCACAGCTGTAATGTCCTCCACCATATTGTCCGAAAAATCCAGATATTCCAGGTTGGTCAGACCGGAAACGGCCTGTATGTCACTGATCCGATTGCCCCATACACCCAGAGACTTCAGGCTGGTAAGCCCCGACAGCGCATCGATGGACTGAATCTGGTTCCAGCCGAGATTCAGACGCTCCAGACTGCTTAAACCGCTTAAAACCCGAATATCGCCGCTCTCAAGCGTATCTCCCGCCAGACACAGCTCTTTCAGTCCCTTACAGGAAGAAAGCGCGCTGATATCCAGATCCGGCTGATAGATCACCGCCGCTCTTTCCAGGAAAGGCATATACTGCAGATCACTCAGGGTATGGATCTGCCCTTCTTCGTAAAGATCGTACTCATTTCCGTCCACAGTGTATCCGTTTTCTTCCAGATACACGCTGAAACGATCTTCTCCGCTTCCTACAGAGGTTCCTACAATATAAAGTTCTGTAATCTGCTCAATATCATCGTTATAAATCGGCTGATCATAGGAAAGTCCCAATTTCTCCCGAATAATCTTTTCAATCAGCGGTTCCTCCAGCTCTACCAGCACATCCTGGATCTGCAGATCATATTCCCAGGATCCAATATCGCTCTGATATCCCGTGGCGTTCATCACCATTGCCTTCAGACTGGTAACGCCGTTAGGCAGAATAAGGGGAGAAGAATATACTGCAGACTCCACCGTGGGAACCGTTCCATCCAGGGTATAATAGATCGTCTGATGCTCCCCGGAGGGATAAAGCTCCAGACGAAATCTCTTTGAATATTTTCCGCCTTCCACGTTTACGGCAGGAGGCTCCGGTCTGGTAATATAACGCAGTTCCGTGATGGCCTCATCTTCCACTTTTTCAACAGCCGTATCGATCAGCTCTCTGGCCTCATCCAGCTTATCCTGACGGATATACAGATCCGACAATTTCTCATAGATATCCGCCTGGGTATCATCATCTTCCAGCATGTTGGAATAAACGGCTTCCGCATACAGAGGCATATTGTTGCCGTCATAAGCCTCCGCCAGACCCAGATTGGCCTCCCGGTTCTTTTCGTCAATATCCAGCGCCTGCCTGTAGGAAGCAATCGCCTGTTCATAATCCAGTTCAGAAAGATACTGATTGCCGGACTCTATGCACTCCCGGACCTCCGCCGCCCGGTGGAGATGAACGTATCCGATAAAAAGAGCCAGGGCCAAAACCAGCACACAGGGAATCCCTATCACTAGGAGCTTGTGTTTTTTCCATAATTTATTCATTCTCTTCCCCATCCTCTATTTTCTTATACATTCTTTTCCTCTGCCCGCGAAACACGGGGATCAGGATCAGTCCCAGCAAAAGGGTGATTCCCATTCCCGCCAGCCCGCCGTAAAAAATGATATTGCCCATATCCGCCGCTCCTTATCTGCCGCTCAGCCAGCCCTTTACTACGATTTCATCATAGATCTGATAGAGAT
The DNA here is from genome assembly GCA_947589075.1 of uncultured Acetatifactor sp. Classification (GTDB taxonomy): domain Bacteria; phylum Bacillota; class Clostridia; order Lachnospirales; family Lachnospiraceae; genus Acetatifactor. Next base: position 17,941 of record CANQBS010000025.1, read on the forward strand.
ATTCCATCTCAAGATCCTGTTCTTTATTGGGTCCTTCGGACTGATACAATTCATCGCACTTGTCAAAATACTGCTGAAACTCCTGATAATCTCTGACGTCCCCATCCAGGGCGGCCTGAATATCGATCTCCAAAAACGCCAGCCTCTTGTAGATCAGGTAATTATCAGGATATTGGTTCTGTGCCTTCAGCAGACAAGCCTTCGCTTCCTCAAACCTTCCAATGCTTTGATAATAAACAGCCTCGTCCAGGTATTCCGCCAGGGTTCCGTAACCGGACCCGATCACTTCCTCCAGGGCATCGATGGCCTCCAGGGTATAAGCTTCCTCTCCCGTCAGCTGACCGTAATCCCCGCATGCCTGCGCCAGTCTTTCCAGAACGATCAGCCTCTTGTCTGCCGGCAGATCCTGACGGGCACGGTCAAGCAGGGCGATCCTATCCGGATAAGCCTCTTCTCCGCGGCCTTCCTCCAGGATCTGATCCAGCTTCACATAAGCGTGCATTTTGACATAAACATCTTCGCTGCTCTCCAGACAGGTCTCCAGATAGTTCTCAGCACCAGCATAGTCCCCTTCCAAGCCGGCGATTTCCCCCTGCAAAAGCAGGGTGCTGTCGTTGGAAAGACCTTTGGCCTTGGCCTGAAGAAGGGCTTCTCTCGCCTGATCCAGATTGCCGGTTCTGACCAGGGCGATCCCATAATCCCTATAGTAGTCAGCCTGACTGCTGTCCAGCAGGATAGCTTTGCGGTATTCGCTCACCGCTTCCCCATAATCTTCCATTTCCAGACAGCAGTTACCGCTAAGATAATGCGCCATGCCCATTTGATCACTGTTCTGATACAGGGCGTTTTCCAGGATATTTGCATCCAGATACTCCTGGGCCTCCCCATAAGAACCGGCTTCATACAGCCTGGATGCCTCTTCCAGCCCCGCCGTCAGCTGTTCTTCCGTTCTCATGCCCCAGCCGATATATGCTGCGCCGCCGCTTCCCAGAAAAAGGACCAGCAAAAGGATAAGCACCAGATCCTGTCTCCACAGCAGGTGTTTATATCGTTTGGTAGACCGCACCAGCTGTCTCATGGCATTCAAAAACTGTGCAGCATCCTGAAAACGCTTTTTGGGATCCTGCTCCATACCATGCATCAAAATATGGGCAAACGCGTCGTTGACGGAAGGCATCAGTTCTTCTACCGGCACCTGTTTTTCATAACAGGGAGCGGGTCTGCGCCCTGTAAGAATATGATACATGGTAGCGCAGGCGCTGTAGATATCGCTGCGTTCATCCACTTTCAGCCCGGTGCCATATTTTTTGATCATCCGGTCCGCGCCTTCCGCCAGGGTCAGCGCAGGCTGACCGCCGTCTCCCGGCGTTCGGGAATTCTCTCGCTTAAAGGAGGATCTTCCTGACCCTGTCCGGGTATCTGCGGACTGAGGCTCGGAAGCCGTTTCGTGGTATGTCCAGGTATCGTCATCGTCGGTCCCGTCATAAAATGCGGTGGCGTCGCTGTCGGCCCCATCATAAAATGCCGTGGCGTCGTCCTGCCCCTCCATAATGGCGGTCTCTTCATCCTGCTTTGCCGCCCCCACACCGACAGCCCGAGATCCGGAAGCAGACATTCCGGAAGGAACCTGCCCGCCGAAAACCTGCGCTCCGGAAGCGGCTGTCCCGGAAGAAGCCTGCAGGGACTTCTCAAGCCTTCTCTTCTGATTCTGAACCGTAAGTCCGATCAGCTGCTCTATCGGCGCATAACCGTTGGAATACCCTATGGTCTCATCGCTCCCGCCTCCCAGGATAGAAACGTTAAAGTCGATCAGGCAAATGTTGTTCTGGGGAGTCAGCATCAGATTGGCCGGTTTGATATCGCTGTGGATCACATGCCCGGGAGAGTTATGCAGATATTCCAGCACCTCCGCCAGCTGCCTGGTCCAACGGATCACGTCCTTCTCCTGAAAAACCATTCCCTCCTTCAAAAGATCCTGGAAGGATTTCCCCTCGATATATTCCATGACCGTGTAAACTTCATCTTCATAGGACCAGAAATCCAGGATCCTGGGCAGATAGGTATGCTTCAGATCCAGCAAGATCTGTATTTCCCGCTCGTTTCCGATAATATTCAGTTTATCGGAGCGGATCTTTTTCAGCACCACCTTCTGGTTCAGTCTCCTGTGGACGCCCTGATAGATGATCCCTCCGCCTCCGGCGTTGATCTCATGAATCTGGCTGTAGCTCTCATTCAGTTTCGCAAAAAAATCATTTTTATCGCGATAATCCACCGTATTCATCTAATATCCCTCTTCACTGCCCTGCTTAAATCGCCCCTTCGTCCAGGGGCGGTCCGTCACTCCTGTTTTGCCCCGCAGCTGCCGCAGAACAAAGCGCCCTCTTCTATGGGAGCCCCACAGTTCTTGCATACGGAGCCGGCAGGCGCTTCTTCTGCCGCTGTCTCCTCCTGCGGCACAGCGACAACCATCTCAGCCCCGCACTGGTCGCAGAATCTGCTGCTTCTGGAAACAGAAGCGCCGCACTTCGGGCAGATATTGATGTTTTTGACCGCCCTGATCTTTTCCTCGTCCGCGGCAATGCTGTTCTTGATGGCCAACATCTGGGCCGCCAGATCCTCCAGCGTCTCGTCACCGGCTCCAATGCCGTTCTCCAGCACGTACTGTCCCGCCTTCGTATAAAGTTCCTTCAGGTCCTGATTGAAACCGCTGATCTCCAGGTTCAATTTTGTGACCTCCGCTACCTCCTTGCTCTTGCTGATCGCAGACTGCGTCATCTTGTTGAATTTCTCACTCCAGTTTGCCATGATTCAGGCTCCTTTCTTTTTTATTTTATTTTTATATATGATTGTTACATTAGTAATGCCCCAAATCCTCTACAAAGGAAACGGGAGAATAATCAGTAACGGGATTGCCGTACAATTCCAGTTGCCATAGATTCCTCAGATTCCCCAGAACGCTGACATCACTGATCTGATTATCACTCCAAACTCAACTCCGTCAGGTCTATCAAACTGCCCAAGGCACTGATATCACTGATTTGGTTATAGTTCAAATTTAAATACTTCAGACCCATCAAGTTTCTAAATACGTTAATATCGCTAATCTAATTCCAACCAAAGGTCAGACTTGTCAAATTAACAAGCTCTCCCAGGGCACTGACATTTTCAATATTTTTATCGTTTAAAATCAATACCCGAATCTCCCATACATCGTTATGCATGATATCCCCATCCGTGATACCAATGATTTCCCGCATAGCTGTTTCTAGATTTGCATCTTGCCAATCCATTATTTGATCTTCCATGCTGACTTCCATCCAGGGAATGAACTGCCCTTTCTGCAGTTCTTCTGGTAATGCGATGCTTTCCTGATTTGCTTCCAATTCCACAGAAGCCTAATTCGACAAAGATTCTTGTCTCTGCCGTTCCAGATACACCGCTTCACTTCCTCTCGCTTCAACGCTAAAGTCCCCGACGCCACTTCCCCGTACCCAGTCTCCAGAACTGCCAAGGCACTTTCATAATCTCCCATTCTTGTATAAACATCGACAAGGCCGATGTATGCATCTTCGTTCCTTGGATTGATTCGCAGCGTCTCCTGATAGACCACGGCTTTTTCATAGTCCAACTTCTCCAAATAGCAATTGCCCAAGACCAGCTGCTCTTCCAAGACTTTAGCATCTGATTTCCTTTCAAACATTATCGTAGTAACTACAATAATTGTAAAGAATATTTCACTGTCATATACAAAAATATCTTCTTTTTATAATAACGAATCCAGTTCCTCTCATTTTAGTTTATCAGAACATACACTTGACTACTTAAAGCTCATTCCTTTCATGCTCTAAATATTTTTTTCTCTGATGCCTAAAAATCAAAGGTACTGTCAAAAGAAGAATACCAAGTAATACTGTTACTACAAGGTTTGAATAAAAAATTTCTTGTATACTCATTCATCTAACTCCATATTAAAATTGAAATAACATTCACTAAGTCCCAACCCTGCTACAGAATCAATGTGATTATCATGTGAAAACTGAAATTCTCCCGTATTCCATATTCCAATGACATTTCCGGCATATTCATATTCTTCGGGAATCTCATATCCTTTTAATGGTTCTAAATACCCCATAGTACTTTTAAAAGTCGTAAAACGAATTACTTTCTTTTCCGTTCCGGTCACCTCATATTCTTGGGTGAATAATTCTCCATCCGAATATCCATTTATATAATTTCCTTCTATACTCAACCATATTTGACGACCTTCTTTTAAATAAGGAATAATCACTGCTCTTTGAATTCCCCTTCCATTTGGCAAATCATTATTCCATATTCCATCATAAATGATAATATTATTATATAATTGGCTTAACATCACCAACTTCCCTTGCCCACATCTCTCATCCTGCTCCATTTCTCCCAAATAAACAGAGCCATTTTTAAATATTTTTATAAACGTATCTCCTTCGTATCTACAATATGTATTTCCTCCATATTTTTCGCACAATCGTGTAAAAGCTTTCGTTCTGAATTTATCACTTAATTCCAGCCAGTCTTCCCGAGCAATCAAATCGGCCAGCTTACAAAATTCCGCACTAGCTTCTTCATTTCGTTCAAGCATATAATAAACTTCATCCACGAAATCCATAAAATCTTTGCGTAACTCCTGTGAACGTAATTCCTGAATTAAGCTTTTTGCTTGATCAAAATCATTCTGTCTTAAATAAATATACAATAACATCTCCTCATATTGGGAGTCTGGTGTAACGTTTTCTAATTCAAGATACGATTTGAGCGCTTCTTCATAATTGCCCTCCGTAAATGCAGTTAAGGCTTTATCTTCCCATATTTGCTGCAAATAAATCGCACCAATGTCATCTTGAAAATCATTCACATTTTTCTGAAAACATTCTTCTGCCTTCTCTATATTTCCCTCCTTCCAATAGGATTCAGCAATCCCTCTTCTGGCTACAATGTTATCCGAATTTATTGATAACACATTTTGATAATTTATAATTGCCTGCTCATATTTCTCATTCTGAAATGCCAATTCCCCTGCATTTAACAAAGAATCCTCCCGATATAAAAGCGTATTTTTGTAAAGTAATATGGTATTTCCTGCGAAGGCACACAAAAGACTCATATATATTACCCTTTGTCTCCATTTCATTTTTTTATATATGGGACGTCTTTTAATAAGAGCCAAGAAATTTTTTCTCAGTTGCGAAATACTCTTAAAGTCCTTATTTAACACATTTGAAAGCATTAGTTCATTTTTATCGCACAGAGTACGCATAAACAAAATCGCCGCTTTCAAATTTACTCTTGAAACAGCCTTCATGGAGTTCCTTTGTGAAAGACTGCTCCCGTCAAGAAAACTTATCCGAAAATCAGATGATAGCATTACATTATCAACATACCAAATTTCTTCAGCCAAAATATTTCTTTTTTCAAACTCTTGCAAAATATCACACACCTGTAAGCCCAGTGAAATTAATTCTTTTTCAGTAAATTCAAAATTCTTTCGTACATAATCTCCTAAAAAAATTCCGCGTACATAATTTAAAAATGTATAATACTGTTCCCCATCTTGCCATTGGTCGATTATATACGGAAGAAATGACAAATCTTCTATACTAGAAACTGTAGATTCCATTGGGAAACGACTTATAACAATCAATATCTCTTTTTTCATCCTCAAATGAAAACCATGATAAAAAGAAGACACCGCTGTCCGTTTAATGCACGTTTCCACTTGATAAGTATCATTTATCAGTGCAAAAGCTTCTACGTTACACATTAAACATTATTCTCCTTCCAAACCTAATCCCCATACACATTTTAATTCATTAGCTGGTAATAAAATATAAGAATAAGGTGACATATTGTTCACCGCAACTATAATATAATTTTCCGGTATGTCTACCAACCCGCTTTCATATTCCTCTTCAGTCAAGCTTTCCAGGAAATCGTCTGTATATTCTTGCGGATGTCCCATCTTATTTACATAGGTATATTTATCCGTTACACCATTGGATATTCCCTCTACCTTATCTTCCACAAATACTTCACATCTTCCATCCATAATTCCATTAATCACATCAGATTCATATCTCTCATAAGAATAATAATCATTCCGTACAAAAATGCCATGCCCATTTGGCAAATCATGATCCCACTCGCCAAGATAGACATAAAAATAATTATCAATCTCTAGCCATTTTCCAAAACCTTGTCGCATTCCATTTTCCATTTCACCAAAATATATAAAACCACTATTATAAATTCCTAACACCTCACCTTCTCCTTCATCATAAAAGACAGGACCCCCTAATAACCTTGCCATTTTATAATAAGCTTCATCATCTTTTAAAAGAAAATATGTCTTTTCATCCACACACTGGCATGCAGCATATAAATCATGAAACGTAGTTCTTCTTTCTTCCAGCAACGCAAGCACTTCCTCATATTTACTTATATCAATATCCAGATTTTCCTCCTCTATTTTCAAGATATACTTTTGTAACATATCATAGTCCGAGTGGCTGGAATAATATTGCAAAATATGCAAATAGATTTCCTGCGTTTGCTCTCCCAATCGTATACGCTCCTCTTCCAATGCAACTTTTTTTTCTATATCGCTCGTCTTCTGACTTTTTTCTATTAAATATTCCAACAATTTATTACGATAGAGTTCATGAGGATTTTCTGCATACTTATTCCTCATATATTCCAATGCCAGTTCTGCATTTCCAATATTATAATAGCTGTCTGATATCCTAACATTACAAAATTCAGGATCTAACCCCTGTTCAGCAAGTTCCTGGTAAAGCAGTATAGCTTGTTCATACTCCCCATTCTGAAAACATGCCGCCGCCTGTTCTTTTAAATTTGAGGTATGTTCTACTTTAACCGGCAGTAAATAAATCAATGATATTATTAAAATAACCCCAATAAGACCAGTCCACACAAGACTCCATTTCGATTTTTTAATCTTATTCAGGTCTTGTAACATATTCTTAGCGGACTGATATCTTTTCTCTCTATCCTCCTGCAATGATTGCTTAAGTATCCTTCTAAGTTTCCTTCCTATTTTATTCTCTCCTCTTTCAAATCCTCCTTTACTATTTGGAGAAATCCCACTTAATAAGTAAAACAATGTAGCACCTAAGCTATAAATATCTGTTCGTTCGTCTAATAAATTCTTTGATTCAAATTCCTTGTTTACCAACTCATTCCAAGTCTGTGTTTCACCTGTCTCGACTTCTCCACCATCTATTAACGATCTCTGTTCGGGAGAAGCAAATTTTGCCGTATAGCCGTAAACCTTATTTCGGTCTCCCTCAAGGTAACTGGATATGTTAAAATCAATCAGATATATTCTCCCTGACTCGGATAAAATTATATTGGCTGGTTTTATGTCACAATGAAGAATTGCAGGCTTTTGTCTATGCATATATGCCAATGTATCACATAATTCTTTTGCCCATTGTATTATTTCACGTTCTTTAAAAACATACCCCTCCTCAATTAACCTGTCTAATGATTTTCCAGGAACATATTCTATTACGCTATATGCATGTCCATTTTCGATCACAAAATCATAAACCCTTGGCAAATGTTCGTGCTGTAAATTTTTTAAGATGTCTATCTCAAGCCGATCAAATCCTATATTGTTGCGAACGCTAAATAATTTCTTTAACACTACTTTTCGTTGTAAAGCAATATGATTTGCTAGGAAAACAGTAGCAGTACCCCCGGCACCGATTTCTTTAATTATTTCATATTTTCCTGCTATTATATTCATGCCTGTCTCCCCTCTATCCAACATATCTTTCTGAATTTATTCCAGATACGGATATTTATATGTTTCCGGTTCCAAGCCCATGTATAAGTCATATGCATCACAAATCCAATAAGTTTCATTGACATCCACCCTGCGCCATTGATGACTCCACTGATTTTCATTCTCATGCTCATAGGAGAGTTCAGGCAAAGCCCCGTCGTTCTGGCGCAGCTTACACAGGATACCACTCTGATCACCAACTAACCATAAGGGGCATTATAATGTATCGAATATACCACCTAACCAATGTCCAACATGGCACGGAGGGCGGCAGCAATCCCCTCAAGCTGCTCTTCTCTGCTCATGCCAATAAGCAGCGTCATACTAAAAACTGTTGCATCGCAATCTGCCTGAAATTCTTCGTCCGAACATTTTTCTTAAAGCTTTTCCTGTTCTCCAGACGATCACCAGAAATCAAATCCGTATAATTTGTATACTCTGCGACGGCTTCCGAAACCGATTTTTCCATGGAAAGATAATGATTGCTCACATATCCCGTCTAGCCATTATGCTCTATGCAATACCAAGAAATTTCATTGCGCTGATCAATAGCCAGAATTTCCTGCCCCGCAGCCAGCCCTCCGATTTTTCACCTTCAACCGTTGAAAGAATCCTCACGTTGACCAACCTTTGGTCTCATACATTGTCAAGGACATCTCCGTATATGAATAGACCTCCGATTCTAACAGTTCCAATTCCACAACCTCCGATTCCGGCAGTTCCGATTCCTGAACCTCTGATTCCGCTGACATCTCCGTCTTCGACAATTCCGATTCCATTCCGACCTGATTATCGCAGCCAATCAGGCCGATTGCAAAAATAACCCTAGCGACACTAAAATAATCCAATGGTTTTTTATCACGTCTTTCCCCTGACGACAAGATGATTCTATTTCTATTGAGTCTGTTGAGGATTAAAGTAATTGATCACAGCCGACCCTGCCTCCAGGTCGTAAGAAGAAACGACATTGCCGGAGGATCCGGCTACATAGTGGACGATCAGCATCCTTTCCTCTCCGCCGTAAAGCTGCACATCCAGCTCCCGCCCCGTATCTTCATAGGCAAGGTCAAGGGAATCCAGCAGCTCCTTCACCGTCTTGATCTCCATATCCTTTTCAATGTTCAAACCGGAATAAATCCCGCTTCCCACGATCTTAAATTCATCCTTGGGCGTATCCGTGCCGAAATCCGAACCAAAGGTACCCAGCTTATAAATCAGACAATACGCCGGGGCAACCGCATAATCACTGGGATTATATGCCGTCACCGACATGGTGGTGCGGGTGTCCTTCCTCAGATACACGGTATCCGAACCTTTGCTGGGTATGTACTCCGGTCCTTTTTCCAGGGTCCATCCATAATCCAGGAAGTCCTGTACAAAGCAGGCCACAGTATAATTGTTTCCGCCGATCTCCAGAGCCAGGTCATTGATCTTCGCCGCATCCAGAAAAGCGCTGTCATAGCAGTCCGGTTTCACGGACAGATATTCGTTGGCAAGCAGACCTTCCTTATCCTCATAATTGGCCACCCTCAGCCGGGCAACATTCCCGCCTTCCTTGTTCTGCACCACGATCGTATAACAATGTTCCGCGTCCGGTCCATAGGTATATTCTATAAGTGTGGTACTTTCATCTCTTTTGTATCCTCCCGGATAAGAGCCATAGAAATTTTCCCGGATGGAGACTCCCACCGTCAGGCCGTCAGCGGTAGAGGCGCTGTTCACGGCTTCGTCCAGATAATTATCATTCAGGTCAAGAGAACTGATATTCACCCCGCCCACCAGGCAGTCCCTATATTTCAAAGTGTTGTCGGTAGGATTGAAAAGCGTGATGCTGATATTTCCATAACCGTTGATCAGTTCAAGCGTCTCACTCTTTTTATGCGGAGCCAGCTTTTGATCCATGGCTTCCGTTTTCGCGAATTCCCAGCCCGCTGCGGTAAATTCCTCCAGCTTTACCGGCAGGGCAAAGCTGGTCTCGTTCAGAACGATCTCATATCCTGCCAGCTGAGAAGGCAAATTTCCCGCCTCAAGCATAAATCCGTTATTTTCTCTCACCTTAGGCTTCCTGCCGGCCAGAAGAAAAACAACAACCAGAAGAACGGCGGCTCCTCCGCACAGAAGAAGCAGCTGCTTTTTCCCCAGCTTTCTGCCGCTTCCGGCAGATTTTTTCCTTTTCTTTCCGACTGTCTTTCCGCCTTCATGCCCTGCGTGACCTTCAGTTTCCGGAGACTGTCCCTGATCCTCCGCCAGGAACACGGTCTCCTCCTTCGCCTCCGGAACTTCCTGACCGAAAACGGGCGCCGCCTGCCAGGAACTCTGGGGAACGGCATTCTCTCCGGCGGCGATGGACGCGTCTCCCGGATTCTGCAGAGCGGCTTCCATATCGGCAGCCAGAGTTTCCACGCTCTGATATCGATCCTCCTGCCTGACCGCAAGTCCCTTCATGATGATATTGCTGACGGACACGGGACAAAGACGGTTCACCTGACAGGGCGCCGGCAGTTCATCCCTCGACATGCGCTCCATGGCGTCCTCCGGAACCCGGCCGGTGATACAGCGGTACAGAGTGGCGCAGATGGCGTAGATATCTGTCCAGGGTCCCTGCACCCCCTTGCTGCGGTACTGTTCCTCCGGCGCATAGCCGGGCTTCAGGATCACGGACAGGCTCTTCACATCCTTCTGAGAAATCTCCCGGGCAGCGCCGAAATCCAACAGTTTGACCTTGCCGTCCTTCGTCAGCATGATATTAGCCGGACTGATATCCCTGTGGATCACTTCGTGCTTATGGACATTCCCCAGAGAACGGATCACCGGCATCATGATCTGAAATGTGTCTTCATAGGTCAGGATTCCTGAACGATGCAGGTAATCCTGCAGAGTTTCCCCATTCAGGAAATCCATAATAATATACGCAGTATTATTTTCCAGGAAAAAATCACGGATCCCCACGATTCCATCTTCATCGGAAAATTTAGCGAGCACCCTGGCTTCGTTCAGGAAACGCTCCCTGTTTTTCTCAAAGGTTTCCCCGTAGGTTCCTTTGCTGATCATCACAGAAGGAGAATAAGTATTATTTCGGTTGACATAACCTGACATATAAAATTCTTTTACAGCCACCTTCATGTCCAGCAGGATATCCCGTCCCACATAGGTAATTCCGAATCCGCCTTCTCCCAGGACGCATCCCACCATATAGCGATTTTGAAGCAAAGTTCCCGGCATCAGGTGATGGGGAAGAATTTCATAATTGCCCTGTCCGAAATTACAATGATGACAGGTCCCGTCCGCATCCAGATACTCCATACATCCATAACAGATTTTTTGATTATTGTCCATGATCTCTCCCAAATTCATTGATAATTGATAGTTTCCAAAATACTCGGTCAGATTTGTTCCCCGTTCTGAGCGCTGCCGATATAGGTGATGTCCTCTTTCACCTGAAAGCAGTCCGCCGAACACATGTCATCCGTTATGACCGGCAGTTCCGCCGTGTCAAAATCCACAATCTGCCCGGAGGGGATCCTCCGTTTCGCCCTGTCGGATTTTTTTAAAAATAAAGCGAGCAATACAAGCGCAGTTCCCGCCAATATTGCCGCAGCTATGCAGATAAGCATCATTTTATGCTGTTGTAAAAATGGTAATGACAGAAATATTGTCAGTTTCTCCCCGCTGCTTATCAAGTTCAATTAAATATTCCTCCTGGCTCTTCATTCCGGAGATTCCCGCCTCTCCGGCAGGTCTAAGGTGCTCCCGCATCTCGTCTGGAGTGATCAGATGACGGAATCCGTCTGAACACAACATATAGGTGGTATTTCCTACCGGGGTTCCAAAAAACATGTCAGGCCGGACGCTTTCCTGCACTCCCACACATTTCGTCAGGACGTTGCGCCCGGGAGCCGTCTCAGCCTGCTCCCTGGTGAGGTTGCCAAGCCGCACCTCGTTAGCCACCAGGGTGTGGTCTTCCGTCAGCTGGATCACGCTCTCCCCGATGGCATAGGCCCTGGAATCCCCGATATTCAGTAAGAAATAGCGGTACTCCGTCAGCAAAAGCGCCGTGACCGTGGTTCCCAGCGAGCAGCGGTTCTGCTGGCCGTAACTCCTGATCCTGGCGTTCTGATCCGTTATAACGTCGCTCCAGTGCTTCTTGATCACCCAATCCTCCAGGCGTTCCCGGGACAGCTCCGGCAGCGCTTTGTACATCCATTCCGTAAAACCGGAGATCAGGGAGGCGCTTGCCACCTCTCCGTGCCGCAGACCTCCCATTCCGTCACAAAGCACTGCGAAAACCATTTTCCCTGTGGGAGTATGAAGCTTCCTGACAAATAAGCTGTCCTGGTTTACATTTCGATGAGTTCCCACATCCGTTGACGCAGAAATATAAAACTCCATAACCCGCTGCCCCTAAAACAATCTGAATTCAAATTCCTCATTGGAAAGTCTGATGCACTGACCATGAGCGATCTTTACTTCCATACTGGGCGGGATCTCCGCATTGTCCAGATAAGTATGATTCTTGGAATTGTCATCCACGATATAATACTCCCCATCCCGGGAAACAATGTGGCAGTGACTGTGTCCCACATATTTGTTATCCTGAATGACGTAATCATTGAAGGAAGCGTCCCTGCCAAGCCGGAAAATCGCCTTATTAATGGGAATCCTCTCATTGTTCTTGCGACGGATCAGGTGAGGGATCACCGACTGTTCCATGGAGCCCGCCCCCATGATAACGGTGGAGCCGTCGTCCCCGTCCATCCCGGCGATCACGGTGTCGCCAAAGTCCATGGACTGGGCAGGCGCAGGCTGCGGCCTGGGTATCGGCTGCTGGACAGGCACAGGCTGCGGTCTGGGTGCCGGCTGCTGAACAGGTACAGACTGCGGTCTGGGCGCCGGCTGCTGGGCAGGCGCGGGCTGCGGGGCGGACACTGCCGATCCGTAAGACTGACCGCTCCCGGGCACTGCAAAACCTCCCTGGGACTGACCGCCTCCGGGTACCGCAAAGCCCCCTTGGGGCTGGCTGCCTCCGGGCACCGCGAATCCGCCCTGGGGCTGGCCGGGATTTCCCTTGACCTTTTTCGGCTTGGCCGACTCCTTCCCGGATTTTTTATCCTTCTGGGCCGCCTTTTGAGCCTTATAAAGCTCGGCATTCTCTTTATTGTAGTGCTGAAGCAGATAAAACATGCTCATAGGCTTTCCCTGATCTTCTCCGGCCTCTTCCGCGGATTCAAAGGAAGGAGCCGCCTGAGAAGGAGCGGAGGCTGCAGGTCCGGGCTGCATTCCCGGTATGGCAAAGGAAGATCCCTGAGAAGAACC
>CANQBS010000026.1 GCA_947589075.1 uncultured Acetatifactor sp.
GAAGGGGAGATCACTGGTGGAAGCCCCTGGGATTCGTACTTTTGGCCGTCTATTGGTTTCATCCGCTTTTATGGGCAGCATATATGATGTTCTGCAGGGATATCGAATCTGCCTGCGATGAAAAGGTGATCCGCGGAATGGAAAAGGATGGGCGTCAGGCTTATTCCCGGGCGCTGCTGCATTGCGGTGTCCGCCGCCGTTCCATCGCCGCCTGTCCGCTGGCTTTCGGGGAAATCGGCGTAAAAGAAAGGATAAAGGCGGTCATGGATTACCGGGAACCGAGGTTCTGGGTGATTCTTCTTACCTTTGCGGCAATAGGCGCCGCGGCGGTCTGCCTGCTGACAAATCCTGTCGGCGCTGTTGATGCCACTGGGGAAAAAACGCAGCCGGAAGAATCCCCCGGGACAAACCCTCAGCCGGAGGAATGGGGCGTTCCGATTTGGGAGGAAATGGGGTTAGAGTACATAGGAGCCAATGAGATCATATCCATCCAGGTAAAAGAGAGGTAAATGAATGAAAAGAAAAATCATGACAGCAGCGGCTTTCCTGGGGCTTTGCCTTGCCATGCCATTCTGCCTGTCTTCCTGCGGCAGGGAAGGGGACCAGGCAGGGGATCCGGACTATGTTTATGTGGCCGGGCAGCTGGATCTGCCAGGGGAGAAGGAGGCAGCCCTGAACCCGGTGGAGCTTCTCAGGACTTCAGGAGGATGGGTATATTTTAAGGACGACAGGGACGGGGGCGTTTACCGTTTCCGGCCAGAGACGGGGAATGAGGGCTTCCTGAATGTGGAACCGGTGCTGGATTCCGCTTCCCTGTGGAAGTATGCCGGGGGACACAGCTATAAAATGAGACAAACATATAAAAAATCTGCCTCAGGATACTACGACCCTGCTTCCCCTGCCGCCCCTGTGGATGTTTATGATGTCTTTGAGGAATTTGAATATGAGATGTACATCGCTGATTATGTGCCGGATGGGGAGCAGGGAATTTATTTTATCCTGGGGCTCCATAGGCTCCGAAATTATGTTGGCGATATGAATGATGCGGGTGATGTGAGTAATGTGGACAATGTGGATGATGTGGATGATGTGGACGATATAAAGGACATGCTGCTTCTGGTGAAATGGACGCCTGCAGGGGAGGAAGCTTATCAGCTGAACCTGTCAGAGATGAACCTTTCCGACGCAGCATTCCGCAGGGAATCCCTTGCCCTGGACGGCGGGGGAAGGATCTGGATCATGGGGCAGGACAGCATCTACCTGGTGGACGCGGAAGGCCGGCCCGGGGGAGAGATCCCGACGAAGGACCTGCGCAGGGGAGATGAAAGGGCTGAGGGACGGCTGCTTATGGGGGCGGAAGGGGATGTATTTTACTGCCTGGAATCCAACGGGTGGAGAAGCCTGTATTTCCTGGGAGAGGACGGCAGGCTGGAGGAAACCGGTGAAGGGCTTATGGCGAAATCCCCTGAAACTTACGGGAACATATACGGGGACCGCATCCTGGGATCCGGGAAGGGGCTTTTATATGTAGATTCAGGGGGCGTGCTTTCCCTGTATGACCGGAAGGAGAACAGGCTGGAAGAGATTTTGGACCTGGAAGACAGCAGCCTCAGCATTGTCTACGGTCTCCGGGATGCCTTATATGTGGATGACGGGCACCTGCTGCTGTTCTTTGAAGAGGGGGGCAGCACAGGGCTGCTGGCCGAAGCCTATCTCCTTACGAAGACCGCGGTTTCCGACCTGCCCCGGAAGGAAGAGCTGGTGCTGGTCAGCGCGAACCCCAGCAAACAGCTGGAGCGGGCGGTGGCGGAATTCAACCTGGGCAGCGCCCAGTACCGTGTCCGCCTGGAAACCATGACTGAGCTGCAGCTGGACAGCGCCCTGGCGGCAGGGAATGTCCCGGATCTGCTGGACATGTGGTTCTATTCGGATCTTTACAAATATGCGTCCAAGGGCGTGCTGGAGGACCTGGGACCGTACCTGGACGCCAGCAGCCGCTTCCACAGGGAGGACTTCCTGGAGAATGTCCTGGAGGGATATACCCTTTATGGGAAGCTGGTGAGCATCCCCGTCTGTTTTTACATCGATGCCTTCTGGGGAAGGAAATCCCAGGCAGGGGATGGGGAGGACTGGAACATGGAGAAATTCATGGGGCTGGCGCAGCAGTATCCCGGGGAAGCGCTGTTAAATGAGGATGCCCTGGGATGCTCCCTGCTGGAGGCCTGCATCCCATATATGCTGGATCACTTTGCGGACTGGGAGGGGGGAACCTGCAGCTATGACAGCGGGGAGTTTAAGGAACTGGTCGCCTGGATCGGCGAACACTCCCGATACAAGGAATATGATGAAAATGGCTCCTGGGAGGATAACATGTATGACTTTGGGGAAACGATCCTGCACAGGGAGTCAGTGATGAATCCCTCTGATTTTGGAAAGAATGATCTGTTTGCGGGGGAAGAGGGCGTATGGCTCGGGTACCCGGAGGAGGGAGAATCCGCCTGCAGGGGAGTGGCAAAGGACACGCTTTGCATGGCAGCCGCTTCCAGGCACAAGGAAGGGGCGTGGAGTTTCCTGGAGTCCTGGCTGGGGGCAGAGATCGGCTATGGAGCCAGGGTCGAGAATGGCTTCATGACCCGGAAGAGGGAACTGTACCAGATGTTCGAGGAGGAAGCCACGCCCCTGTATAGATGGAGCTGTTATGACTCCGCCACGGATCAAATCGTATTTTATGAAGGGGCGGAGCCGCCGGAGGGTGTGGACTCGTACCGCGTCTCAAGGGAAACGATCGGCATGATCGGGATAGGATTCTTTGAGTATTATGGACTGAGCGGGGAGCAGATGGAGAATGCCCTTGACCTGTTAGAAAGGCTCGACTTTGCGCCGGAAAACAGCGGGCGCCTGGCGTTGCGGGAAATCCTGACAGAAGAGCTTGAAATATACTATTCCGGCGCCAAGACCCTGCAGGAAGTGGCGGACATCATCCAGTCCCGGGCAACCCTGCTGGTGAGCGAAGGGGTGTAAGCATATATGTCCCAGGGAACGGAATAACTGGCGGAGCCGATTTGGGCTGAAGGACGAAGGAATGCGGGAGCGGATGAGGACTCGGTGGAATCTGCCATGACCGGAGACTCAGCAATTTTGTTGAAAAAAGGCTCTGAAAAAAAAGGAACAGGAACTTTGGATGAAATACCATACCCTCCAAAAAGTTCCTGTTTCCTTCTATCTGCCGGAGAAGCCGGGCTGCCTGCACTTACTCCCGGCCAATAAATTCATACATTGCTTCCGAACCTTTTTCCAGCTCCAAAAGGCATCCTTCAAAGAGATACTCATCCGGCTCCAGATACAGTCCTGTATCCAGATCGTTCAAAAGCTCAAAGAAATCCGTTGAAACCAACTTTCTATATGCTTCCTCATGTCCCACCGAAAAATACTCCATCAGACGTTTCGTGATGGCCACTACGGAAAGTCCCAGCGCAGTCTGCGCTTTTCCAGTTGTCACTGTCGGTCACCTCCAGTCGACTTTACGGATATTGCTGATCAGTCTGTCCGCCACATCCTGTTTCCCGATGTAATATTGTATTCCCAGATTCTCAACTTCCAAATTTCTGAGCAATATCTTTTTAGCTTCTAAGCTGCCCCTTTTTCCATAAAGCCCTTCTTCATAGGCTTTCAGACATAATGCAGTATCATCGTCTGCCGTGGCTCCGATCACTAAATCGTAATCATGGGGCATTCCTCCCTTTTCGCGGCACAGAAGAACGAAATCCAGCCACTCCATATCCGCTTCTTTAAAATATTTAATATTCAGATTCTGAAGTGCTTCCTCATTCAACTCAATTTCGTACAGATTCTCCTGAAACAGCCACGAATTCTTATAACGGTTCCGCCTTACGGCTTCCCGATACTTCTTATGCATCATGCCAACCGCCTGCTGCCTGGAAACTGACATATAGAATCCCTGTCCGAAGTCTTTTCTGTTGCGTCCGGCCTTAACATCCACTTTCTTGATCTCGGATATCGTTCCATGATAGAGTACTTTCCTGATATCATGATACATATTCTTCAATCTCCTTCACCATTTCATCCTCCGTCATGCCGTCAAATATATCCGGGCACTCCGAAATATAGTTCAGGATCGCAAATTTCTGATCTAGACTCAGGAATTCCCTTGGGGTGATGTGATGTGCCCGCCGGTAGCTTTCCGAAGCCAGATACATTAAGAAAATTGTATTGTTCAGTCTTTTTTCGGGCATCTGATATTTCCTCCTCCAAGATATCACGTTTCCTTATTCTATAATAATGGATTTCTTTCCACTTCCGTTCCGGCTTTCTGCTGCCGTATCTCTTCTTTCAGCTTCCGCCGCCGTATCTCACCCAATTCCGGCTCCCTGCCGCCGTATCCCACCACATCCGGCATCACAGCTCCACGATCACCGTATCATAAGGCGCGATGGTGACCTTCTGTACCCCGGCCTCCGTGGGAATATAGGTGGTCTGCTGTCTGTCGCTGTTATTGATCGCCACCAGCTTCCGGCTCTCCGGGTAGTATGCGCATTCTGTATACAGGTTATCCGTCATATACAGCCCGCTTAAACCTTCGCCGCCGGCGTAACGGATCAGCTGGTACAGAGCCCGGGTATTCACCAGATTCACCTGGAAGGAAGCCAGGTAGATTCCCTTGCCCTTGCCGAAATCCTTCATAGTCACAAGGGGCTTCTCCCCATCCGCAAGCAGCACCCTGGCGGTTCCGTCCGTAAGATAACGGTTGGACTTGCCCTCCACAGTGGTGCCCTCCGGCAGGATTCCTTCGGGATCCGCGGCTTCAAAACTCCATTTTCCATGGCAGACCCTGGCGCCGGTGTCCTCGTCCACTCCCAACACATGAGCCATGCGGAAATAGGTATCATAGCCTTCCACAGCAGAGGGTTCATTCACGCCGATAAAGGTTCCCCCTTCATAGACCCATTTGGTCAGGGCGGTCACGACCTCGTCGTCCTTCCAGTTGTCGCCGCCGCTCCAGGCGCTTCCCGCGCAGCCCGCATTGATCACCACATCCACATCCTTCAGAGCGCCATTTTTCACATCCTCAAAGCTGATGAACTTCACATCCACCGGGAGACCGGACAAGGCTTCATTGACATGGATCAGATCGTGCATATAGGTCTCATGGAAATGTCCGGACAAAGTCCAGGAACGCAGCCTGCCCCAGCTGTGGAGCACTGCGACCTTGGTCTGGATGCTGTAGGGCTTTCCCGCGTCATGGAAGGTATGAATCAGCCTGAACTCGTCCGCCACCTTTTCAATATAATCGCAGAAATCAGGATAGGGCTCCACCAGATGCAGATAGCCCCCCAGCCCGATGCGGTCGATCTTGTCCCGAAGCAGGGCACGTCTTACGCTGTTCCAATACTTCTTGGCATCCAGGATAGGATTGCCCCCTTCGGTAAAGGTAGGCGCGCCTCCCAGACCCACGGGGAACAGATAGGGATGCAGCCTCAGCTCATGGACAGGCACATCCACCCCGGCGCAGAGCCTGGCCTCGTATCCGGAGAACACACACTTGATCAGACCGTCAAAGCCGAATTCCTGGAACCTTCCATTGTAGGGCTCCACTCCCACCCAGCTGTCGTCATAGAATACATAAGCCTTCTTGCCGTAGCTGTGTACCATATCGATCAGCTTTTTGCCGAAGCTGATGACGAAATCATTGATAAATGCCATCCAGTCCGCCTTGCGGTCCGTTCCGGGCATATGGGTCACATGGAGATTGCCCTTGTTGATAAAATCCTCCGCAGTCATGGAATAACCGTACTTTTCCGCGAATTCATCCAGCGCCCTGTCGCTCACCGTAAAGTCATAGGAACCCCAGTCCGAGAACAGCTGGCGGTTGCGCGGGTCGGAACCCCAGATCCAGACGAAGTTATAGAACATGGAGGTAAACCGCACCACCGTGGTATCCGGGTGGGTCTCGCACCAGTTCTTCATCCAGCCCAGCATATATTCCTGAGTCTCGGGATATCTGGGATCGATCTGCATCAGATGCTCCTTATCCCAGTTGTTGGTGGTGTGGTTGTACATGGAAATCTCTTCCCAGATACGGTATGCCAGGAAGCTCACCGTATATTTATGGAAGGGAACGATCCCCTTGATGGTCACAGTGCCTTTTTCCTGATCGTAAGTCCACTTGCCCGCTTCCACCAGTCCATTGACAGTCCTGTCATAAACCTGCCAGTATTTCATGGCTGCGGCGCTGTCATTGATCCGAAACTGCTCCGTAAAGAAGCTGTCCATCAGGCTAATGGTCAGCTCCTCTCCTTCTGCCACCGCCGCCGGCGTGCAGAGAAAGGTCTGCTGCAGTTTGTCCTGATTCTTTTTCGCCCATTCATTGTGGTCCCGGATGATGCAGATGGTGGAATAAATCCCATAGCCTGCATGTACGATCTCATCGGACAGCACCGTCCCGTCGCTGTCCCGGATCACATCCGCTCCCCACTTATCCGCCATTTTTAAGGTCAGAGCCTCATATCCTGACTCGCCGGGCAGCGTGAATCCGCCTTTTGTTTTGCTCATTCAGTTTTCCTCCCGAAATATCCATATTATGAAACCTTATAACGCCCCGTCCTTCGCGATCTGGTCGGAAACCAGAAGGGTGGAGAAGAACGCCAGCGCCAGACCCTGTCCCCAGCCCTGGATCCAGGCCTTGGGAATGGTACGGTATCCGTCCAGGTCGTTCATGACTGCGGTGCCGCCGGACACGTTCATCACCTTGCCGTCCTCGCTGACATTCGCCAGAAGCCCCTTGATGGCCTTGTTGATATACTTGGAGTGAAGGGGATTGCCCCTCTCCAGCATAGCCGCCGCAATGCCTGCGGAAGCGGAAACCTCCTCATAGGAATCCGGATCGTCCAGCACCGTCCTCCACAGACCGTTTTCCGTCTGAAGAGTCTTAAGGGCTGCCAGCTGCTCGTTCAGGGAACCGGCGATATCTATGTACTTGGGATACAGATAGCACTGAGGCAGCCTGCCCCCTACCTGGGACATGGTATAGGCAGCCCAGGCATTGGCTCTTCCCCAATAAATCCCTGACATATGATCCTTGGTAATATTGTTGTAGCCATGATAATAAATGCCGCTGCTGGGATTCTGCAGGTAAATGATATGCCAGTACCACTGGTTCAGGGCGTCGTCGATCAGATCCTTATCCTGGTTCTTCACGCCTACCCTGAGCATCAGGTAAGCCGCCATAAATAAAGTATCCGCCCAGGCCTGCTCCGGAAAATCATTGTTGGCAGACACGGTATGCTGCAGCACATTGTCCCCGAAACGCAGGGCGTCATGGCGCAGATAGTCGATCTTGCTCATCAGGATATCCCAATACTTGTGATCCCCGGTGGCGTCATACAGGGTGATCAGGCAATGTCCCATGGCGCATGCGTTCACCGTCCACACCTTGGGCAGCCCCAGGTCGATGAGCTCGTCCACCCGCTCCTTCAGCAGGGTCAGATACTCTTCCTTCCCTGTCTTCTCATAGGCCTCGCTGATTCCATAATAGGCCACGCCGCAGGGCCAGTCCCAGGTCAGATCCATATTCATGGTCTTCTTCACGATACGATCTACCACTTCTTCAATCTGCTTTTTGTCATACTCCAGTTTCAGCATATACCCTCCATTCCGCCGCTTTGCGGCAAATCATTAAAATAAAATCGGAAATTTCCCCTTTTCGCAAAGGCTTTCCAAACTCTTCTGAATTTCATTATACCACTTTTTATCGGCTTTGCACATCTTTTTACACATAATATTCCGAGAATTTTCCACAGACCTATTTTCCACAGAAAAACATCACAGGAAAAGGCCGCCCTTACCGGGCAGCCTCTTCTCTCGCATCGCGCAGCCGATCCACCTTTTCCAGGTCAAAGTTCAGGACCTTTTCATATCCCATCTGCTCCGCTTCCTGTACCATCTCGTTCCACAGCCGCTCATAGCTTTCCTCATCCGATGCCTCCAGGATATCCCAGAGGGATTCCTCTATCATGGGCTTCAGCGCCTGTCTGAGCTGCCGGATTTCCTCCGTATCCTCATATTCCCCGCCTTCCGGCTCCACATAGGAAGGGATAACGGCAAGATTCCCGTTTTTCATAAGATACTCCATGGCGTCCCCGGCTTCCATCTGTACGCTCCAATCCTGATAAACCGCATCCTCCCTGCGGACAACCGACTCCCACAGGGTATAGTTATACAGGAAGCCCGAGGGGCTGGTTTCCACCGCCGTCACAGGCTGGAGGCTTAAGCGGCACCGTCCCTCTTCCCAGGTTCCCTCTCCCCAGCCTTCCGGAAGCTTTTGGTCCGTACCGCCCGTTACGGCGGTCCCGAACTCCGTGAGCACCGGCACGCCCTCGGACACCTCCCAGGTAAGTTCCAAAGGTCCTGCCGTCTTTCCGGCAGTATGAGTTCCGCTGTCCATTATGCCTTCCGCAGAATACAGCCAGCTGACAAGATCCAGGATCCGATCCGGATCCCCGGCGCTGCTGTTCACTGCCACAAAGGTATCCAGAGTTCCCTTGGGATCACACCCATGGGAAACCGCCTCCATATCCTCCACAGGTCCCAGTTCATAGCCTTCCATGCCCAGAGAGGGCTCTGCATATGCCAGCACAAGGCCCTTTTCATATTTGCCAAGAACCGCCTCACGGTCCTGGGTTCTGCTCTCTTTATCCAAAAGGCCTGCCTGATTGGCTTCCCAGAGCCAGTGCACAGCCTCCATCAGGGGATTTTCCCTGATCAGGAGAATATCTTCATCCAGGATCCCCACATCCATCAGGGAATTCTGCCGATACATGGCAAACCCTAAAGTCTCATAACCATATGCGCCGACCATGCGGGCAAGCTGCTCCAGGATATCATCTCCAGGCTCCCGGTACAGCGCGACACCCGCCTTATGTTCCGGTACGCTGTCCTCCCCCAGGGCTCCTGCCGCCGCACCTTCGCTTTCCGAATGTGCCCCGTCCGAACAGGATTTCATATCCGCCAGCACCTCAAGCAGCTCCTGCCTGTCCCTGATCCGCGGATACCCTGCCCGGGCGTAATCTTCCCAGCGAAGGTAAATACCGTACAGCGGGATCTCCTCCTCCGAAGGGGTTTCCACCGCCATCCGGCTGATCCTGGTGGGGATCACATAGATCCCTTCCTCCGCCAGCTGTTGGTTCCAATATCGCAGCTGACCTTCATATTCCCAGATCTCCCGCTCCTCCAGATAGGGCTCCATATTCAGGAGGCGCTTCTCTTCTATCAGATTCTTGATCAGATCCTTCGTTTCCGTGCCTCCGTCTTTGTCCGTCCGGTGATAAATGATCAGATCCGCTTCCTGAAGGGCATCCTCCTCTGCGGTATCCAGGAAATCCAGCCTGATCCGGAACTTTTCCGCCAGGATACGACCATACCAGCCTCCCTGTTCCCCTACGTAACCGGAAGCAGGATCATATACCCTGATCACCAGCTCCTCCAGCTCCTGCTCCTCCCCTGCCGGGACACATCCGCCGCAGGCCAGAAGCAATATACACGCCAGGGCAATGACGGCAAATCGGCAGCCGCTCCGCCGTTTTACAGGCTTACCCTTCTCTGCCGGATCAAACTTCCCTGTCCGATTCCCCTGCCCCACAGGCTCCATAGGTTTCACCTGCCCTGCCTGATTCCCCTGCCACACAGGCCCCATAGGCTTCACCTGCCCTGCCTGATTCACTTTCCCTGCAAGATTTCTTCGATCCATCCAGTTCCTCCAGACAACGGAACTGCGGATATCAGCATCATTTACGAATACTGATATCCGCAGTCCTGATAATCCTAGAGTAAATTTTTACCCTTGAAAAGTCAATATTCTTCGGAAAATCTTAAGAAAAAACGCAATAGTTCCGTCCCCATGCCAAACCTGTTCGGCCTGCGAAACAGCGCGTACCCGCTTTTCGCCGCACCCAGACTACCTTTCCTCCTCCACAACGGGAAAGCTCACCGTCACCACAAACAGATCCGCAATGGTTTCCAGCAAGAACTGGCCTCCGCAGGCTTCGGTAAAGCTCTGGGCAATGGACAGACCCAGTCCGCTTCCCCCGTCCGTCCGGCTCTCATCCCCTCTGGTAAAGCGCTCCGCATAATTGACGTCCGCCTTCAGCTCCATCCGGGAGGTATTTTTCACGCTGGCCACCGCCAGGTTTCCGTCCTGTCTCAGGGTCACATGAACCCGGGACCCCTCCAGGGAATATTTGATGGCGTTCTGAAAAAGATTCTGGAACACCCTGTACATTCTCTGCCCGTCAGCCCGGATCATCACCGGCTCAGCCGGAAGATTTGTCCTGAAATTCACCACGCTGGTCTGGATCTCCTCATCCATATCCGCCAGGGTCTGACGGATCAGCTTGCCGAAATCCAGAACCTCTATATTCACCGGCAATTCCCTGGACGCCGCCTTGCTGATGGTAAACACATCCTGTACCATATTTTTCAGGCGCTGGGATTTCTCATCCAGGATCTTCACATAGTCCTTCACATGCTCCGGCAGATTTTCCTCCTGCTTTAAGATCTGAACATAGCTTATGATGGAGGTCAGGGGCGTTTTCAGGTCATGGGACACATTGGCGATGAGCTCCACCTTCATGCGCTCGCTCTTCATCTGTTCCTCTATGGCCGTCTCGATTCCGCTGCGGATATCCTCCAGCTCCGTCATGGCCTGGCATAAGTCATGATCGGAGGGCGGCGCCGCTTCCCTGACTTTTCCTCCGGCCTCTCCTGCCGGATCCGGTTCGTATTTCCCGTCCCTGATCTCACTGATCCGGTCCGTCAGCTTTTCCAGATCCAAAACCGTCTGCCTGTTTTTCCTTGCCATATAACAGCAGATGACCAGAACCAGCAGAAAGACCAGAAGAAACAGAAGGATTCCCAGCCAAAGATACCTCTGCCAGATTCTGTCGTAATAGGAAGAACCTCCCTGATTGCTTAACACTGTCATGAATACCACAAGCAAGACAGACATAAGGCCTCCCGGCACCGCCGCGCACAGAAACAAACGGAAATTCCTGCGCATGAGTCTCCGGGCCAGAGGCAGCTTCAGTTCCCTTACAGAAAACAGACGGATCAGCCTGGCAGTAATCCCCTGCAGAAAGACCTCCTTTCCCAGGTAACGCAGCTCGTTCCAGGACAGATAGAGGAGCCAGAACAGCAGGATCAGCGCCAGTACCGTAACATTTTTGTCTTTCCAGCTATAATTGTATCCATAGGCGATTTGGTTTGCCAGATGCATCCAGCCAAAGAAAAGCCCCAGGATATCGATCCAGAACAATACCTTTATTTCGATCCAGAGCTTTCCCGTAACCGAAGCGATAGCTCTGGCTGCCGCTTTCCTGCTTTTTTTCATAACAAGCGCCGCCAGCAGGAATAGCAGGCTGATCCCCAGAAGGATCAGGAAGAACTGCATTTCCGCCGGAAAGGTGGTGCTTTCCAGGCTCATCCAGTAGAAAGGACATTCCAGCTGATAATAGTTTCCGCCGTATCTTCCCTCCGTGTACAGCACCGGTTCCTTTGCCGCCGCCATATAGATCCTCACCTGGTCATAAGCCTCATCCACCGGGAAATTCGTATAGCCCGGCACAAACCAGTCGCTTTCTTCCCGGTAATACCCGTCCCCGTAAACATTCAGCTCCAGACCATCCTTATAAATATGCACTTTTCCCCCGGCAAAACAAAGGAGAAAATTATAGCCTTCCGGCAGAGCCGGTATCCGTCCCGCTCCCAGGTCCGCATCCAGCCGATCCCAGTTTAACAGATCCTGTGCCTGATTGCCGCTCATATTCGTATAAAGCAGGTTTCCCTCATTGTAAATACCGTAAAGAAGGTTTTTATCTCCCCGGATGGTCTCATGATACTCCTGGGCGGCTTCCTTCCATTCCTCCTCCAGACGCTTTCTCTGGTCTCTGAAAGCCGCTTTTTCTCCAGAAGTATAATCTCCTTTTTCCAGATATTCCTCCCAGTTATCCAGATACAGCCAGGCGTCCTGAGACCATACGCCGAAATCATAATAGGCTACCCCGTTTTCATCCGTGATCTCCCCGACCGTTGACTCCTCCGGCCGGATCTGGGTGATATTTCCGATGATATACGCATCCGTCCCTTTTTCCCATACGAATCCGGAACCGTCCTCCGTCACCTGCAATGTCACATTGACCCTGTTCGGAACAAACCGGTTCCCCACATAGGTGCCGGAGAACGCTCCTCCCGTAGCCATGGTCAGGAAAATCTCCAGCCGGCTGCAGATCTCTTCCCGAAAAGAGTCCTTTTTCTGGTAATCCTCCTTCCCTTCGGCAAAGAGCTCATGCTCAAAAACAGCCCCCAGCTTCTGCCAGGAAAAGCCCTCGCCCTTCCACAGCCATACGATATTCAAAACGCTTCCCAGCAAAAGGCTGAGCCCCAGGAAGTAACAGATAAAACTGATCTTAGCTTTCCTTTTTTTCCATTTTGTATCCAATTCCCCACACCACCTTTATATATTCTGGTTCCTTCGGATTGATCTCCAGCTTCTCTCTGATCCGCCGGATGTGTACCATGACGGTATTCTCCGAGGCGAAGGCCTCTTCCTCCCAGACCCGTCTGTAAATCTCCTCCGCCGGAAAGATCCGTCCCAGATTGCGCATCAAAAGCTCCACGATCTTAGTCTCCGTGGCAGTCAGCTTCACAGGCTCCCCGTCCGCATACAGGATATGCTCCTCCGTCCGCAGGGTAAGCCTGCCGTTTCGGATCTCCCCTTCCTGTCCTCCGGCGTTGATATCCCCCAGACTGGTATACCTGCGCAGCTGGCTTTTTACCCGCGCCGCCAGCTCCTGGGGATTGTAGGGCTTGGACACATAATCGTCCGCCCCCATGGACAGGCCGATGACCTTGTCCGTATCCTCGCTTTTGGCGCTGAGGACAATAATGGGAATATTCTTCCGCTCCCTGATCTTTAAGATTGCCGAAAGTCCGTCCAGCTTCGGCATCATCACGTCGATGAGCACCAGATGAACCTTTCTGGTGGAAAGGATATCCAGCGCCTGAAGCCCGTCGTAAGCTTCCAGGACTTCGTATCCCTCCCTCTGCAGCAAAATACGGATCGCCTTTACGATCTCTCTGTCGTCATCCACAACCAATACACATTCATTCATAACCTATCCTCCAGCTGACAACATATTACGACATTATTTTTACAAAAAAGTGGATAAGATTCTTAAAAGTTTCTTACAGTTGCTTCTGAAAATACCTCTCAAAAAATGATTCCTGTCTTGCAAAAAAGGATATTATAGGGTAAAATGATTCTGCTGTGATCTATTATAAGTGAAAACAAAAACAAAAGAAAGAAGGAAATCCAATATGATCAAGATTCAAAACAAATGGATCCGGGCAGCCATTCCGGCGCTGCTGCTTCACTGCAGTATCGGTACGGTATACTGCTGGTCCATCTTCAGTCAGGAAATCGCCGATTACATCGGCTTTTCCAAGGGAGCTACAGAATGGGCGTTCAGCTTCGCCATTTTCTTCCTGGGGATGTCCGCCGCTTTTCTCGGCAACATTGTGGAAAAGGACATTCATAAGTCTTCCCTGATCGCTTCCATCTGCTTCGCCGCAGGTATGGCAGGCACCGGCTTCTTCATCTGGTTCGGCGGCGCTCACCGCGGCAATGTGCTGTCCCTCATCGGGATTTATATCTGCTACGGCTTCATTATGGGCATCGGCCTCGGCACCGGTTATCTTTCCCCGGTCAAGACCCTGATGCTGTGGTTTGAAGACCGCAAGGGTCTGGCCACCGGTCTTGCGGTAGCGGGCTTCGGAGCCGCCAAGGCCATCGCGAGCCCCATCATGCAGGCTATGCTGGATTCCTTAGGAGACGGCGGTATCTATAAGATGTTCCTGATCCTGGCAGTCGTATACTTTATCATGATGTTTGTGGGCCACATTCTCCTTGCCAAGCCCGAAGGCTGGCATGAACCCGCCACTACGGAAAAGGGCGCCCGGGCCATTGACGTGATCAAGGAAAAGCCCGTGACCTTCGTAGGCATCTGGTTAATGTTCTACCTGAACATCACCTGCGGCCTGGCCCTGATCTCCCAGGAGAAGATGATCATCAAATGCATCGGTCTGGTAGGAATGGTGGGCATCCTGTCCTCCATCACCGCCATCTTCAACGCCGGCGGCCGTCTGGGCTTCTCCGCATGGGCGGATACCTTTAAGGACAGGAACTCCATTTACAAGATCATGCTGATCCTTTCCATCGCTGCCACAGGGCTTGTCATCGTTACCCAGGGCATCAGCAACAGAGGCGAGAATACCTTCTTCATGATCCTGGTACTAATCCTTCTGTTTGTGGTAAACGCAGGCTACGGCGGCGGCTTCAGCAATGTGCCGACTCTGCTTTCCGACCACTACGGCATGAAGAATATCAGCGCCATCCACGGCATTACCCTTTCCGCCTGGGTCATCGCAGGCCTCACAGGCAACCAGCTTTCTTCCTTCATTGTGAATCACTTTGGGGAATGGGTGCCTTTTGAACACGACGGTATCACGGAGCAGCTGAATCCCACAGGCTATCAGATGGTTTTATATGTGACCCTGGTGCTTTATATCATCGCCGCTTTGTCCAGCTTCTTCATCGTACCTGTGAACTCAAAGAAGTCAAAGTAGGCTAACTGCAAAACGGGATAAATGGCTCCTGAAAAAGGGAGCATTTATCCCGTTTTTTATTTCGATTTCCCTACTTCTTTTCTCTTATTTGTCCGCCGCAGGGCATCTTGGCAGGAATTCCTGGTGCGGCTCCCTGACAGGACTTGCAGGACTTAAGGCTTCTTTTGAGCTTCTTTTCAGGGACTCCTGGCTCGACTCCCACCGCTTCAGATCAGCTCCATCCTCTCAAAATACTTCATCAGGATGCCGGCGCAGTTCTCGATCCCCAGAGCCGAGGTATCCAGGATCATATGATAATTGTTCACATCTCCCCAGACTTTCCCGGTGTGCTGGTTATAATAATCCGCCCGTTCCTTATCATTCTTTTCTAACATCTTCCGCGCATCATCATAGGGAATATTTTCCTTCTGCATGATCCGGTGGATCCGATCCTCCTTGGCAGCACTGACATAAATGTTAAAGACATCCGGTCTGCCCTTCAGGATCTCAGAAGCGCATCTTCCCAGAATAATGCAGGGCTTATCCGCCAGCCTGCGGATCAGCTCCGCCTCGGAAGCATAGCTCTCCCCCTCCAGCTGATGCTCAATATAAGCCTTATCATAAACGGGAATCCCCAGCTTCTCCGACAATTCCCCGGCGATCATGCTCGCCCCCGTCCCATAACGCCTGCTCATCGTAATTACCAGTTTCATGGAAAGACCTCCCTCATGCGGCTGCGGTTTCGCAACTACCTGCTGAGTCTAGTATACTCTAATGTGACCAAATATGCAATGAGGTTTTTTAAAAGCTTATCCTGTCAATTTTTATCATATTTTCATTTTCCACTTTCTCACACAAAATATTCATGATATTTCCATTGACTTTTCGCGTACCTTGTCATATAATCATTTTATATCATATTATATATTATTTATAATGACTTATAGAAAAGCAGGTGAATAAGTAATGCTTTTTGAATATTTAAAACAGAATTACGCTCCCGGAGAGCCAATCTTCACAGAAGATATCCATATAGAAGGCATGAACCGTCCAAATTTTATCCAACAGCTCAAAACTTTGACAGATAATGGCAAAATTGTCCGATATGAAAAAGGAATCTATTATATTCCAAAAGAAACACGCTTTGGCCATGCCATCGGTCCGAGTCCGGAAACCATCGCACGGTACAAATATATTTCACGCATGGGAAAAACAGACGGATATTATTCCGGCGGCACCTTTGCCAATCTGATCGGTATATCCCTTCAGGTTCCAATGAAAAAAGAGATCGTCAGCAACAATATCGCCGCCATTGTACGAGAAGTTCTGATCGGAAAGCAGACCTTTATCGTGCGACGTACCAATGTTCCTATCTCCGCGGAAAATGTCCATGTTTTACAGCTCTTGGAACTTTTGAAAAATCTGGACAGCCATATGGATGGAGATTATAATGAAGCAAGAGAAAAAATAGAAAAATATACTATTGCAAACAGTATACAGAAAGCTGATATTGACCGTTATATCCGGTCTTATCCTGATTCCACTTTCCGCTTCTATTACGAAATGAGGTTGGACGATGTACTTGCATGACAACAAATCACTCTTTGCAGAAATCATAGAAGAATCCAATATCCGCACCGGCATCGCACATTCCATTATCGAGAAAGACTATTATGTGACTATGCTCTTAAAGCTGCTTGCCGCCGCGAATCCTGAAATTGTTTTTAAAGGTGGCACTTCCCTCTCAAAATGCTTCCACCTGATCAACCGGTTTTCTGAGGATATTGACATTACATTCACGGAACACATCGGAGAAGCCAGAAGGAAAAAACTCAAATACTCCATTTTAAAACCCATAAGCGAAAAACTGCATATGCCGATTGAAAACTGGAATTCTATCGAAAGTGACAAAGATTACAATTATTACCTGTTCCAGTACCAGCCAGTAACTGAATATCCTGCGGAAAGTATTCTTCCTGGTATCAAACTGGAAACGGCGCTCATTTCCTATTCCTTCCCAACTGAGGAGCAAGAAGTCAGTTCCATTATCTTTGAGTCTCTTCATGACGATATGCCAGAACTGGAAACACAATATGGGCTTGCTCCATTCCGGATGCAGGTGCAGTCTGTGGGCAGGACATTCATTGACAAGATCTTCGCACTCTGCGATTATTACATGGGTCAAAAACCAAAGCGGTTTTCACGCCATCTTTATGACATATATAAACTTTATCCTGTCGTCATGTTTGACGATACATTTAAAGAACTGATCTGCCAGGTTCGTGAACGCCGTTCGCATCTTTCCATCTGTCCGTCCGCACAACCAGGTGTTAATATAAAGGCACTTATATATGAATTCCTGGACAATGAATTTTACAGGCACGACTATGAAAGCATAACTAGGACTCTGATCTCAGATCATGTAACCTATGAACAGACCGCCCAACGGCTCCGCGAAATCGCTGATATGCTGTTTTGACGATTTCTCACTCTTCTTATTTTTTGTAACACATTTTCGCTTGTCTTTTGTTCCTGCATCGGCTCCATAGAACTTAATCCCTTTTCACTGCCGCAACTGCTCATAGAAAGCGATAATATGATACATACACCGAATAATAATCTATGCTTCATCAGCTGTTCATCTCCGTTTTTCAAAAGCTTATCCTGTCAGTCTCCTGATAATCATTTTCACGGTCGAAGCTTATGATCAT
Source organism: uncultured Acetatifactor sp. (assembly GCA_947589075.1). Taxonomy (GTDB): domain Bacteria; phylum Bacillota; class Clostridia; order Lachnospirales; family Lachnospiraceae; genus Acetatifactor. The sequence continues at coordinate 17,385 of CANQBS010000026.1, forward strand.
ACTGCCGGGAGATACGATATAAAAATATTTTCCAACGTAAAGTCCGCGGCAGTCCTCAACTCCGATCCCTTCCTCCAGAGAGAGGCTCAGCAGGCTGTGGAAGGAGCCGTTTTCCCACTCAAACAGCAGGTAATCGGTCCCATACCATCCATATGCCCTGTTTTCACGGGTCTCCACCGGGAATCCCACCAGATTGGCATTCCTGTTCACCAGCACCGTCTTATAGGCATATAACGCAGGGCTGTAATCCGCGTTTTTAATCACCAGGCTGTCTAACGTCTTCATTTCCTCGGGAGCAGAAACGTCAAACATGGCAATCTTGAGCCCCTTTGTCTGACCCGTATCCGGATCTGTCTCATACCCGATGCCCAAAAGCTTTCCTTCCTCCCAGACATGAAGGTAATCGGAATAACCCGTGATCTTCAGCTCCCCCAGAAGCTTCGGATGCTCTTCATCCGACAGATCCACCGCAAACAAGGGATCCATGTTCCGATAGGTTACAAAATAGGCAAAATCTTCAAAATAGCGGGCGGCATAGATCTGTTCGTCCGGCGCGATTCCCTTCAGAGAGGCTTTCAGGTTCAGATTCAAGTCATAAATGTAAAGGCAGTTTCCAAAATCTCCGCCATTGTCTGTGGTCAGAATCCGGAAGGAGTCCTTCCCTTCGCTGACTGCAAAGGTATCTGTCACATATCCGCTGACGCTCCCCGCGGCTGCTGCGTTGATAAAACCGTCGTCAAGGCTAAACCGGGCGATCTGGGTGGATATCATCCCGCTGCTGTAATCCCTGTTGTACAGATAAATGGACCTGGGACTCACATAAATCTCTACGCCGTCGTGAAGGATCATCACATGATCCAGTACCTCATCCGGATTTCCCAGATCCACCGCCGAAACGATCAGGGACTGGGCGCCCCGCCGGGGGATATAAATATGATCCGCCAGAACAGCCTCCCCGTTTATCCTGGGAATCCATTCTTCCGCCTCTGTCTCACCGTCATAACGGAATTCACCCGCATAGTAATTCGTGAATAAATATACAATATTCCCGATTTTCCGGGAAGTATCATAATATCCTTCCTGGGTCACCTTTCCCATGAGTCTGGGTTCTGCCTTATCTTCGATATCATATGTGTAAACAGCAGTAAAATACAGGGTATCGAAGTAATAATATTCCGGGTAACCTTCTTCCTCTTCCTTTTCCAGGCGGCTTTCCTTTTCCGATGTGATCAGTACAAGCCTGTTGCCGTCCACGTACATTTCCAGTATTTCATTTGCGCCCTGATTCTGCGGCAGACTGATCTCCCCCGCCGCAGACAGCTTCCCGTCCCTGATATCCGTGATGTGAACGGTATCCTCTTTTACAGTATAAATATAAGAGCCATCGGTTTTCACAATATCGCTTTCATCCACGCCCTCCACCTGAAGGTTTGTGGTAGAATAGTCCGGCTCCTGACCTCCGGACGCCGTTCCGGAAGCCATGGCTTCTTTTTCCAAGACGCCAGATGCAATATCGTCCAGTTCTGCATCTCCCACGCCGACTTCTTCCATGACAGCATAATCATTTACTATCAGGCCGTCCGACTGCCAGTAAGACAGAGACTGCCGGATCACATCCTGAACCTCCCCGTAATCCGACGCTACCCGGTACAGATCCCCCGCATCCTGCTTCTTTCTGACCCGTTCTGCCTCCTCGCGGTTTTCCGCTTCCGGACTTTCTTCCGGTCCTGCACATTCAATATCCAGGCTGCTTTCCGGTCTGTCGCTGTTTCCGGGCGCTGCGCCGGATTCCGCCTGCTGCGCTGTCAAAAGTCCGGCGTCCGGTGCCTCAGTCGCCTTTTCCCTTATTCCGGGGGCAAGGCCATTCCGGTACACCGCATAGACGCATCCCAAAAGCAGAACCGCCGCGCCCATCCCATAAAAGACCGGGAGCATCCTGCTCACGGGCAGACTCCGTGCAGCCGAAAACCACCCGCGAAGAAAGGTCAGTGGCGTCGTCCTCTTTTCTGCTGGCAGCTCCCTTTTCATACCTTCCAGCTTTTTCTCAATCTGATCCGGGCAAAGTCTCTCCGGAATCTCCATTTCCTCTGCGGATTTCCGCAGCTGTTTGATCCATTTATCTTCCATATGCTTTCCCATCTCTGTCCTTCCTGATTTTTACAGTTGCCGCATCCGTTTCCGGGCTGTCGGCTGTCCTCTCCAGCTGCCTTCAGACCTGGATTCCGGCTCCTTCGGCTTTCTTCCTACCGAACAGGCGGCTGCCGGTTCCGGCTGCCTTCAGACCTGGATGCGGGCTCCTTCGACCTTTTCCCAACCGTGACGCCGGCTGCCCTCTTCGTCCTGGCGTCAGCCTCTTTGGCCGTCTCCCAGCCGGGCAGCCAGCTTTTTCAGCGCCCTGCTTTCCCTGGTTCGCACCGTGTTGGCGTTCATGGAAAGGATCCCGGATATCTCCCGGCTGGTATAACCGCCAAAGACACGCATGCTTATGATCATCCTCTCCGTATCCTCCAGCTCCATAAAAGTCCTGCGGACAAACAGGCTCTCCGACACATCCTCCACATAGGACATTTCTTCGCCCACATCCTCAAGATCCACCGTTTTGCGGGCGTACTCCTTCATCCGGTTTTTGCACTTGTTGGAGAGGATACGGAACATCCAGCTTCGAAAAGCCTCTGCATGACGCAGTTTTTCCATGGAGGCAAAAGCATCCGTCACCGCGTCGCTGACCGCGTCCTCCGCATCGGCACTGTTGCGCAGCGTATACAGCGCAAATCTGTATAAATCCTTATAAATCTCCTCATATAGCTGTGCAAAAGCATGGGTATCCCCTTTTTGGGCCGCTTTTACCAAATCAATATTCCGGTTCATTACCTTCCTCCCGCATGTGGCAGGATATACTTGTACAGACGTTGGGGTCAAACGATGCCATACGGATTGTTTCGTGCTGCGCACTCACACAATCCTGCCCGATATTCGGAATCCGTGGGACCCCTGCCCCACTTCTTCCTCATATCAGGACGGGTCATAAAGTCCTTCATCCACCGACATGTAAACATGCCGTGGATTTGGACTTTTGACCCTGGCATCTTGTATATACTGCAGTATCATGATCTACACCTGACAGGCCCCCGCTTCCGAGAAAACAGGATTTCCGGAAGCAGCGGCTGCTTCGCGCGTTTTAAGGTGTTCAATCATATAGTTCTTATTTTTATGGCATTTGTTTCATGGGAAATTCTTAATTTTTAAAAGAAATGATCCGAATGCCCAGTTCCTTGCGCATGACATGGAGCATCGTACAGAAACAGGCTGTTCCTCCGATAAAATTGGAGATCACCTCCGCAAGGAACACGCCGTTCACCGCCGGCGTTACAAAATAGGGCAGAAGGATCGTCAGGGGAGTTACGATGATCACCTTTCTGAGAATGGAAAAAAAGATGGCGTACTTCGCCTTTCCCAGAGCCTGGAACACCGTCTGCCCCGAAAACTGCAAAGCCATCATGAAGAAACCGAAGAAAAACAGCTGCAGAGAAGGAACCGCAGCCTCTATCAGCTGAGCGTCGTCATTGAAAATACGGATAAAAAATGTGGGAAACAGATGCAGGGCTCCCCATATCACGAAGGTATAGGCGATGCAGCTTGCGGAAGCAAAACGGATCGCCGTCCTGATCCGGTCATATCGTTTCGCGCCGTAATTAAAGCTGACTACCGGCTGGGCTCCATTATTAATGCCGGAAACAGGCATCACCACGATTTCCCGAATGGAGTTTAACACGGTCATGACCCCCACATAAAGGTCGCCCCCAAAAGCGGACAGGGTGGCGTTGCATACCACCTGGACAATACTGTTGGTAATGGACATCATAAAGCCGGAGGTGCCCAGGGCTATGATGCTGCCCACACGCCTGACTTCCAGCTTCATGGAGGACAGACGGATATGCAGGATCGTCTTTTTCCCGGTCAGGAAAATGAACGTCCAGAGTGCGGAAGCCGCCTGGGATACCACAGTGGCAATGGCCGCGCCCCGAATGCCGAGATTCAGGGCAAAAATCAGGACGGGATCCAAAATGATATTCAGAACGGCTCCGATGAGGGTCGTTATCATCCCCATGCGCCCAAAGCCCTGGGCGTTAATGAAGCTGTTCATCCCCAGGCTCATCATCACAAAAACATTTCCCAGCAGGTAAATGGTCAGATAGCTGTCCGCAAAGGGATAGGTGGCGTCGCTGGCGCCAAAGGCATAAAGAAGGGGTCTTTTGAATACCAGTCCGGTCACGGTAAGCAAAAGACCAGTGAAAAGAAGCATCGCGAAAGAATTTCCCATGATTTTCTCCGCTTCATCCACATCCCCTCTTCCCCGGGCGATGGAGCACAGGGGCGCGCCGCCCATGCCGAAAAGATTGGCGAAGGCAATGACTGCAGAAATCACAGGCATGCAAAGACCCAGACCTGTCAGCGGAAGCGTGTCAGATCCGGGAATATGACCGATATACATCCGGTCCACGATATTATATAAAATATTGATCAGCTGGGCCACTGTCATGGGGAGCGCAATGGAAAGGATATTCTTCACCACGCTCCCCTTTGAAAAATCATTTGTACTGCCGACTGTCATGAACTTCGCCGCCTTTACCGTTTCCAAACTTTATCCCTGTTATAAATAATATTGGCGAATTTTCCGTCTTCTCTTTCAAAATATTCATTCTGCTTTTTCGCCATACAGGCGCAGGTATCCATAAACCGAAAGGGCACATCGTCCGTATTGCCTTCCATGATATCGCCGCAGAGCTCGATCGCCTCTTTTATGCAGTCCTCTCCGCCCTCTATCATCCGGTGACTTAAGAAGATCCGATGGTACCGATCCTCCTGCTTTGCCTGAAACGCCTTTAAATGCTGCTGGTACTCTTCCACCGTCAGCGCTTCCTCCCCAAACAAAAAGGTGGCATTATTGCAGGCATCCCCGGAGATCAGGATCCGGTATTCCCGAATCAGGAAAACAAAGCTGCCCGCAGTATGTCCCGGAAGGCTCCAGGCTTCCACGTGCACGTCTCCCAGATCAAAGACCATTCCATCCTCCAGAGCATGAAATGCATAATCCGGACAGGGCGGGACAAAATCCTCCTCTGTCAGCTGTTCCGCTCCCTGCCCTAACTGGCTTTGCAGATAACCCCTACGCACCTCCATGGGACAGTGGCTCTGATAAAGAGCCCTGTCCTCCGGACTCATATATACGTTGTCAAATTCCGGGGCGCCCAGGGCATGATCCTCATGACCATGGGTAAGCAGAACCGTCAGGGGCTTATGGGTAAGCCCCTTCAGATACTCCTTTAAATGTCCTACTCCCAGTCCCGTATCTACCAGAACAGCCTCCCGGTTTCCCTCTATCAGATAAAGGATCTCGCCGGTCCTGCTGAGTATGGCCGTCATGATATTATTGATATGCATTGAACTATAGTAATCCATCATGACCTCCCCGCGTCATATTCCAATTCCAGATATCCCCACTTGCCATTTTCCAGGAAGGCTATTCTGCCCTCCGACAGCTGTCCCAGCCTTTCATAAACCGTACCATCCATGGATTTCTCCACATTCTGCAGGTACATATCATGAGCTTCATCCGTCCAGGTATTTTCATTATATTCAAACCGTGTACCCACCAGATAAAGCCCATCCTCCACCAGGGATAATGCGGCCTGTTCATCCAGGATATTTCCCTCCACATCCTCCAGACTGACAGGATCCGTGCTGCTGGAGGCACTCCAGGCATACGTACCCAAAATACGGCTTTCCTCATTCTCTGCCAATACCCCGTCCTCATAACCGGAATAATATCCGTCAATAGAGAAGGAATCCCCCAGCTCCTGCAGTTCCCAGCCGGAAGAAGTCTTTACAAGTTCAAAATAGAAGGTACGGTAATCCTCCCCATAAGTATACAGGATATAGGTATTATCCTCCGAGCCTTCCCCGGCATAATACATCGCGGAATACGGAAGCTCCTTAACATCCTTTCCCTCCGCATCGATGAGCGTAGGCTGTTTCCCCTCTGAAACCATCAGCAGAAGCTCATCCGAAAGTACCGTGAAGGCGCCGCTAGTCCCAGTTGCTTCCCGAAGAAATTTTCCGTTTTTGTCAAGCAAAGTCACGGTTGTACTGGTTACCGTGCCATCCCCGTTTTCCGTATTACTGACTCCTTCCAGCCAGTACTGCTGGCCATCATAATTTTCCAGGGATGCCATCCAGTCAAAATCGCCTTCCAGGCTGCTGATCACCTGTAAATCCGTGTCCAGAAGCTTCCATCCCTCTGTTTCGCTTTTCACAATAATCTTATGATCCTTGCTAACGGGGGCGAACCGACTGAAAACGCCTGTCAAAGGCTGTAATTCCATATCATAAATCTGATAATCCGCATAGTGATAAAATCCTCCGCCTGACACAGGAGTTTCCCTGATCAAATAAGGCAGCTCCTCCCACCCGGGATACACATAATAATAACCTTCCTGGATGATATTAAACTTTTCATCCGTAATATAATCCTGATACTGCCCTGTCTCCTGATCCATCATACGCACGGAGCAATATCTGTCATTTATTTTTACGGCGCTTCCATCTGTGCTGCTTATCACAGAATTATCGGCTCCTATCAGATAGGACCGGACGCCGTCGGTCAGGATCATCTCCTCCGGAGCCTTCCCTTCAACCAGATTGACCATCCAGGGGCTGTAAAAATAAAGATTTCGCCAGGGCGAGAGCTCCCAATTCAGAGTCAGTATCCGGTAATCCGGTCCGCCGCCATATTCCCAGTTATCAGAAGGACTCACATCGAAATCATACAGAGGGTGATTCTGCTTATCGATCACATTATAACATAAGGAATAATAGGAGTAATATTCCTGCTCCTGCAATACATAATATTGCACCTCTGCATATCCGTTATAAAAACACAACGGATGATCCGTTTCAGATCCAAGATACTCCGCGGGAATCACCAGCTGTCCCGTAGTATCTATATAACCATACAAATAACAGCGGTCACCCATATAAGCTTCTTCATCCGGCTGGGTCTCATACCCCACACAAGCCATGCCGTCGCTGAAAGGATAAGCGGCGTCCACCCATTCGTCCAGGAGACAATTGCCTTCCTGATCAATATAGTTGTACTTCATGACTCCGTTATTATCCTGGCCGACTATCGCATAACCCTCTGAATATGGCTGCGCTTCATCGTACTGAGCTTCCAGCGCCTTGTGCATTCCCGTAACCAAGGACTGTTTCTCTTCCTCCTTTTCTCCGGTTACTTTTTCATCAGCTGCCTCTTCTCCGTTTTCTTCTGCAGAGTCCACAGCTTCAGAATGTTCGCCTGTCCCGGTATCTTTTCCCTCCAGGGTCTCCTCCCCGGAATCTGCGCACCCTGCCAGGCACCAGATCATAAGCAAGACAGCAGGTATTAACATCCATAATTTACGGAACATCTTATTTCTTCCAACAATCTTTTTCATTTTTTTCTCCTCATTTCCTCCCTAGGGCTCCTCTTCCTCATCAGGACGTATGGTGATGAGCACCTTGCTCACCCTCAGATCGTCCATCTCCAGAACCGTAACCGTTACATTTTCATAATCAAAACTGTCCCCCGGCTTCGGGAAATTTCCAAACATTTCCAGGGTCCATCCGCCCACCGTAACGGATTCCGTCTCAAACTCATCTTCATCCCACTCCATCAGTTCACAAAGATCTCCGATGGTCATATTGCCGTCCAGCTCATATTCATGTTCGCTGCGGGTCACGACCTCGCTTTCCTCCGCATCCGCCTCATCGTCCCAGACGCCGCCCACGATCTGCTCCAGCACATCCTCCATAGTCACGATCCCGATGGTGCTGCCATAATCATCCGTAACAATGGCGACATGGGTCTTGCGCTGCTTCAATATGGTCAGGACTGCGGGAAGCTTCATGGTCTTATACACAAAACAGGGCTCGATGAGAAGACTTTTCAGATCTACCTCCGGCTGATTTAACAGCGCCCTGTAATATTGGTTCAGGTGCAGCACGCCGATGATACGCTCCCTCTGCTCATCATACACCGGCAGACGGGTAAATGCTGTGGTTTCGATCATATGCTTGATCTCTTCCGGAGAATCATCTATCTCCAGAGCGTCCATGTCCACCCTGGGGGTCATAACCTCCTGCGCGGAAATGTCCGTGAAATCCAGGGCATTTTGAAGCAGTTCCGACTGATCTTCATCTATGATGCCCTCGTCCTCACTGCTTTCAATGAGGTCGATCAGCTCTTCTTCCGCTGCCTCCGCCTTCTCGTCCTCATTCAGGCTCTCACCCTTCAGGGGAGCCGTAATGAGATCCACCAGCCCGCAGATGACCCAGGTTATAGGCCGAAGCACCGTCATCAGGATCTGCAGGGGTCTCGCCACCACCAGGGCAAAGGCCTGGGGATTTCTCTTGGCCACGATCTTAGGCATCGTCTCCCCGAAGATCAGCACCAGGATCGTCAAAAGAATAGACGCCAGGGAAGTGAATATATCCTGCTGCGCCACCGTTGCGCCTTCCCCCGCTAACAACAGAGCCAGCAAAGTAGCGATACTGGAGGAGGAAATATTCACCAGGTTATTGCCGATCAGGATCGCGGAAAGCGCCTGATCAAAGTGTCCGCTGATATACAGCGCCGTTTTGGCCGAAGATCTGTGGCTGGCCTCCAGTCTGGTCCTGTTCACAGAAGAATAAGCGATCTCGGAACCGGAGAAGAACGCGGAAAATCCCAACAAAATTACAATTGCAATGCTATGAATAAGGATTGTCATTCTGCTGCCGCCTCCTCTCTGCTGATCCTGAGGGTGCGGATGCGCCTTTTATCCATTTTTGCTATGGTTATCTTAAGATCCTGGAATTGGAAAGTCTCCCCTTCCTTCGGCATATTGTCAAAAGCGGCGTATGCCAGACTGGCCATGCTCTTATGGGCGGCCTCCTCTTCATCATAATCTTCATAATCCATACGGTCGAAACATTCATCCATTCTCATGGAGGCATCCACATCCCAGGTATAGTCATCCACCTGAACGAAGCTCTCTACCACCTCGTCATCTTCGTCCCAGATATCCCCTACCAGCTCCTCCAGGATATCCTCCACCGTGACCACGCCTTCTATTCCGCCATAATCGTCGGTCACCACAGCCATATTTGCCTTCCTTTTATTCATTTCAGGAAGCAGATCCGCGATTTCCGTACTGGCATGTACGAAAAAGGGCGGCTCCATCAGCTGCTTGACATCCACTTTATTTTTATCCTTCAGATAGGCCTTTATGTACTTTCTGCAGGACAGCACGCCCACCACATTGTCAATGGATTCATGATAGACCGGCAGGCGGGAATGACGGACGCTGCGGACCCGCTCCAGGATCTCATCCACCGTATCGGTATCGTCTATAGCTTCCACATCCACCCGAACCGTAAGAATATCTCCCACAGTATGATCCCCGAAATTCAGGGCAGAATGCACCAGCTCTCCTTTTTCCGCCTCCAGATTCCCTTCCTCCGCGATATTTTCCACCATATCGTGGAATTCATCCTCCGTCACGGAGCTGCCGTCGCCGCCGAACAGCTTTGCGGCAAAATTTCCCAGAGCCGTCAGCAAAAAGGAAAAGGGCCTGCAGATATGCATAAAAAGGATGAGGGAACCGGCAATCGTCTGGGAGAAATGTTCGGAATACTTCTTCGCAATATTTTTGGGCAGCAGTTCCGCAAAAAAGAAGACGATCACTGTCAGCACCAGCGTCGTAGCCGCCACGGCATTGGTTCCCCACAAACGGGTAGCCATAACGGTGGCAATGGAAGAAGCAAGAATATGAGAAAGGTTATTGCCAATAAGAATCGCAGACAAAGCATTATCAAAATGATCCAGGATATACTGGACATTCTTCGCGCCCTTGTCTCCCTTGTCCGCAAGGAGACGGATGCGGATCTTGTTCACTGAACTCAGGGCGATTTCACTGGAAGCAAAATACGCGCCCATAAATAGTAAAACAGCAATAAGGATGAGGGATATCCAACTGTCCCCGTCCATGAAGGAACCACCTGCCCTTTCGTAAAGTAAGAGTAAATCATGAATCTGTATACAAAAACAAGAGCTGTCCGAAGCCGACACTGGCAGCACGGGCGACTCTGCTACTATAATAACCGATAAATGCAGTCTTGACAAGGGGGGATTTTATGGTTTTTCACAGGCTCCTTTGCACCTCGGCGCACATGAGCAGAAACGCCCCTACACCGTGGAGGTCATTTATGCTGACCGGGCGTTCACAGTAGTGCCGGTAATCCCCTACCCCGGTTCCGATGCACACATTTCCGATCTGTAAGTCTTCCCCGTTCCAGGCAAGGCTTCGGATAACGGCTTCATAGCCCCTGCGAGCCTTCTCCAGGTATTCCTGATCCAGGATTCCCTTCCTCACCGCCTTGCAAATGGCCGCCACATACAGGCAGCTGCAGGAGTTTTCCAGCCAGTTGCCGGCTTTGCCTCCCTTGTTTACCACCTGGTACCAGCGCCCTTCCTTTGACTGATACCGGACCAGCGCCGTCAGCAGATCCTTTACCAGTCTGCAAAGCTCATCATAGCCCTTCTGCCCCGGTTCCATGAAATCCAGCTCGCCCAGCACCGCCACCGGCACCCAGCCCATGGACCTTCCCCAGAATTCCGGGGACAGCCCGGTTACAGGATCCGCCCATTCCGCCTTCTTGGAGCAGTCCCAGGCATGATACCACAGACCGGTTGCCGGATCCTCCGTTTTCTTACGCATCAGCAGAGCCTGCTCGATGGCGATGTCCAGATATTCCTTTTGCCCGAACCGAACCGCATACTCCGCGCTGATGGGACCCGCCATGTAAAGACCGTCCAGCCACATCTGATCCGGACACCCTTTTTTATGGAAGAAACCGCCCTCCGCATTCCTGGGGAAATCCCGGATCGCAGGCAGCAGCTTGTCCAGCGCTTTCCGATACTTTTCCTCCCCGGTCCTTTCATATAAGGGGAAAAGCAGGATCCCAGGCTGAATATCGTCCAGCTGCCCCGGATCGTAATCCAGAATGTTTCCCTCGCTGTCCATGACGGAATCCACCCAATCCTTGATATACTGGAAATAGGCTTCCCTTCCGCAAAGCAGATACGTCTGATAGACCCCGGACAAAAAGACTCCCTGATGATAGTGGAAATGCCCCTTGGGCGGCAGCTGCGCCGCCTGGAACTTCCGCATCATAGTGTCCACGGCCGCCTGTGCATAGTAAAGCGGCTCCCTGATTTCCTGTTTTTGCTGAGAATGATTCATCTGTGTGTCCTCCGGCGGGTATTATTTCTGAGAACATTATACTCTTTCGGTCAGAGAGAGTAAAGCAGGATCATGGATTTTATAAGCTTGTGGTTCAGCTTTTATTACTTTTCGTGGGGTGGAGGAAATAAATAAAACACTGTAGTTCGGATAATTGAACGGACTACGGTGTTTTAATTTCAGAAATGACAAATCCATAGGCATAATGACATGAAAATATCTCACTATTGAAGTTGAATATCTGCCCCTTTTCCAGCCCTTACTTCTGCTCCTCCCAAAACCTCCTCATAAAATCCAAGCCTTCCTCTTCGCTCAATTCATACAAAGACACGATTTCCCGCATGGTCTGGTCATACGACAAATTCAAGGATCGGCAAAGCTTTATGGACTTCTTCACTCCAAGGGACTGCCCTTCTGCAAATCCTTCTTCACGTCCCTGTTCAAGTCCTCTCTCATGCCCCTCCTGCCACAGATTCTCCCTGTCCTTTTTCTCATCAAATTCACAAAGCAGCATCCCAAGCACCTCCATCCGGCTGGCGGTCAGGATATCCTCCAGGACACCTTCCCCCAGACACACTTCTATCGCTTCCTCCGCGGCCTCCTTGGCCTTCTTCCCAGCCCTCAGTCCCGCGTTCACCTGCTCCACAAAATACGAATACTCCCACAGCCTGTGGCATTTCTTCATCAGTTCCTCATTGTGGCCATAATTGATGTTGATCAGCCTTACCCACAGCTCCAGGGACGAGTCCACGCCTTTCTCCCCAAAGGCCTCGGACAGGCACAATTCCCGTTCTTCCGCCTCTTCCCTGCTCCCGTTGTACAGCACCACACAC
>CANQBS010000027.1 GCA_947589075.1 uncultured Acetatifactor sp.
AAAGAATCAAAAAACCTGTTTTTGCATGGTTTTTTGATTCTTTTATTGATTGGAGGTTTTATATAATAAACCTAGAACCCATAATTTTCTCTACCTTTCTGCAGCGAACGGAGCGGGAGGGGTCTCAAGGCGAGAACGGTTTGTTTTGCGGATAGTTTTGCGGATGGATTAGAGGTAAAGGGATGACACAAAAGGAATTACATAGATTACGCCGACAGGATGTGCTCCAATTGCTGCTGGCGCAGAGTGAAGAGGCGGAGCAGCTGAAGAAGGAACTGGAAGAGACAAGGGAAGCGCTCAGCGTGATGGAAGCCAATTATGAGCGGCTGAGGAAGCGCCTGGATCATAAAGATGAGCAGATTCACCACCTCCGGGATATGCTGGAAGAACATCGTAAGAGACGGAGGATCGAGCTGGAAGAGGCGGGCTCCATCGCGGAAGCGGCGCTGAGGCTCAACGGCATCTTCGAAGCAGCGCAGAAGGCGGCTGACCAATATCTGTATAACCTGCAGCTGTCGGCGGCTGAGCGGATGCAGGAAGAGCCGGAGGATGACGGTATGCTGGAAGAAGATCTGCCTGAGGATGAAGGCAAGGTAAAAGAAGGCTCGCCGGAGGAAGTGAAATAAAGATATGGGGAAGAAAAAAGAAATGAATCTGGAGCTTCCCACCGCGGATATCCTGCGGGCAGAACTCCAGAAGGAACAATATAAAAAGAGTTATGGGAAGGTGCTGAGAAGCACGATATACACCCTCCTGGTGGTGGCTGCGGTGGCTGCGCTGGTGGCTGTTCTGGTACTCCCGGTACTGCAGATCAGCGGGACGTCGATGACGGATACCCTGATGGATGGGGATATCGTGGTGGCGCTGAACAATTCGGATTACAAGACGGGCGACATCATAGCTTTTTACTATAACAACAACATCCTGATCAAGAGGGTGATCGCCACGGCAGGGCAATGGGTGGACATTGACGAAGAAGGCAATGTATATGTCAACGGCGAGATGCTGGATGAACCCTATATCACCGAGAAGGCTCTGGGGGACTGCAATATCAGCCTTCCTTACCAGGTGCCGGACGGAAGGAATTTTGTGATGGGGGATCACAGATCGACATCAGTTGACAGCCGGAACACTGCCATTGGCAGTATCGGCGACGAGCTGGTGCTCGGGAAGATCATTCTTCGGGTATGGCCCCTGGAGACAGCCGGATGGCTGAAGAATCCCCGGGAAAAAGAGAAATAACGGCACGGCCGGGTGGCCGACTGATCCGTACAGATAGAAGGAAGGAGGCAGTGTGATGGATAATTCTATTTTGAAACAGGCAACCGACTTTTTACATGAACAGAAAAACAATAAGCGTTGGCATAAAGTGCTGATCTGCCTGGCAGTCCTGGTGATCTTAGGTACCGTGGCGGTGCTGATGATGCCCGGGCAGGCGCAGAACCATACAAAGCAGGTGTTGGAGTGTACGCTGGAGGTGCATGAGCATACGAAAGAATGCTACAGCGCAGAGGCGTGGGAACTTCTGGAAGCCGGAAAGCTGACAAAGGAAGAGCTTACGGCTCAGGACCTGATCTGCGGACTCGCAGATTATGTGGTGCATACCCATAACGACGACTGCTATGAGAACGGCGATCCCGAGACGGGTAAGCTGGTCTGCACTTTGCCGGAGATCGAGGCCCATAAGCACACCGAGGCATGTTTTGTTACGGAGAGAAGATTGATCTGCGGTCTGGAAGAGACTGGAGAAGCCCAGGAAGTACAGCCCCCCCAGGATACAGCGCCCGAGGGGGACGGTACAGTGCAGAACCCGGAGCCTGAAAGCCCTGAACCGGAAAGCGGTACGACTCCCGGGGAGGCTGTTGAACGGCCGGTATCCGGAGGCGACCTGGTGGGTCAGATCCCCCAGCAGCCCGTGCCTGCATCAGGAGGAACGCCGGAGATCATAGAGCCTCACGTTCACACGGATGCCTGCTATGAAGAGGTTCGGATTCCTGTCTGCGGAAAATGGGAGCTGCACATGCACGACGCGGCCTGCTACGATGAGGAAGGCCATCTGATCTGCGGATTGCTGGAATTGAAGGAGCATATCCACGGAGAAGCCTGTATCAAGACGGTTGAACTGAGCGAAGAGGAAGTGGCTCTGCTGAATCAGCAGGACAAATCAGAGGAGACAGCTTCTGAGGAAAGTACAGAGGAAGTCGTTGAGACAGAGCCTGCCGAAACGGAAGCCGCTGAGACAGAGCCTGCTGAGACAGAAGCCGGAGAAGATACAGAGGAAGAGCCGGACATATCCGGCAATGATGCAGCCTCAGCCGAAGTCCCGGACGTATCCGGAGGAGACGAAGGAACGCTCACTGCTAAATTCACTGATGGAAAGGTTAAGATCACGGCAGTCTACGGACCGGAGGCAGATATCCCGGAGGGAGCTGAACTGTTCGCCTATGAAGTGACTCCCGGAAGCAAGCGGTATGAACAGCGCAGGCAGGAAGCTCTGGATGTACTCGGCGGAGCCGGCACAGGGGAATCTGAGGAAGGCGCGGAAACCGGAAACGGCGCAGACGAGACCTCGACAGAAACGAAGCCTGTAACAGAGGATGATTATCAGCTGGTGGTTTATAATATCGGATTCTATCTGGACGGCGTAGAGGTTGAGCCCAAGGCTCCCGTGAATATCACGATCCAGTTCCTGGATGCGGACGGCATGGTCATCAATGAGGGCGTTACGATCCTGCATTTCGCAGAGACGGAAGAAGGAGAAACTGCAGAGATCGAAGTCCTGGACGGAACTGCAGAGACGGAAGAAAACTCCGTGAACTTCAATGTGGGAGGCTTCTCTGATTTCGCAATGGCCCTGGGAGAGACAGGATCCCTGGGGCAGACCTTCCGGGGAACCGGAAAGACAGCAGCTTTTTGGTATACGATGGCTGGGATCGGCCTGGTGCTGGTAACAAGCTTTCAGTATAAAAGAAAATTCGGGGAAAGGAGGTCCGAGACCTCCCGGAACTGAGGGGTGAAAAGGTTATAATAAGGAAACAAAAAAAGACACAAAAAATTTTAAAACATTTAAAAGAAAGGAAGAAAAAAGATGAAAAAAATGAAGAATTTGCTCAGCTTAGTGCTGGCACTGGTCATGGTTATGGCTATGACACTTACGGCGATGGCGTCGGAAGGATTATCTTCACTGGAGGGACCTTTTGAAGTTACGATTGATAATCAAACGCCAGGTCATACGTATGAGGCATATCAGATCTTTTCCGGTAATTTGGCTAAGGAGACTGTTTTTAAGGAAGAGAAAATGGTAGAGCAATTGGTCCTTTCAAATATTGTCTGGGGAACAGGTATAAAAGGAGATGAAGCCGATCAAGCCGGTCTGCTTGCGGCTTTGAAAACTGCAGATACCAGATATGCGGAATGCAGTAATGCATCTGATGTGGCAAAAGTGCTCGGCGAACTTGGGACTGATGGCGCTAAAGAATTTGCGAAAATTGTTGCTCCCTATTTGGCAGGTCCAACCGGAAGTAGCACAGAGAATATGGAGAACGGAAAAACTCTAAATTATACAATTTCTGGTTTGCCTGCAGGTTATTATTTGATCCAGGATAAGGCAGGTACATTGGATGGCGATAACGATGCTTATACCGAATACATTATGGAAGTGCTTGCAAACGAATCAGTGAACCCGAAGTCAGATGTGCCTACTGTCGAGAAAAAAGTAAAGGAAAAAGATGACAGTACAAATGTTGTAACTGACTGGCAGGATGATGCAGATTATGATATTGGGGATGTGGTTCCTTTCCAACTTACAGGTACTCTTCCTTCCGACATTAGTGTTTATAAAAACTATAAATATGTATTCCATGATGTTCAGTCTGAAGGCCTGACCTTTGACTCTGACTCAGTAAAGGTTACGATTAACGGGGAAGAGGTTCCTAAAGAAGTACCAAATCCTGATCCTGAAGGTGTTGGTAGTGTTCAGACCTATACTGTAAGCTCGATTACAACAGACGGATGTACTTTTGAAGTTGAGTTTGTTGATATAAAGATGGTTTGTGAGGCTATGAAAATAGATTTGTCTGATCCTGATGTTGTTAAAAATGTAAAAGTTGTTGTTGAATACAATGCCACTCTGAATGATAAGGCAGTAATTGGCGAAAATGGGAACGATAATAAGGTAAAATTAGAGTTTTCCAACAATCCTAACGGTGAAGGAACTGGTGAAACCCCTGAGGATAGAGTAGTCGTATTTACGTTTGAACTTGATGTATACAAGGTATACAAGGCAGGTGAAGATGATTATCGACCTTTGGCGGGAGCAGAGTTCAAATTAGAAAAATGGGTAGTTGATGCTAAAAATCCGGACGGAGTTTGGACTGAAGTTCAACTTGATAAGGATAGATCAAACGAGACAGAATTTTACTTTAAAGGACTTGATGATGGACAATATCGTTTAACAGAAACAGAAACCCCCGTTGGCTACAATAAGATTGATCCGATTTATTTTGTAGTAGCTTCAGAAGTTGATGAGAAACTTGATTTGACACACTTAACATTTACGCAAACAGACAATAAGTGGGTAAAGTCAGATGATCCTACTGCAAATTTTGTTCCAGGTCCAAAGACTGGTGGAATTAAGGCTGGATTTTATTACACTGATATCGTTAATATGAAGGGTGTCACCCTTCCCGAGACCGGTGGTATCGGTACAACGATCTTCACCGTGAGCGGTATCATCCTTGTGATCATCGCTGGTGTTCTGCTTGTTACCAAGAAGCGCATGAGCAAAGAGCAGTAAGCAGAAAATGCATTGCGAGAGAACAGTATTATAATAAGAAGAAAGTCCTCAGCCGGAAGCCGTTGAAAGCTTCCGGCTGAGGAAAAGAATGAAGATAGGGGTTGAACAACCTCTGACGGCGGGGCAGGCGGTGACCGTACTGCAGAGTACATACGTTTTAGGGATTTCGTAAAAAGAGATTCCCCGGGCGCAGGGTGCTTTGGGAACGGGCGCTGGCCTGCCCGCCGGGAAATGTATACATCAGTAGGGAGTGTCCTGTAGAATGGGTAAATTTTTCAAAAAACATTGGACGACAATGATTTTACTCCTCATCTTGATTGCGGGGTTCTGCCTACTGCTGTATCCCACCGTAAGTGATTGGTGGAATTCCTTTCACCAGTCCCGTGCCATTGCCTCCTATGTGGAAGCCGTTGAGAACATGTCCAACGACGAGATGGATGAAATGCTTGAGCGGGCGCACGAATACAATGAGAGGCTTGCAGAGACGGGAATTCATTTTGTATTGACGGATGAGGAAAAGGAGGAATACAACAGTCTCCTGGATATGTCCGGCACGGGAGTGATGGGTTATATCCAGATCCCGAATATCAACGTGAACCTGCCGATTTATCACGGAACGGATGAAGCGGTGCTGCAGGTGGCGGTGGGGCATCTGGAGGGAACCTCTCTTCCCATAGGGGGAGAAAGTACCCACGCAGCTCTTTCCGGCCACAGAGGCCTGCCGTCAGCGAAGCTTTTCACTGATCTGGACCGGGTCGTGGAGGGCGACGTGTTTACGGTAACGATCCTGGGGCAGACCGTGACCTACATGGTGGATCAGATCCGCATCGTGGTGCCGGAGGACGTGTCGGAGCTCACGATCCAGGATGGAGAAGATTACTGTACTCTCATCACCTGTACGCCCTATGGCGTCAATACCCACAGGATGCTGGTGAGGGGCTGCAGGATCGAAAACATCCGGGAAGCGGCGGTGATTGTATCGGAGGCCAAGAAAGTGCCGAATTATCTGGTGATTCCGGCAGTTGGGGTGCCGCTTCTGTTTATCCTTCTGTTCCTGATGATGATCTATTACAGTATCTTCAAGCCTAAAAAGAGCAGAAAACAGCTGATGGAGGAGTTCCGTCAGGGAGGATGGAAGCAGGAAAAATAACAGATGGGGATTCTTTTCACAAATAAAGGAGGAGAGGATCATGGGAAAGAAATATTTGACCCGTAAGAGGAAATATGTGCTGGCAGCGCTGTCCATGGCGCTGGTGCTGGCTCTTGTCCTGCAGATGGCGGGGACGACGGCCAGGGCTGCCGACGCCATTGATCTGTCAAAGGAGTGTACGCTTACGGTGCAGACAGCGGGGATGAGGCATACCGGGAGGATCTGCGGGGGGCAAAGGTTGTCCTGGATGTGTATAAGGTGGCCGAAGCTGAGAAGATACAGGGCGTGGACAGTTATACCTATAAGCTGCTGCCTCCCTTCGAAGACTTATTTGAAAGCCTGGGGAAAAGCGAAGAAGATAAGCTGGAGTTCACCAGCGAGGATTGGAGAAGGCTGTCCTTAGCAGCCGGAGAGATCGCTTTCGGATGGAAGCTGGAAGAAAACGGTACGAAGCCGGGGGGACTGGAGAGCGCGCTTATCGACAAGGCTCTGCCGTTATGCACAGATCCGCAGATGGAAAGCAGTGTGGATAAGTTTGAGATCGGTATTCAGAACAGCATGAACGATTCAGAACCCCTGGCCTGCGGGCTGTATCTCGTGGTGGCAAGAGGGAGCGATCTTGGAGAGGATTATGCTGAAAGAGTTACAATGAAGTTCAAGGTGAAAGAGAAGAACGGCGAAACGGAAGAGGAAGTGGTGAAAGAGGAAGAGGTGCTGGTATCTTCCGCAAACTCTTCAACTTATAGATATCATTTTATGCCGGAACTGATTTCCATTCCCGGCAAGCCGGAGGATGAGAATGTGGTTGGAGATCATAACACAGCGAATCCGGGTGAATGGATCTATAATATGGCGGCTACCTTAAAGCCGGAGAGGGAGCAGAGATTCGGTTCCCTGAATATTGTGAAGACTCTTTCCAGTTATGAGACTGCAGAAGGCGTGCAGGAACCTGTGACTTTCGTGTTTTCGATTGAGGCGAGGATGGGGGACGATCCTGCATTTGAGAACAATGAGCTTGTTTACAGCAATGTGGTATCTGTTACCTACACGGGACCCGGCCGGGGTGAACCTGTGACCCTTGACAGGATTCCGGCGGGCGCCAGGGTGAAGGTGACGGAGGTTTACAGCGGTTCCTCTTATACTGCCGAATACGATTCGGTTGACGGCATTGTCATTGCCGCAGATACTGTGGCGGAGGCGGAATTCACCAATGTCTATAACGGCAGGAACCGTAAAGGATATGGGATCAACAACCATTTTTCCTATGAGGAAGGGGAAGATGGCAATGGGTGGAGCTGGGAACATTCTGACTGGACCTGGGGACCCTGGGAAGAATAGGAGGGCGTAAGGATGAAAAAAGTAAATGTGTGTCTGACAGCCCTTGCAGCGGTACTGGTACTGGGCGCAGGAATTCATAATATCTGGGCATATTTCACCACCTATGCGGAGGCCCAGGGCGGTTATGTCATTGAACTGGGGGACAAAACGGAAATAAAGGAAGAGTTCGCTGACTGGACCAAGAAAGTGGTGATCAGAAGCAGTGAGGATTCCCAGCCGGTATTTGTCAGGGCCAAGGTATTCTGCGAGAGCACGCTTGTGGATAATCTGCTTTATATGTATGCGGATACTGACTGGAAATACGATGAGGAAAATGAGTATTTTTATTATCAGCATATCCTGACTGCAGGTCAGGAAACCTCAGAACTGCAGATCAAGATCAACCTGAAGAAAGAGACGGATCCGATAACCGGAGAGATCATTGAAAATGAGATCGGAGATAACTTCAATGTGGTGGTGATCTACGAGTGCACCCCTGTCCGCTATGATGAGAACGGCACCCCTTATGCTGATTGGGACAGCCAGGTATCACAGGATGAGGCAGAGGTTTCCGACGCGGAGCAAGGAGGCGGTGAATGATGAAAGGAAAAGGATGGTTACAGAAGCTTAAGAAGATCCTGTTTTCTCCTGCCGGCACCATTGGCCTGTTTGCCCTGGCCATGATCCTTCTGCTGACCAGTTCCGTGGGAGGAGCTCAGGCTGCCCTTACTTTTGTCAGTGAGACTTATACTTCCCGGATCCAGATGTATGATATCGGCGTCAGCCTTTTGGAGAACGGTCAGCGGATATCCTGGAGGGATTACGGAAGCCGTGAAGGAGAGGACGGAAACCGGGTGGCAGACGGCACCTGGGAAGAGAATACCGGACGTTTGCTGGAACATATGCTGGATAACCCGGAAGATCCCCAGGGCGGGAAGCTTCCTCTGCAGCTGGGTAAGGTTTATGAGGAAAAGCTGAATGTCCGCAACAGCGGTATGATCAACCAGTATGTCAGGGTTACGATCTACAAGTACTGGATGATTCAGGAAACCGACAAAAATGGGAACGTGGTCTATCAGAAGGATGAGAAGGGCAGGGAACTGAAGGATGCGGAAGGCAATCCGATTCCCAGCTACAAGAAGATGCCCCGGACCCAGGAACTTTCCCCGGATTTGATCGATCTGCATCTGTTGTATAACGAATGCGACGGAAATGCGGACTTTAAAAACGGATGGCTGCTGGATAAAGAGGCTTCCACGGATGAGCGGACTGTATTATATTACCAGAATCTTCTGTACTGCGAGGATGAGGCAGGGGACGGGAAGCCCATGGAGTCCAGTCTGTTTGCAGATACTCTGACCATAAAAGGCGCAGTAGCCGACAAGGTGGAACAAAAGGTTACTGATACGCCAAACGGCAAATTGATCGAGACAGTTTATAAATATGACGGGGTTCAGTTCCAGATCGAGGTGCGTGTGGATGCGGTTCAGGAACACAATGCTGAGGACGCGGCATGGAGTGCCTGGGGACGTAAGATACAGGTACAGGATGGAGTCCTGAGCCTTGCGGATTAAAAGGAGGGTAAGAAGATGAAAAGAAGAAAGATACTGACCCTCATATGCGGACCGGTTCTTATGTGCGGACTGCTTTTTGGTCTGGCAGGAGTAAAGGCCCAGGCGGAAACCTCCCGCGGAGCAGATGACTGGAGCGTGACCTTCACGCCGGAGGAAAAGATGGACAGCAATTTCGGCATGCAGGATCTGGATGATGTGATCAGCGGCCTGCAGCCGGGGGATAATGCCATCATCACCCTGCGCCTGAAGAATGAACATCCCGCTTCCACTGACTGGTACATGACCAACGAGGTGATCGCCTCCCTGGAGGATCGGAGTGAGAATGACGCCACCTATGGCGGCGCTTATACCTATAACCTGACTTATACCAACAGCGCGGGAACCACTACGGTCCTGTTCAGCAGCGATACGGTGGGCGGTGATATTTCCGATAAGAATGAAGATGAGGAAGGCGGAGAAGGCCTGCATGAGGCCACAGATTCTCTGGAGACTTTCTTTTATCTGGATACGCTGACCACTGGCCAGAGCGGATATATCACTCTGGAGGTGGCTCTGGACGGGGAGTCCCAGGGCAACGATTATCAGGATACCATGGCAGATCTGCAGATGAATTTTGCGGTGGAGCTGACAAGGACTTCTACCATCACTACCGTGGTGGAAAATGAGCCTCCGAAGACGACGCCGGAAGTGGTGTACCGGATCAGGCCGGTGAAGACCAGCGATGATAATATTCCGGTGCCCTTGTTGGTAACGATGACGATCCTGGGGATTCTCCTGATGGTGTTGGCGCTTTACAGCCTGAAGCGCAGCTTCAGAAAGGGAAAGGAGGGGCAGAAGGATGGAACAGCGGTGTAGGATTTTGAAGGTAAGATATCTGATCTGTGCGCTCTGTGCCCTGTGTCTGGCCGCCCTTGTCAGACTTCCTGTCCAGGCGGAGGAATATACGTATACCGTCCGTTTCTTTGCCGGAAAACAGGGAACGATCCATGATGCTGAAACCATCATGACGGGAAATTCCGGGACTGTAGAGGAAGATCCGGAGGGTGAACTGCTGGTGATAAGCGGGCTCCATTACGGGGATCGCCTCACCTTTGACCGGGATATGGTAACCCTGAATAATGGAAGCAAGTATTATATCAGAGGAATCAGGGAGAGCGGAAAAGATAACAATACGGTGGTGACCCAGCCTTCCTTTGAAGTGACCGGGGATCAGGATTATGTTGTGGCTTACGGAATTCTGGGAGACGCCGTGAAGTATACCGTGAATTATCTGGATGAAGCGGGAAACCATCTGCGGGACAGCAGGGATTATTACGGAAATGTGGGAGATAAAGCGGTTGTCGCATATCTTTATATTGACGGATATCGGCCGCAGGCGTACAATATAGGCGTGACACTGGATGCAGATTCCAGCAAGAATGTCATTGATTTCATTTATACCGAGATCACCAATCAGGTCGTCGTGATACCGGGTGAGCCAGCGCCGGAGTATCCGGATGCAGAGGGCGGAGGCGTTACCATTATTGACCAGGGAGTGATCGACCAGGGCGGAACCAATTTTGACGATCAGAATCCCGGGGGCGGAGTCAATCCCGGCGGTGGGGATGCCGGCGGCGAGAATATAGATGATAACCAGACGCCGGCAGATGACGGACCCCAGGATTACCGGGATCAGGATGAGATCGAGGATAACGATACTCCTCTGGCGGGGATCATTCAGGGAGACGGTTCCAAGGAAGATCCTCTGCGGGTTGAGATCGGCGCACTGACGATCCCTCTGTCCACCAATGTATTGATCGGCGCGATCTCCGTATTTGCCATCATCATTGGATTGAGCCTGCTTTTGTCGGAGCTGCTCAGGAGAAAGAAAGATGAGTAAGCGTATAGTACCGTTTTTTTGCAATCTGCTGGGCAGTCTCATACTGCTCAGCGTGATTGTGACCTGTCTTCCGGTTACGCTGCCCCGTCTGTGGGGATACGAGGTATATAATGTTGTCAGCGGCAGCATGGAGCCGCAGATACCTGTGGGAAGCATCCTTTATGTGAAGCCGGCGGAGCCGGAGGATGTGGAGGAGAATGAGGTTATCGCTTTTCACAGCGGAGATGCGGTGGTTTCTCATCGGGTGGTGAGAAATAAGCTGGTGGAAGGGGAACTGGTCACAAAGGGAGACGCCAATCCGGGCGAAGACCTGAATACGGTGCCTTACAGCGCCCTGATCGGAAAGGTGGAATACCATCTGCCGGTATTGGGGCGGATCATGTTTCTGTACGCCAGCCAGATCGGAAAGATATATGTGTTTTGTTTCGCTGCGTGCGGTGTCATGCTGAACTTTTTGGCCAGTATCTTGAGATCCAGAAATCGTGAGGAAGCATAGCAGGGATGGAAGGATTTAACGTCATGGAAAACGAGTTTCGCAAAGATACCTTATACATAAAAACCTTTGGCGGGTTTTCCATGACCTGGAATGGAAAGCTGCTTACAGGCAGCATAAAAACAAGTGAATCACAGTTCGTTTATCTGATGCAGCTCCTGCTTCACAACAGGAAGGACGGAATAGAAAGAAACCGCGTGGAGGAGATCCTGTTTGAGGACAGGGATATCGCCAATATCCATCATTCCATGCAGAGCGTTGTCTATAACGCCAAGAAAAAGCTGCGGAGCATGGGTCTGCCGAAGGTGAATTATATTGAACTAAAGGGCGGGATTTTCTACTGGACCGGTCAGATCCCTGTTATTGAGGATGCAGAGCAGTTCGAGCAGATCTGCCGGAAGGCGGAGGCTTGTGAGGATGCAGCCGGAAGACTGGAGTCGCATCTGGAGGCCTGCTATAGCTACGGCGGAGAATTTCTTCCCATGCAGGCAGGCATCATCTGGGCAGCTCAGGAGGCCAGACGCTACAGGGAGCTTTTCTGCAAATGTGTGGAGAACACGCTGCCGCTTCTGAGGGAAAAGCAGGATTGGGCTGAAATGGAAAAGCTGGGTTTATATGCCTCCAAGATACAGCCTCTTGCAGACTGGGAGACAGTCACCATGGAAGCGCTGGTTTCCCAGAATCGGTACGATGACGCCCAAAAGCTTTATGACGATACTGTGGAATTTTATTCCCAGAAGCAGGGACTGCGGCCCTCAAAGTCCTTTATGGAGCTGTTTGGAAAGCTGGGAACGCAGATGCAGCATCAATACGCTACCTTGGACGAGATCCAGATGGATCTCACTGGGCTGGAGGAGGAAGAGATCTCTACAGGAGGGTATCTGTGCTCCTATCCGGTTTTCCAGGGAATCTATCGTATTGTGGAGCGTATGATGGAACGTGGAGGGCAGTCGGTATATCTGATGCTCTGTACGGTGGTGGACAGCAAAGGTAATCCCATGAAGGATGGGCCGATGCTGGATGAGCTTTCAAAACGGCTGGAGGAAGCGATCTTAAAGTCTGTCCGGCACAGCGATACGGTGAATTGTTATGGGAAAGGGCAGTATTTGGTATTGCTGATCAATACGACCCGCGAAAACTGCACTCTCATTCAGAAACGTATCAATTACCAGTTCCTGATTGGCCGTCAGCGCACAGGGATTCAGTATTATGTAAGCAGTGTAATATGTCCTCCGATAAATTAATTCCTGATGCACCGGGTGGCGGAGAGGAGGTAGACATGGATGGAGAGATCCCAATTGTATATCGGTACGCCCAACGGGGTGGTTCTGTGCGTGGACAGTCTGGAAGGCAGCCGGATGAAAGGACGCTTTTATCATAGGTACAGCGGGGAAGGCATTCCATTTTGCAGTGTAGATCAGCTTGTATTTGGACTAGAAAATTTTTATGACAGCGTTAATTTTCCATATAATACGACCAATGATCGAAGCTTTCAGAAAAATAAAAAAACAAGCAGTCAAAAACAGGAAAGGTCGAAGATTATGAGCGATGAGAATCTTTTGAGCAAGCATGGAGATTTGGGAACATTTATTATAAGGGTGCAGCACCGCCAGAACAGCAGCTGGCAGGGGCGCATTACCTGGATGGAGAAGAACAAGACGCTGTATTTCCGCTCAATCTGGGAAATGATCAAGATGATCGCCAGCGCCCTGGACACTGTCAGCAGACAGGAGGACGAGCCCAGGGAGCAGTCCTGGGAAGAGTAAGAGAGCCTGGGAGAAACCGCCTGAATGCACGGGATTCTCGCCGGGCGCTGTTTCAGGCGGGAGCGCTGCCTGGATGAGGCGGCAGAATGCTGTTGAAGCTGTGGTGTTGAGGCTATGCTATTGTGGCTGTGCTATTGAGTTCGGATAAAAAGAAAGCACGAAGTACGGGGGATATATTCTCTGCGGACTCCGTGTTTTTTTCTTGCAGAGATCCGGGCATGCGCAGCTGTTGTTCCAGCGGCCGATTCGTGATGTTTATGGTTGAAATCGGGCAATATCTCGGTTATAATGTGAAATAAGTCTGTTGCAAAAAAATTTTGTCGGCATATGTTATTAGTGAAGAAACAGGAGAAAATTCCATGGAAGTTTATCTGGACAATTCCGCCACCACAAAGGTGTTTTCGGAAGTGGCGGAGTTAATGACTAAGATTATGTGTACGGATTACGGCAATCCGTCCAGCCTTCATACCAAGGGCGTCATGGCGGAGCAGTATCTCCGTTATGCCCTCCAGACCTTTTCCAGGCTCCTTAAAGTGAATGAGAAGGAGCTGATCTTTACTTCGGGAGGCACGGAGTCCGACAATCTGGCTTTGATGGGGGCCGCCTTTGCCAACCGCCGTCAGGGGAACCATATCATCACCACACGGATCGAGCATCCGGCGGTGCTCCAGACCTGCGGATATCTGGAATCCTGCGGCTTTCGCGTAACTTATCTGCCTGTGGACAGAAGCGGCAGGATCTGTCTGGAGGATCTGCAGCGGACCATGACTCCGGAGACCATTTTGGTGTCCATCATGCATACCAACAATGAAGTAGGGTCCCTCCAGCCCATTGCGGAGGCGGGGGCTCTGATCAGGAGAATGAATCCCGGGACCCTGTTCCATGTGGATGCGGTCCAGGGTTTTGGAAAGGACAGGATCTATCCGAAGCGCATCAATGTGGATATGATGTCCGTCAGCGGGCATAAGATACACGGTCCCAAGGGGACAGGGCTTCTTTATGTGGGAGAAAGGGTAAAGCTCCAGCCCATTCTTTTCGGCGGAGGGCAGCAAAGGGGGATCCGTTCCGGTACGGAGAATGTCCCGGGGATTGCCGGGATCGCCAAGGCGGCGGAAATGATGTATGCAAGCCTGGATGAGGATATCCGGAGACTTTATGCTTTGAAGCAGAAATTTATCGAGGGCGTCTGCAGGATGGAGGGCGTCCGTCTGAACGGTCTGAATGAGGGCCGTATCCAGGGAACCGCGCCCCATATCGTGAGCGTGTCCATTGCCGGAGTGCGCAGCGAGGTGCTGCTCCATGCCCTGGAGGAAAGGGGAATTTATGTTTCCGCCGGAAGCGCTTGCTCCGCCCGCAAGCCCCAGCCCTCCGCCACTCTGAAAGCCATGGGGGTGGATAAGGAGCTTTTATCTTCCACCATCCGCTTCAGCTTTTCCATTTTTACCACGGAGGAAGAAATTGACTATACTTTGCAGCAAATGTATGATATGATTCCTATGTTGAGACGATTTACGAGGAGATAAGGCGAGCCCGCTGCAGGACGATCCGCTGTCGGGCAGCTGCCTGGAGATAAGAGCCTGCCGCAGGAGAAGCCGTCGACAGCGCCCGCAGATAGGAGCCTGGGCAGCCGCCTGCAGATAAGCCCGCCGCAGGAGCGGTGAAAGGAAGAGAGGATTCCATGTTTACAGCATTTTTGATCAAGTACGCCGAGATTGGTTTGAAGGGAAGGAACCGTTATCTGTTCGAGGACGCCCTGGTGCATCAGATCAAGTTTGCCCTGAAAAAGTGCGAGGGGAAGTTTCTGATCACGAAGAGTCAGGGGCGTATTTATGTGGAGGCACAAACGGATTTTGATTACGATGAGGTTGTGGAGCAGCTGAAAAAGGTCTTCGGCATTTCCAGCATCTGCCCCGTGATATTTGCGGAGGATGAGGGCTTTGAAAAGCTGTGCGGCAGGGTGATCCGTTATCTGGGAGAAATATATCCGGATCGGCATATGACATTTAAGGTGGCGGCAAGGCGGGCGGATAAGAGCTATCCCAAGGATTCCAACGCCATCAACGCGGACCTGGGGGAAGCCATCCTGAAGGCTTATCCTGAGATGAAGGTGGATGTGCACCATCCGGATATCTACCTGCATATCGAGGTGCGGGAAAAGATTTACATTTACTCTGTGGAGATTCCGGGACCGGGCGGAATGCCCGTAGGAACGGGGGGCAAGGGGATGCTCTTGCTCTCCGGCGGCATTGATTCCCCTGTGGCGGGCTATATGGTGGCCAAGAGGGGCGTGAAGATCGATGCGGTATATTTCCATGCGCCCCCTTATACCAGTGAGCGCGCCAAGCAGAAGGTGGTGGACCTGGCGAGGATCCTGTCCCGCTTTGCAGGTCCGGTTTATCTGCATGTCATTAATTTCACGGATATTCAGCTCTATATCTATGAGAAATGCCCCCATGAGGAACTCACCATCATCATGCGCAGATACATGATGCGGATCGCGGAGCATATCGCAAAGGAGACGGAATGCCTGGGGCTGATCACAGGGGAGAGCCTGGGGCAGGTGGCGTCCCAGACCATGGCCTCTTTAATTGCCACCAACGAGGTATGTACCCTGCCGGTATACCGTCCCCTGATCGGTTTTGATAAGCAGGAGATCGTAGAGGTGGCGGAAAAGATCGACACCTTTGAGACCTCCATTCTTCCGTATGAGGACTGCTGTACGATTTTTGTGGCCAAGCATCCGGTGACGAAGCCCAGCGTGAATGTGATCCGCAGGCACGAAAGGAACCTGGAGGAACGCATCGACGAGCTGGTGGAGACCGCCCTCCGGACGGACGAGCTGATCATTGTGGACTGAGCCGGATCAAGCCGGGTTTGACCGGGTCGGATTGGTGGATGCCGGATTCAGACCGGGTCGAGTTGAGATTGGCCGGATTCGTGCCGAATCGGGTTTGGTCGGCCGGATCAGATTAAGTATGGCTTGATCGCGGTCATGATCTCGTCAATATTTTCTTCCGCGTGGATGTTCAGGTCGATGGGTCTGGACAGATCCAGGCTGAAAATACCCATGATGGATTTGGCGTCGATGACGTATCTGCCGGATACCAGGTCGAAGTCGTAATCGAACTTTGTAATATCGTTGACGAAGGATTTTACCTTATCAATAGAGTTTAATGAAATCTGAACTGTTTTCAAAATAGTTCACCTCCTTGTTGTCAGTTGTCACAGGCAATTGCGAATCGTCCCGGAAATCTGCAGTTTCGCAATTACCCGGTCAGTTATCATATTACATAGAGAACTGCTAAAAGTCAAGGGTTAAAAGGTGACAAAAAAGAGAGAGATTCCCATGAAAAAAGTGGCATTCCACAATCTTGGCTGTAAAGTGAATTCCTACGAGATGGACGTTATGCAACAGAAGCTGTTGGAAAAAGGATATGAAATTGTGCCTTTTGACGCAAAAGCGGACGTTTATATCGTGAATACCTGTACCGTAACGAACATTGCGGACCGTAAAAGCAGGCAGATGCTCCATCGGGCAAAGGCCAGGAATCCCCGGGCGGTGGTGGTGGCAGTAGGATGTTACGTCCAGACCGGAGGGAAGCAGGCGCTGCAGGATCCCTGTATCGACCTGGCTGTGGGGAACAACAGGAAGAAGGATCTGCCGGAGATCCTGGAGGCGTATCTGGCGGAAGCCGGGAGGAAAGCCGGAGAGGTTCAGGGCTCTGCCGGGGCAGAAGTGAACGAAGAAGGCAGGGAATCGGACGGGACGGAAGGAACCGGAGAAGGCAGGGAGCCGGCTGGGACAGGAGAAACTGAAGAAGGCAGGGAGGTCCGTCTCCGGCAGAAAACCCTCGAAGGAAGCACCATCATTGACATCAACAAAAAGTGTGAGTACGAGGAAATGACCCTGACCCACACTGCGGAGCATACCAGAGCTTATATCAAGGTTCAGGACGGCTGCAACCAGTTCTGTTCCTACTGCATCATACCCTACGCCAGGGGGAGGGTCCGCAGCAGGCGGCTGGAGGATATCCTGGAAGAGGTGCGGGGGCTTGCGGCGTCCGGCTATCGCGAGGTGGTGCTGACGGGCATCCATCTGAGCTCCTATGGGCTGGATTTCGGCAGCAATGCTGCAGGAGCGGCTGAGAAGGAAGCCCCGGAAGAAACTGCAGGAGCGGCTGAGAAGGAAGTCTCGGGAGAAACCGGGAGCTGCCGGAACGGCGGAGCTTTGGATTTAATTGATCTTGTGGAGGCAGTTCACGGCGTGGAAGGGATCGAGCGCATCCGCCTGGGTTCCCTGGAGCCCCGTATCATCACCCCGGAAAATGTAAGGCGTCTGGCTGCCCTGGAGAAGCTCTGCCCCCATTTTCACCTGTCTTTGCAGAGCGGCTGTGACGAAACCCTGAAAAGGATGAATAGACGTTATACTTCCGGGGAATACTATGAGAGTGTGAAGCTCCTGCGGGGCGCCTTTGTACATCCTGCCATTACCACGGATGTGATCGTGGGTTTTCCGGGAGAAACGGAGGAAGAATTTGAAAAGACCTGTGCCTTCCTGGAAAAAGTGGGCTTCTATGAGATGCATATTTTTAAATATTCCCTGCGGAAGGGAACCAGGGCTGCATCCATGCCGGGGCAGGTGCCGGACGGAGTCAAGGCTCTGAGGAGCGACCGTCTGCTTAGTCTGGAGCATGAACAGTCCAGGGCGTTTCGGGCATATTACATAGGGAAAGAAGCAGAAGTATTATTTGAGGAAAAGAAGGAAGAAGGCGGCAGCCAGGTGTGGCTGGGGCATACCAGGGATTATGTCCGGGTCGCCCTCGAAAGCGGGGAGGAGCTTTCAAACTGTGTCAGAAATGTGAGCATTTCGGGGTTTCTCACCGATGAAATTATGAATTGATTTTTTGACTGAAATGCTGTAAGATAGTAGTAACATGGCATCGGTGTTGTTATTCGGGCAGAAGGACGAAGGAGGTCTTTGGAGGGTAAGCAATGACTGACTTGGGAAATACACAATTTTTAAGGAGTACGCAGCATTTTAAGGTGGAGACAGAGCCTCAGTCCATGGTGAAGGAGGTTTTGCGCACGGTATACGAAGCCTTGACGGAGAAGGGCTACAATCCGGTCAATCAGATCGTGGGCTATATCATGAGCGGTGATCCGACCTATATCACCAGCCATAAGAATGCCAGAAGTCTGATCATGAAGGTGGAACGGGATGAACTGGTAGAGGAGATCCTGACGCAGTATATTGAGCATCATTGTTGGGAATAGGAGGAACTCCATGCGGATCATGGGATTGGATTTTGGCTCGAAGACGGTGGGAGTGGCGGTCAGTGACTCCCTGCTTCTTACTGCTCAGGGATTGGAGATCATCAGGCGCAAGGAGGAAAACAAGCTGCGCCGGACTCTGGCCCGGATTGAGGAGCTGATCGTAGAGTACGAGGTAGAAGAGATTGTACTTGGACTGCCGAAGAATATGAATGCTACGGAAGGGCAGCGGGCGGCCCTGACGGAGGAATTCAAGGATAAGCTGGAGCGGCGGACCGGGCTTCCGGTTTATTATTGGGATGAGAGACTGACCACGGTGGCGGCGGATAAAGCGATGATGGAGGCCGGTATCCGCAGAGAGCACCGGAAGGAGTATGTGGACAAGATCGCGGCGGCGCTGATCCTGCAGGGCTATTTGGACAGGCGCGCCATGGGAAAGGAAGATATTGTTGGAGAAGATCACATTTAGGCCGGATGGAGAAGAACCGGTGGATTTTTATGTGCTGGAACAGACCAGAATAGGGGGATTCCAGTATATCCTGGTGACAGACAGCGAGGACGGGGACGGAGAGGCTCTTATTTTGAAGGATCTGTCCCAGGATGGGGAGCCCGAAAGCGTTTATGAGATCGTGACGGAGGATGAGGAGCTGAACGCGGTGGCTGGCATTTTTTCCAGTATGCTGGATGATGTGGACCTGGTGTAGAGGGGCTTAAGCGTGAGTTCCGACGGGAAGATTTATGGTGCGTTAGCCCGACGGGAAGATTTATGATGCGGAGCCCGGCGGGAGAGGTCTGTGATGCGGCTTCGGCGCGGACGGTTCGGGGCGCAGATTGAAATTGGAGGTAATTGGAGGTAAATTTTTTGAAGCAAAAAGTGAATAGAACCGATTCCAAACTTAAGATCATCCCTTTGGGAGGTTTGGAACAGATCGGATTGAACATGACTGCCTTCGAATATGAGGACAGTATTATTGTGGTGGATTGCGGGCTGTCTTTTCCCGCGGACGATATGCTGGGAATCGATCTGGTGATCCCGGACACCACATATCTGGAGAATAACATTGATAAGGTGAAGGGCTTTTTTATCACTCACGGACATGAGGATCATATCGGCGCCCTGCCTTACGTACTGAGGAAGATCAATGTTCCCATTTACGGCACCAGGCTGACCATGGGAATCATTGAAAATAAATTGAAAGAAGCGGAATTGCTGCAGACTACCCAAAGAAAGGTTGTGGGCTTTGGGGATGTGGTCAGGGAAGGAGCGTTCCGCGTAGAGTATATTAAGACGAACCACAGTATTGTGGATGCGGCGGCTCTGGCGATCCACACGCCGGTGGGGGTGGTGGTGCACACAGGAGATTTCAAGGTGGATTATACCCCGGTATTCGGGGATGCCATTGACCTGCAGCGGTTTGCAGAGCTGGGAAAGGAAGGCGTCCTTGCCCTGATGTGCGATTCCACCAATGCGGAGCGGCCGGGTTTTACGCCTTCGGAGCGCACTGTGGGGAAGACTTTTGACAGTCTTTTTCAGGAGCATAAAAACACCAGGATCCTTGTGGCGACCTTCGCCTCCAATGTGGACCGTGTGCAGCAGATCATCAATACGGCGTATAAATTCGGCCGGAAGGTGGCCGTGGAAGGCCGCAGCATGGTGAACATCATAGAGACGGCGATCGCGCTGGAGTGTATCAGTATTCCTGAAAACACGCTGGTGGACCTGGATCAGCTTAAAAACTATCCGGATGAGCAGCAGGTGATCATCACCACCGGAAGCCAGGGCGAGAGCATGGCGGCCTTAAGCCGCATGGCCAACAATGTGCACAGGAAGCTTACCATAGGTCCCGGGGATACGGTGATCTTTTCTTCCAATCCCATTCCAGGCAATGAAAAGCAGGTGACGAAGATCATCAACGAGCTGCTGCTTAAGGGAGCGGATGTGGTGTTCCAGGACGCCCATGTATCCGGTCACGCCTGCCAGGAGGAGATCAAGCTGATCTATTCCCTGGTGGATCCCAAGTATGCGATCCCTGTACACGGCGAATATAAACATCTTAAGGCTCAGGCGAATATCGCCCATAGCCTGGGGATTGAAAAAGAAAATATTTTCCTTCTTTCTTCCGGGGATGTTCTGGAGCTGGATGCAAACGGAGCCGAGGTGACGGGAAGGGTTCCGGTGGGTACGATCCTGGTGGACGGCCTGGGTGTTGGAGATGTAGGAAATGTGGTATTGCGGGACAGGCAGCACCTGGCGGAGGACGGCATTGTGATCGTGGTCATGAGCCTGGAGCGCGCCACAGGAGAACTGGTGGCGGGACCGGACATCGTCTCCAGGGGCTTTGTGTATGTCAGGGAATCCGACGAACTGATGGAAGAAGCGCGGACCGTGGTGGATACGGCAGTGGGCGCCTGTCTGGACAGAGGCGTTACGGACTGGGGTAAGCTGAAAAATGCCACCAAAGATGTTCTCAGCGATTATATCTGGAAGAAGACCAAGAGGAGGCCCATGATCCTGCCTATTATTATGGAAGTATAGGATGGGGCCCATGGAAAGCAGGACAGGAGATCGTAAAATGCAGGGCAGGCGCCCGCAAAAGGACAGAAAATCCATACAAAAAGGGCAGTGATACAAAATGATGAATGTGGATGAGGTTGTCCACAGCTACGTGGAGGATATTAAGGCATCAGAGGAATATCAGGATTATGTTTATGAAAAGGAAAAGGTGAAGCGGTTCCCTGAATTAAAGGCGCAGATAGATGCATACAGAAGGCGGAACTTTGAGATACAGACCAGTCCTGATATTGCATACGAGGCAGTAGAACGGTTTGAAAATGAATACGCCCAGTTCCGGGAGAATCCGCTGGTGGCGGATTTCCTGGCGGCTGAGCTGGCTTTTTGCCGTCTGATGCAGATGCTGAGCTTAAAGGTCACCGAGGAGCTGGATTTTGAATAGGTTGCTGCAGAGCCTTATGTTGTTTGGGTTATGGAATTGTTTGGGAAAGGAATGAGGTGCGATGAAGCCGAGTCAGGTTTTGGCCGTTGTATTTGAGACGGTTCTTAAAGTCGTAATTGCCGTGGCGATCATCCTGATCATATACAGGGGAGCCTTGTTTGGTTATGAATATGGATACCGCATTTTTGCGGAGGAACCCATGACGACTGGAGAAGGTCGCGCTGTGGCGTTCACCGTGACGGAAAAAATGACGGATTCTGTGAAGGAAGGCGAGAATGCCCTTTCCGTCGGTTCCATGCTGGAAGCTTACGATATCGGGAAGGATATGGGAAAGGTCTTAGAGAAGGACGGGCTGATCCGGGATAAAAACTTATTTGCCTTCCAGTTTGTGTTTTCTGAATTCAGGGAGGACCTGAAACCGGGTACTTATGATCTGAATACTTCTATGACGGTGGATGAGATGCTGGAGGCAATGACCGCAGGGACGGAGGAAGAAGAGTAGGGACGGCAGAACCCGGTGAAAAATAAGCCTGGGTCCGGAGAACTAAAGGATTCGGAGAAAAGCTTAAGTCTGGGGGCGGGGAATCAAGGCTGGGCTTAAGAGGGCAGTTCCTGTGCAGGGTGAACGAAAAACATGATAGTAGATGAAAGAATGGTTGCCTTTATAAATGCTTTTGATAAAGGCAACACTGTTTTTTTAAATGAAATAGAGAAGGAAGCAAGGGATTCGGAGATTCCCATTATCCGGAAGGAAACCCAGAGCCTGTTAAAATTCCTGATGGCGTTTGCAAAGCCTGTAAATATTCTGGAGGTGGGGACGGCGGTAGGGTTTTCGGCGCTGCTTATGAGCGAATACGCGCCGGAGGGCTGCCGTATCACCACTATTGAAAAGTATGAGAAAAGGATCCCCCAGGCCAGGGAGAATTTTCGCCGGGGCGGGAAGGAGTCCGCGATCACCCTGCTGGAGGGGGATGCGGCACAGATTCTGCAGCAGCTTCGGGGAAGCTACGATTTTATTTTTATGGACGCCGCCAAGGGGCAGTATATCCATTTCCTGCCGGAGGTTTGCAGGCTGCTTGCGCCGGGCAGACTGCTTGTCAGCGACAACGTGCTGCAGGAGGGGGATGTGATAGAGTCCCGGTTCGCGGTGACAAGGCGGAACCGGACCATACATGCCAGAATGAGAGAATATCTGTATGAGCTGACCCATCATCCCCTGCTGGAGACCTGCATCCTGCCTGTGGGGGACGGGGTGACGCTGAGCGTGAAGGCGGAGCCCTCTGCCCGGGGCGGGGATGGAGCGACGCTGAGTGTGAAGGCGGAGCCCTCTGCCTAGGACGAGGACAAAGAGGAAGGCGGAGGAAACGAATGGGAGCAAGGCGGGAGGGCGGAAGATGGAAACCAGGAGAAAGCCTGAGCTGCTGGTACCGGCCAGCAGTCTGGAGGTATTGAAAACAGCCGTGATCTTCGGGGCTGACGCGGTATATATCGGCGGAGAAGCCTATGGGCTCCGTGCCAAGGCAAAGAATTTTTCCCTGGAGGAAATGGCGGAGGGCATCGTATTCGCCCATGAAAGAGGCGTTAAAGTTTACATAACGGCAAACATCCTGGCTCATAATTCTGATCTGGAGGGCGCGAGGGAGTATTTTGCCAGACTTCGGGACATGCAGCCCCAGCAGGCGGACGCCCTGATCATTTCCGATCCCGGGATGTTCATGCTGGCGAAGGAAATCTGGCCGGAGGCGGAGATCCATATCTCTACCCAGGCCAACAACACCAATTACCAGACCTATCTGTTCTGGTGGAATCTGGGGGCAAAGCGGGTGGTGTCCGCCAGAGAGCTATCTCTGCAAGAACTGCGCCTGATCCGGGAGAAGATTCCTGCGGAGATGGAGATCGAAAGCTTTATCCACGGGGCCATGTGCATTTCCTATTCCGGGCGGTGCCTGTTAAGCAACTTTTTTACCGGGCGGGACGCCAATCAGGGCTCCTGTACCCACCCGTGCCGCTGGAAATATTATGTGGTGGAGGAGACCAGGCCGGGGGAATATCTGCCGGTGTACGAAAATGACCGGGGGACTTTTCTGTTCAATTCCAAGGATTTGTGCATGATCGAGCATATTCCGGAGCTGGTGGAGGCGGGAATCGACAGCTTCAAGATCGAGGGGCGCATGAAAACCGCTCTTTATGTGGCGACTGTGGCGAGAACCTACCGGAAGGCCCTTGATGATTACCTGGAAAGCCCCCAAGAATACCGGGAAAATATGGACTGGTACCGGCAGGAGATCGGAAAATGCACCTACAGGCAGTTCACCACCGGATTTTATTTTGGAAAAGCCAACGAGGATACCCAGATTTACGATAACAGCACCTATATCCAGGAGTCTGTGTACCTGGGGATCGTGGAAGAAGTGAAGACTGAGGGGGAGATTCTCGGCAAAGCGGAGAATGTTTCCGGGGACTGCACGGACCCTGTGGGGAGAATTCAGGCGGAGGAAGCGGACGGACGGCGGCGCTTAGTGCGCATCGAACAGCGCAACAAATTCTGCGTCGGCGACGAGATCGAGATCATGAAGCCGGATGGCAGGAATATTTCCGCAAAGGTGCTGGCGATGTACGATGCGGACGGAGAGCATGTGGAAAGCGCCCCCCATCCCAAGCAGGTGCTGTGGGTCGCTCTCTCGGAGGAGGCGGAAGCTTATGACCTGCTGAGGAGGGAAAACGCCGGGGAAGGCGCAGGAATGTGATCTGCCGCGGGCTGCAGAGGAAGCAGATATTGATGCGAGGAGATAAAATTAAAAGCAGACAGTATAGGAAAAAGACAATAGATGAAGAAATTTACGGAAGGAAAAGTTATGCAGAAGAAGAAAATAAATACTTATTCTCTATTGTTGATATGTATAGTGGGGGGGGTACTGGTCAATATTAAAAGTATTTTTGCAGATTTTGATATTGATTCAGAATATGCCATCGCTATGTCTTACAGGATGATAAAAGGGGACAGGATGTTTTTACAGATGTGGGAACCTCATCAGACATCTGCTTTCCTTTTAACCTTTTTTTCCTGGCTGTATCTGTCTGTTGTAAAAAGCACTGCCGGAATTGCCATTTTCTTACAATTGATGGGAGTATTGCTTCAGCTTGGGGTTACCCTGGCAGTTTATAAGGTATTGCGTAAAAAAGTAGACCCTGTTATGCTGGGATTTATGTGTGTTTTCCTGTTTACGGTTCGTCCAAAGGATATTGTTCTGCCTGAATTTTCCAATATGCAAATATGGTTTTCCATTTTATTATTTTTATGTTTGTTGAAATATACAGAGAACCAGCGAAAAAAAGGATGGCTGCTGGCGGCCAGCGTCTGCCTGTGCGGGGAGATCATTTCCTATCCGTCCTGTCTGATCGTTTATTTTGTGGTGATAGGGCTGTTGTTCTGGTTCTCTGAAGAGAAGTGGAAGGACTTTGCTGTATTTACGGCAGGCTGTGCGTTACAAGGCGCAGCTTATGTTTCTTTTTTCGCTGTAAGAATGGGAGGGATCTGGGCACTGCTCAGCAGCCTTCGCAGAATTGTAACACAGGACGAGTCTCATAGTGAAGCTAGAACCCTGTACCTGGGTCCAGGCAGATATCTGGAGTTTTTTATTTTATCGGTCGCAATGCTTTGCATTTGCGCGGTATTTGCGTTTATCATAAAGCTTTTAATAGAAAGGGTTTCCGGAAAATACCGTACTTTTCAGGAAAAATACCTTCTTTTTTGGAAACTGTTTTTCTTATGCTTTTCTGCTCTGGATATATTAAATGTTCTGATCCGCCGCGACCGTTTTTCTTATATTTTGATTTTTGCAGTTATGATCGCATTGGGAATATGGGGGTTAAGGGAGTGCAGTAAAGAGGAAAAGAGAATATTTATTACAGGGACATTGATATCTATGGGTTCTTTTGTTTCCACATTACTTTTGACGAATGTGGATTTGCTGCCTGTTTTTAAATATTGTATACTCGGAGTGATGGTGTCTTTCCTTCCAATCGGCAGACTGCTGGATAATCGTTCTATAGCAGGAAAAAGTAAAAAATGGGGTATGATTGCTCTTTTCTGTTTAATTATTCTTTTCCGAAGGGGTATGATGGTGGAGACAATAACAGAAATGGGAGCGAATTTATTTGATTTGGGCGGAATTATTCAAGGAGGTCCGGCGGTAGGGATAGTGACGGACTACATGGGAGCATATGTGATCAATACTTCTTTACCGGAATATAACCAGTATGTCCGGGAGGGCGAGAATCTGCTCCTGGTTGGAGAGCCAGTGATCGGACCTATCGGTTATTTGTTTGAAAATACCCAGGTAAGCGTACCG
The DNA here is from genome assembly GCA_947589075.1 of uncultured Acetatifactor sp. Classification (GTDB taxonomy): domain Bacteria; phylum Bacillota; class Clostridia; order Lachnospirales; family Lachnospiraceae; genus Acetatifactor. The sequence goes on from CANQBS010000027.1 coordinate 25,552, forward strand.
TCAACGATTTGTACCCCTACCTTTAATGAAATGATGTTAGAATATTGGAAAGAAAATCCGGAGAAGTTTCCGGATGTGATTGCCGTGGAATGTTGGTATGGGGATTTCCATGTTCCTAAAGATTCGTGGATTATGGAATGGATAGAAAACGAATACCATGCGGAACAGGTAATGGATGGAAAATATCTGAGGTTTTACCGAAAGAAAGCGTTGTAACCGCCATTTATGGGAGAAAGTTGTTGTATAAAATGAACAGGAAACGGGAAAGAAACCTCAGATTTTTAAAAAAAACAGAGAAAAACCAATTTAGGTATTGCATTTCGGGGAAAACAGGAGTATTTTATAGAAGATAAAGCGAAGCTGTATACGATAATACAACGCAAACAGTGAGCTTTGGACATAGGTATGGATGAACGAGGATGTTCCAAAGGTAATTGGCTTACTTTGGGACATTTTTTCATCTCTGGAGGAACGGATTCTTTGGAAGGCACGCTTTAGGAGTACCGAAAGAACGTCCTGCGCTGTGTCAAGAATCGAGGAAAGGAAGATAGAAAAATGAGCGAAGTTTTGAATGTGGAAGAAATTTTTGCCAGTAATCTGTTTACCCTTGGTAAGATGAAAGAGCGGCTTCCGAAAAGCGTTTTCAAGGAAGTGAAAAGAGTGATGGATCAGGGCGGCGAGCTGTCCCTGGCAACCGCTGATGTGGTGGCGAAGGCCATGAAGGATTGGGCGGTGGAGCACGGCGCGACCCATTATACCCACTGGTTCCAGCCCTTGACCGGCATCACTGCCGAGAAGCACGATTCCTTTATCGCCCATCCGGACGCTGAAGGCAAAATGCTGATGGAGTTTTCCGGCAAGGAGCTGATCAAGGGAGAACCGGACGCCTCTTCCTTCCCTTCCGGAGGACTGCGGGCCACCTTTGAAGCGAGAGGCTATACCGCATGGGATATCACGTCCCCCGCTTTCCTGAAGGAAGACGCTACCGGAGTGATCCTCTGCATCCCTACGGCTTTCTGCTCCTATAAGGGCGAGGCTCTGGATAAAAAGACCCCGCTGCTGCGTTCCATGGAGGCGGTAAGCGAGCAGGCGCTGCGTATCGTCCGCCTGTTTGGCAACACGGAGGCCACCAAGGTGGTAGCCAGCGTCGGACCCGAACAGGAATATTTCCTGGTGGACAGGGAGAAGTACTTAAAGCGCCCGGACCTGATCTTTGCGGGACGTACCCTTTTTGGAGCGCCGGCCCCCAAGGGACAGGAGCTTGAGGATCATTATTTCGGAACCATCCGTGAAAGGATCGGCTCCTTCATGAAGGATCTGAACATAGAGCTTTGGAAACTGGGCGTCACAGCCAAGACCCAGCACAATGAGGTGGCTCCCGCCCAGCACGAGCTTGCCCCGATTTATGAAACCGCCAATATCGCCGTGGACCATAACCAGATCGTGATGGAGACCATGAAGAAGGTCGCCGGCCGCCATGGCCTGACCTGCCTGCTGCATGAGAAGCCCTTTGCAGGGGTGAATGGTTCCGGCAAGCATAACAACTGGTCCCTGGGCACCGATAACGGGGTAAACCTTCTGGATCCCGGGGATACGCCCAACGAAAACATCCAGTTCCTGCTGGTGTTGGCCTGCATCATGAAGGCTGTGGATACCCACGCCGACCTGCTGCGTCAGAGCGCTTCCGATGTAGGCAACGATCACAGACTGGGAGCCAACGAAGCGCCTCCCGCCATCATTTCCATGTTCCTGGGAGAACAGCTGGAGGATGTGGTGAAGCAGCTGGTGGAGACCGGCGCCGCTTCCCATCTGGTGGAGGGCGGCAAGCTGCAGACCGGTGTTTCCACTCTGCCGGATCTGGAGAAGGATGCCACGGACCGTAACCGTACCTCACCTTTTGCCTTTACCGGCAACAAGTTTGAGTTCCGTATGGTGGGAAGCGCGGATTCCATCGCAAGCCCCAACACCACTCTGAACGCTATTGTGGCGGAAGCTTTCTGCGAGGCTGCGGATGTTTTGGAAAAGGCGGAGGATTTTGATCTGGCAGTGCATGACCTGATCAAGGAATACATGACCGAGCACCAGAGAATCGTCTTTAACGGCAACGGATATGCGCCGGAATGGGTAGAAGAGGCCGAGAGGCGCGGTCTGCCCAACATCAAGTCCATGGTGGAGGCTGTAGGCACACTGACCACGGAGAAGTCCATTAAGCTGTTTGAAAAGTTCGGCATTTTCACCAAGGCAGAGCTGGAGTCCCGTGCGGAAGTCCTGTATGAGACCTATTCCAAGAGCATCAACATCGAGGCTCTGACCATGCTGGATATGGCGAAGAAGCAGATCCTTCCCGCAGTGATCGGCTACACCAAATCCCTTGCCGACACAGTTCTGGCAGTGAAGGCCGCAGGAGCGGACGCTGCGGTTCAGACGGAACTTCTGAAGGAGGTATCCGCTAAGCTGGCTGAGGCGAAGGCTGCCCTGGTTTCCCTGGAAGAAAAGCAGGCCGAGGCCGCTGCCATGGAAGACCAGAAGGAAATGGCTTTCTTCTACAAGGACGTGGTGCGGGAGGCTATGGCTGCCCTGAGAGCTCCTGTGGATGAGCTGGAGATGCTGGTTGATAAGAAGGTATGGCCGTTCCCGACCTATGGGGATCTGATCTTTGAGGTTTAAAGGCTTCGAGGTTTAAGGGCTCGAGGCATAAAGGCTCGAGGTATAAAGGCTTTTATTCGGAAAATAAAAATGCCGAGAGGCATAAAAAGTCGGAGGGCACGCATAAAAAGCCGGAAAGCTTAAAAGGTCTGGAGACTTAAAAAGTCCCCTTGGGATTTTCAATATCCCAAGGGGACTTTGTGGAATTTACTTTTATTATGTAAGCAAAAAATTCGGGCACCCTGGGAAAACATGTCACAAAACATGGCTCCTTTTCCAGCCTTTACTTCTGCTCCTCCCAAAACTTCCTCATATAATCCAAGCCTTCTTCTTCGCTCAGTTCATACAAAGACACGATTTCCCTCATGGTCTGGTCATACGACAAATTCAAGGATCGGCAAAGCTTTATGGATTTCTTCACTCCAACGGATAGCCCCTGTTCAAGCCCTTGTTTAAGTCCCCGCTCATGACCCTCCTGCCACAGATTCTCCCTGTCCTTTTTCTCATCAAATTCACAAAGCAGCATCCCAAGCACCTCCATCCGGCTGGCGGTCAGGATATCCTCCAGGACCCCTTCCTCCAGACACACTTCTATCGCTTCTTCCGCAGCCTCCCGGGCTTTCTTCCCAGCCCTCAGTCCCGCGTTCACCTGCTCCACAAAATACGAATACTCCCACAGCCTGTGGCATTTTTTCATCAGTTCTTCATTGTGGCCGTAATTGATGTTGATCAGCCTCACCCGCAGCTCCAGGGACGAATCCACGCCCTTCTCCCCAAAAGCCTCTGACAGGCACAATTCCCTTTCTTCCGCCTCTTCCTTGTTCCCGTTGTACAGCACCACACACCGCGGCGCAGGCAGTTCCAGCAGCTTCGTGCCATACAGCTTCTCCATCCCGGTC
>CANQBS010000028.1 GCA_947589075.1 uncultured Acetatifactor sp.
ACCTGGGTATACCCCGGTCTGGTGGATTCTCCGCCGATATCTATCAGGTCGGCTCCCTCCTTTATCATGGTCTCAGCACGATAAAGCGCCCGGTCCCGGTCATTCCACCTCCCGCCGTCAGAAAAGGAATCCGGCGTTACATTCAGGATTCCCATTACATAGGTATGATGTCCTACGTCAAATTCCCTGTTTCCGATCCTCATCCCCGCTGCCTTTCTTTTTTAATATAAGAGCCGCAGATTCTTTTTATCCTTCTTCCAGTCGCATTCCTGCTCCGCCGCGCAGGCAAAGCAGGCCCTGCTTGCCTTGTCCGCCCGGTACAAGAGTCCCCGAAGGCTCTTTTCCCCAGCTACGGACGCATCCCTATGAGACAAAATCGCCGCCAGAACGGTTTCCTCTTCCCCGGGTTCAAACCCGCATTCCTTAAGGATCCGGGGAGCCAGAACTGCGCTTGCCTTCTCGTGGGGAGTTCCCTCCCTGTACTGCACATAACGCCCGATATCGTGAAGCAGGGCGGCGGCATAAATCAGTTCCGGTTCCACGCCAAAGCCTTCCTCCAGGTTCATGATCCTGGCAATCCTTGCCACATCCAGGCAGTGCCCCATATTATGGCGGCAGAAACGCCTGTCCGCCTCCGCTTCTTCATTTGCCCTCATGCATTCCCGATAAAACGGATGCTTTAATATCCTGTCGATTCTCTGCATTTGCAGCCCCCGCCTTTAAAAATCATTTCGTCAGAAAGCAATATCCGCCATGACAGGATTCCGTCATGGCAGAATACCGCAATGGTAGAATTCCGCCATGGATTCCGCAGCCGCTTTGCCCTCTGTAAGGTCTCACCCCAACATCTGGAAGAAGCGGTTCTGCAGCGCCTCCTGCTGGGCAAACACGCCTCTCGTCGCGATGGTCACAGTCTTGCTGCCGGGCTTTTTGATCCCCCGCATGGTCATGCACATATGCTCTGCCTCCAGCATGACCATGGCGCCCCGGGGCGCAAGGTACTGCATGAGGGCGTCGGCGATCTGTCCTGTCATCTGTTCCTGGAGCTGGGGCCTGCGGGCAAATATTTCCACAGTCCTTGCCAGCTTGCTTAAGCCCACCACTTTTCCGTCAGGGATATAAGCCACGTGAGCCTTCCCATAAAAAGGAAGCAGATGGTGCTCGCAGGTAGAGTAAAAGACAATATCCTTTTCCAGCACCATTTCATGATGATCCACAGTAAAAACCCTGGAAAGGGGTTCTCCCGGATCCGCATCCATGCCGCCGTAGATTTCATCGTACATCCTGGCGATCCGCTCCGGAGTCTCCCGCAGCCCTTCCCGTTCTACATCTTCGCCGATTCCCTCTAAAAGCAGCTTCACCGCTTCCTTTATTTTCTCATGATCTATCATACCAATTCCTCCACGCCGGAGCGTTTATGCGATCGGAGCAAAGAGAAGGCTTCGTCTCTTCCCGGAGCCTCCATAGATTGCCCAGTCTCACAGATCACGGCTGTTTGTTCCTTTTTTCCACAATTTTCATCAGCCTGCCAAGGTAGGAAAGAGAGCCGAAAGCCAGTATCACATCCTCCCTGCCGGCCAGCAGGTACGCCATCTCCACCGCCTCTTCCAGGCTGTCCGCGGCTGTTACCTCGGGATGCACCCTGGAAATCTCCCGCGCAAGCTCATAGGCACCGAGGGCCCTGGGATTCTCCGGAGGCGTCACCGTTATGATCTGATCCGCAAACATATGGGTCAGTCCAATGACCTTCCCATATTCCTTGTCCTTCAGTACCCCCATTATATAAATAATTCTCTTATTTGTAAAATAAAATTTGAGGGACTGAGCCAGTTTTCTGGCGGCATCCTCATTATGGGCTCCGTCCGCCACAAATATGGGCTTCTTCGCGATCACCGAAAAGCGGCCCGGCCACTTTGCTTCCCTGAGACCCTCCCGCAGGGCGCGCTCTGAAATCCGAAATCCTTCCCTGCGCAGCGCCTCTGTCACTTCCACAGCCAGCACTGCATTTTCAATCTGCACCTTGCCGGCAAGGGTAATCTCCAGCTTTTTATAGCTTCCATAATCGAAGGTCTGCTTCTCCATCCCATAATGAATCCCCTCCGCTCTGTCCACATCCGCAAAAAACAGGGGACAGCCCAGCCCGGAAGCCTCCTGCCGGATCACTTCTTCTGCCTCCGTCTCCTGCGCCATGGATACCACAGGGCGCCCCGGCTTCAAGATCCCAGCCTTCTGCCACGCGATATCCTTCAGACTGTTCCCCAAAAATTTCATGTGGTCCATGCTGATGGAGGCTAACACTGCCACCACTGTGGATGTGACCACATTTGTGGCATCTTCTCTTCCCCCCATTCCTGTTTCCAGCACAACAATGTCGCAGCCTTTTTTACGGAAATACCAGAAGGCCAGAGCCGTCTCCGCCTCAAAGGCTGTAGGATGGGGAAAGCCCTCCGCCTCCAGGGATTCGCAGGCTTCCTTTATGATCTGTGCCCCTTCGCACAGCGCGTCCTTTGTGATGGGTCTTTCCCCCACCTGAATCTTCTCCCGATACTCAAAGATCACAGGGGAAAGATACCTCCCCACCCGATATCCAGCCTTCTTCAGCACGGCGGATACATACGCCAACACAGAACCTTTTCCGTTGGTGCCTGCGATATGCACAAATTTAAGCTCATCCTGGGGATTCCCCAGGCATTTACATAAACGTCTGATACTGTCCAGCCCCGGTACGATGCCGTACCGATTCAAAGATTCCATATATTCCAGCGCTTCCTGATATTTCAATCCCACTGCCTCCCATCCGTCCCGACCCGAAAATATTCTCCTGGTCACCTTCTATTCTTTCAACGCTTCTGCCCGCATAAAAAACGTCCTGGAGGGCATACTATGATTCGGACGTCAAAAATGATTACGGATTGTTACGCTGCTTCGCAGCTTCCACAATCCTACCCAACATTCGGAATCCATGGAATCCCTGAAAATCGGTCCGCACCCATCCTTCTCCAGAAAGGAAGCCTCCATATGACCAGTCTGACAAAACATCTGGCAGGAAATTTCCCTGCGCCTGTATCTCTGGCAGAACATTTTTTTCATAATTTTATCAAATGCGGCCTTATCGGCTGGTGCATGGAAATTCTCTTCACCGCCCTGGATTCCCTCAGGCGCCGGGACATGCGGCTTGTGGGAACCACCTCTGTCTGGATGTTTCCCATTTATGGCTGCGCCGCTTTTCTTGACCCCGTCTGCCGCCTGTTAAAGCACAGACCGGCATGGTTTCGGGGCATTACCTATATGTCTCTGATCTTTTCCACAGAGTTCATCACCGGCAGGCTGCTGGACAAACATTCCTTCTGTCCCTGGAATTACGGCCGTTCCCGCTGGAACGTAGGGCGGATGATCCGCCTGGATTACGCTCCCCTCTGGTTTGCGGCGGGACTTTTGTTTGAGAATATCCTCGCCGCTCCTTCAAATACCTCTTCCCGGAACTAAAACCTCTTTCCGGAACTGAGGCCTTTTTCCGGAGCTGAGACCTCTTACTGGAACTGTGTCCTCTTACTGGAACTGTGTCCTCTTACTGGAGCTGAGACCTCTTACTGGAACTGTGTCCTCTTACTGGAACTGAGTCCTCTTCCCAGAACTGACACCGCCTGCTGACAAGGAAAAACGCCCTGCAGCGGGCTTTTCTCACTGCAGAGCATTGTAAAGCGATATTATTTATGTACAGACCAGGATCCGTTCCTTAATGATCGAGGACATCGTCCATATCCCCTTCTGAACCGATATCCAGCATATTCACGGTACGCCTCTTTATTCTTGCCTCTTCGGATTTTTTCAGCAAAAACTCTTTGAGCATCCTGGCATTTTTAATGTGCTCCAGAACCAGCTTGGGATGGGTGGTATCTCCTGTAAAGCAGGTGATCGTGCCCAGACCGAATATTTTTTCAACCAGGGTGGTTGACAGCACCACATCCTGCACCTTATACATATAGCAATCGTTTTCCACCGTTTTGAAGAAACCGCTGACTAATGTGAGCACATCCTCTTTAATGATATATTTGGTAAAGGTAAAGGGGAGCCCAAAAAACAGCCAGCGCTTCCTCTCGATAAACTCCTGGTTCTCTTCCTTGTTTTCTTCCATGGTTTCTTTTCTGGTCTCTTCCATATGTTCCTCCTTCTCCAAGACAGGTGCGCGGCGCGCTTTCTGATGCCTGCGTGAGTGCGGTGATTCGCAGACGCGTGTCGTCTGCAATTTTGACTTCCGGGAGACTATCTCTTTCCCTCCCTGTAGACTCATGTGCCTCGCGCTTCCAGACGCTCTCGCGTCTGCGGTGCTTCGCACCGGGCACATTCTACTCGGAACCTTCCGGTTCCTCGTCGACTTATCAGTTCCGGACAAATGTCCGCTTCGCGGCCGCTTGTCCGTCTGCTGATAAGTTACATTATAAACTCTACAGGATGGATATGCAAATCTTTTCTTCAGAAATTAGGACAAATTTCAGCCAAATTTCAAAACAGCCCCGCCTGACAGGCAAAACACAGCAAAACAATTTGTAACAGTTCAGCCGCGCCCAAGCCGAATAGATTCGGCTGGCAAAGCCGCGCTTACGCGCTTTCCGTCGCTACCAAGTCCGCTCCGCAGGAGCGGACATACTACCTTTGCTCATTAAATGGCGCACCATGCCGCCAGACATGATGGAAAATTCGTGCGAGCACGATTTTCCATCAAATCAGGTGGCTGGCTGAGCTGTTACAAATATTTTTAGGAAAAAAGAAAATTTTTCTTCCCTTTTGGGGAAATCTATGTTATACTAGCTTTCGTCAGGAAAACTGTCACCTGGGGGCATAGCTCAGTTGGGAGAGCGCTTGCATGGCATGCAAGAGGCCGTGGGTTCGAGTCCCATTGTCTCCATGAGGAATGATCCTATACATAAGAATCATAAAAGAGTGCATACAAAAGATGAATCTAAAAAGATGGGATTTTTTGTGTGTATTTTTTTACGAAAAAGATCCCCCTTGCATCGCCTGTTGCCGGAAAGGAACTGCAGGAAAGGAGAGAAAAAATATTGGAACAAAAAGATTTGGAAATGATCGCCGAAATTGTGGCCAAAACATTAGAGCCAATACAACGGAACGTGAAAAGCATCCAGTTAACACTTGAAAATGACATTAACAGAAAAATAAACATAATCGCAGAAGGACATCTTGATTTAAACCGCAAGCTGGATGAAGCTTTAAAAGTTGAAAACGAGAAGGAAATGCTTGCGCTTTATCTTCCCTGCATCGCCTGATGTTCTTTCTTCAGTTCTTCAAACAGCATCAGGGATGTCCAATAACGGTTGGTATCCGTAAGCACCGCTTTGTAGGGAAAGGGCCCGGCGCCGCATTCCCTTAGGGCGCGCAGCGCAGCGCCCAGCCTTTCAGAGGACAGCCCTGAAAAAACCAGCATGGAATCTGTAAGCTCTGGTCCGTCATATTCCTTTTCTGTTGTAAATAAGAGCGTTTCCCCCGCCAATTGTCCCATAGGTTTTAAGTAATCCTTCCGATTCACCCATTTACAGGGCAGGGCGACGGAGGAAAGGGCGAATTGGAGTTTCGCCCTTTTCGTGATATCCGATACATTGCAGATCAATACGAGTTCTTTCAATCCAGCACCTCTTTTTATACAGCAACTCTTTTATACAGCACCTTTTTATCCAGCCCTCTTTTTATATAGTACCTCTTTTGCCAGTATGCGTCTTCCTTTCCCACATTGGGGAAATGCCTGCGGACGCCGCGATTTCCCTGAATACCCCAAAGTTCCTCTCATCTCGAGGATTCGGAATATTTCTCCTCGCAGTATTTGCAGCGGTAGATTTTCTTTTCTTCATCCGCCAGGACAAAGACATGGGGCAGCTCCTGCTCGATGGAGGTGATGCACCTGGGATTGTGGCAGCGGATCACATTGCGGATCTGCCTGGGAAGGGTCAGTTCCTTTTTCTCCACGATCTCACCGTCCTTGATGGTGTTGACCGTGATGTTCGGCGCGATGATGGCCAGGACATCCAGGTCGATGCTGTCCAGGTCACATTCGATTTTTAAAATATCTTTTTTCCCCATTTTATTGCTCTTGGCGTTTTTGATGATGGCAACGGGATAGTCCAGCTTTGCCAGCTGCAAATGCTCATATAAGGCGAAGCTTTTGCCGGCTTTGATATGATCAAGGACATAGCCTTCTTCAATTTTACCTACATTTAACATAGCTTTCCTCTTTTCTATGCTTTTTTAATTTTGCCGCCGGAGATCTGCCTGGGAATCTGCCCGGGGATCTGCCCGGATATTTATATTTGTCCCAGGCATTTGTCCCTGACACTTGTCCCGAGTATCCGTTCAGGGCTCTTGCCTTCTGATGACTCCGATGCCCTTCTGCTTTTTACCTTCCGGCGTCCTGTGATAATAACGACATTCCATGTTTACAGCAGCATACAGTTCTTCAGACTGTGATTTCCAGCAGGGTCAGGATCAAAGCCATTCTCACATAGACTCCGTACTGTGCCTGTTTAAAGTACGCTGCCCTCGGATCGGAATCCACCTCTACGGAGATCTCATTTACCCTGGGCAGGGGATGGAGCACCAGCATGTCCTCTCTCGCCAGCGTCATTTTATAACGGTCCAGGATGTAGAAATCCTTCAAACGTACATAATCCTCTTCGTTAAAGAACCGTTCCTTTTGGACGCGGGTCATATAGAGCAGATCCAGCCTGGGCATGACGTCCTCCAGACGGATCACCTCTTCATAAGGGATTCCCCGGGTTTTCAGCATGTCGGTGATATAGTCCGGCACCCGCAGCTCTTCCGGAGAGATGAAAATAAAGTGGATGTCATCGTAACGTACCAGGGCGTTGATCAGGGAATGGACCGTGCGGCCGAACTTCAGATCCCCGCATAGACCTACGGTGAAGCCGGAGAGCCTGCCCTTCATGGTGCGGATGGTGAGCAGGTCGGTCAGGGTCTGGGTGGGATGCTGATGACCGCCGTCGCCGGCGTTGATCACGGGGATACCGGATTTTTCCGCGGCGACCATGGGGGCGCCCTCTTTGAAATGCCTCATGGCGCAGATATCCGCATAACAGGATATAATGCGGATAGTGTCGGAAACGCTTTCTCCTTTGGCTGCGGAAGAGGATGCCGCGTCGGAGAATCCGATGACCCGGCCCCCTAAGCGTGTCATGGCGGATTCAAAGCTGAGCCTGGTTCTGGTGCTGGGTTCATAAAAACAGGTGGCCAGAATTTTCCCGTCGCAGGCATGTGCATATTTGGCAGGATGCTTTTCAATGTCATTGGCAAGATCAAACAGCCTGTCCAGTTCTTCCGTGGTGAAGTCCAGCGGACTCATTAGATGTCTCATTGAAATTACCTCCATAGAAAAGTCGAAGAGAAAACTCTTCGACTTTGAATTCATTTATTGAAATGATAATAAATCCTCTACGCCCTTGCGTCTGGGAGCGGAAGGTGCTTCTGCAGGATAACCGATGGGAATCAGCGCCACCAGTTCCCGTTCCGCAGGAATCTCCAGAAGTGCGGCAGCTTTGTCCTCGTCAAATATTCCCATGATCACGGTGCCTAAGCCCTGCTCATATGCTGCAAGACAAAATGCCTCGCTGGCAACGCCTGCATCAAACATCTGCCAGGAATCGCCTTTTTGGGTAGTGAAGGAGCCGTCCCTTTCAAATCCGCTGCGTCCCCTGATGATGGTAACAGCGATCACCATGGGCGCATTGTTGATAATGACGCCGTTGCCCGGGAAGGTGGATGTGCATTCCGCCAGCTTTGTCTTCTTCTCGCCTTCTACGGCGATATAGCGGACCACCTGGGTATTCTTCCAGCTGGGTGCAAAGGAAGCCGTGGAGACAATTTCCGCCAACAGCTCATGGGATATCGGCTGGTCAGTGAATTTACGGATGCTTCTGCGTCCGGTGATACATTCTTTTGCAGTCATAGATTTTCCCTCCTGTCTTTTCAATTCCCTTTTCTTATGATACCATGGATGGGGATGACTTGCAATCGGAAAATTGCTTTTCTGCAAAAAAAGTAACAGGTCACTGATTCCTCTCCTTAAACTCCTGCTGGGCTTCCCTTCTCTGATCCTTTTTGGCGATGGCTTCCCGCTTGTCATAAAGCTTCTTGCCCCTTGCCAGACCAACCTCCACCTTTGCCCGGCCTTCCTTAAAATAAACCTGCAGGGGAACCAGGGTATAGCCCTTCTCCGCCACTTTCCCCGCCAGCTTGTTGATCTCATACTTGTGCATCAGCAGCTTCTTTACCCGCAGGGGATCCTTGTTGAAGATATTCCCCTTCTCATAGGGGCTTACATGCATCCCGTAAACGAACACTTCCCCGTTTTCAATCCGGATAAAGGCCTCCTTGATGCTGCATTTTCCCATACGAAGGGACTTCACCTCCGTACCGTGCAGAGCGATACCGGCTTCATAGGTTTCATCGATAAAATAATCATGGTATGCCTTCCTGTTGTTGGCAATCAGTTTCTGAGGCTCATTCTTCGCCATAATACCACCTTTCTGCGGGCAAGTCTTTCCCTGCCGGTCTTTCTTCCTCTGCGGGCTCATCCTCTCCTGCCGTTTCGGCTTCCTCTGCCATCTCAAACTCCACTGTCCTTAACGCACAGTCCGCTCCCGTTACACAGACCTTCACAGGCATTCCCAGCTTATAGGCTCTTCCCGTGGATACGCCGGTCAGCTCGCAGCTTTCTTCCCTGTAGATATAATAATCCCCGGGAAGCTTTGAAACAGGCACCATGCCTTCCACCGTGTTGGGAAGTTCCACAAAGACGCCCCAGGAAGTGATGCCGGAAATCACGCCTTCGCAGATCTCACCCAAATGCTCCTGCATATACTGCGCTTTTTTCAGCTTTTCCGTCTCCCGCTCCGCTTCATCCGCCCTGCGCTCCATTTGAGAGGACTGCAGGCACACCCCGGGAAGGATCTCCTCATAGTGGGCGATCCGCTCCTCCTTCAGCCGTCCCCGCAGCTGATCCTTGATGATCCGGTGGATCTGCAGGTCGGGATAACGCCTGATGGGAGAAGTAAAGTGACAGTAATACTGACAGGCAAGACCGAAATGTCCGGTACAGTCCGTGCTGTATTTCGCCTGCCTCATGCTCCGCAGGGTCATCCGGCTGATCAGAGCCTCCTCCTGCGTTCCGGCGATCCTGTCCAGAAGCTTCTGCAGCTCCTTGGGATGGATATCCTGCTCCCCGACCCTTCCCTTTCGTCCGATGGACTTCATATAATATCCAAAATTATTGATAAAAGCAGCCAGCTTCCTGATCTTTTCCGGGTCCGGCACATCATGAACCCTGTATACAAAAGGAAGCTCCATCCAGTAAAAATGCTGGGCGACAGTCTCATTTGCCGCCAGCATGAAATCCTCTATGATATCCGTGGCGATATTGCGTTCATAAGCTTTGATCTCCAGAGGTCTCCCCTCCCCGTCCAGGGTGATCCTGCATTCCGGGAAATCAAAATCCACCGCTCCCCTTTGCCTTCTCCTGCCCCGCAGGATCGCGGAAAGCTTTGCCATCAGCTGAAAACAGGGAACCAGCTCTTTGTATTCCTCATAACTTTTTCCCTGTTCCGCCACGGCAGCATTCTTCCGGGCATGACCCTCCATGATGTTATTCTTCCGTGCGCTGTCCGCCGGCGGGTCAGTCACCAATGAGTTATCTTCCAGAGCATCATCTTCCCGGGGGTTATCCTCCAGAGTATCATCCTCCCAGGGGTTGTCCGCCAGACTATCATCCTCCCAGGGGCTATCCTCCAGAATGTCCTTCACCACAGTGTAGCTCATCCTTTTGTCCACGCGGATCACGGACTCGCAGATCTCATAATCCATGATCTCTCCCTGCCCGTCAATGGTCATCAGGCAGCTTAAGGCAAGCCTGTCCTCCCCTGCATTTAAGGAGCAGATGCCGTTGGACAAAGCCTTGGGCAGCATGGGAATCACACGGTCCACCAGGTAAACGCTGGTTCCCCGGTTCAGTGCCTCCCTGTCCAGGGCGGAATTCTCCTGCACATAATTGGATACATCCGCGATGTGCACTCCGAGATGATAATATCCGTCCTCAAAGGAAAGGCTCACCGCGTCATCCAAATCCTTCGCGTCCTCCCCGTCGATGGTCACCATGGTCACATCCCTCAAATCCCGCCTTCCGGCGCAGTCCGCTTCCGACACCTCTTTGGCGACCCTTTGTGCCTGATTCAGCACCTTTTCGCCGAATTCCTCCGGCAGCTCATAGCCCTTTACAATGGACAGGATATCCACTCCCGGATCATCCATATGTCCCAGGACTTCCGTTATTTTCCCCTCCGGTCCTTTTTGCCCGCCGCCGTAATCCGTGATCTTTACTACTACTTTGCTGCCGTCTTCCGCGCCCTTCATGGCTTCTTTCGGCACAAAAATATCCTTTGAAATTTTTGGATCGTCAGGTATCACAAAACCATAGTTCTCCCTGGAGCGATCCAGAGTCCCCACCACCTGGGTGATCCCGTGGGATAGAACCCGCAGTACCCTGGCTTCCTGTCTCTTTCCTTTCGAACTCTCCCGGGATACAGTCAGCGCCGCCTCCACCTTATCCTTGTGGAAAGCCCCGTTCACCATTTGCTCCGGCACAAAAAGATCCTCTTTCCTGCCCTCTGCCTCCACAAAGCCGAATCCTCTGGGATTGGCGATAAAGGTGCCTGTAATCACCTGGAGTTCCGACAGCACACTGCCGTTCTTTATTTCTTCATTCTTTTTTTTCTTATAAAAACCCTCGTTCATTCCCTCCAACCTTACCGACTGCGGTCCGCGTCTTCAAAAAGTCTGCAGATCCAGGCTTTTCCGAGCGGATATTTTTAGAATAAAAAAAGCACCCTATCCCTAGAGTGCTCTTTCCATCCATGCTTTCTTATGAAAAAATGCTGAGATTCAGTACCATGGCAAGAACCATAAAGGCTACCGCAAGGACCTTGGTAAGCTTTACCAGCAGTCCCTCCATGGAACGCGCCTTATTCTTGCCCCAGTAGGTCTCCGCCGCACCGCTGATGGCGCCAAGACCCGCGGACTTACCTTCCTGCATCAATACCAGCACTACCAGTGCAATACATACCAATATGAAAATAATCGTTAAAATAATCTTCAGTACTCCCATTTCCACACCTCCTAACACCACACAACAAGGATTGTACCACAGGGTGCGAAATATTTCAACTGTTTTTTATAAAAAAGAAAGGACAAAAATAAAGATCAAAAGGAAGAACCGACAACAGTTCAGCTGCGCCATTCAGAAAGCTTTGACAAAACGGATCATGTGTGATATAACAGTTGCGGGCGCAACGAATTTAGCGGTAAACACTTTTCCGGAAACATCTCTTAAAAAGCGCCCGGAACTGGAGCCGGATATGAATACACTTACACGCGACATACACGACATCGCCCGCTGTCTTATGCGCTATCGGGCGGATTCCATGGAGCAGTTTGAATTAAAGGGCTGCCACGCCAACTATATTCTGACCCTCTGTGAAGAGCCGGGGATTTCTCAGGAACAGCTTGCCAAACGTCTCTACGCCAATAAGAGCAACATTGCAAGGCAGATCGCGATTCTGGAGGAAAAAGGCTATGTCCGCCGGGAAAACGATCCATCGGACAAACGCCTGCTGCACGTCTATCCTACTGAGAAGGCCCGGGAACTCCTTCCCCTGATCCAGTCCAATCAGAAAAAATGGGACGCTTTTGTCACAGAGGGACTTTCCGGGGAGGAACTGGCGCAGGCACGCAGGATCCTGCAAAAGATGAAGGAACAGGCAGTCGTCTTTATGGAAAGGGAAAACGAATGGAAAAATTAGGAAAATACATTAAACCTTATGTGGGATTCATTATCCTGACCATGGGGATCAAGCTTCTCGGAGCTGTTCTGGAACTCTTCATTCCCTATTTCATGGAGATCATTCTGGATGATGTAGTGCCCACCGGCAAACTGTTCCCCATCTTTCTCTATGGAGGCCTGATGCTTCTCTGTGCGGCGGGGTGCCTGATCGCCAATGTGGGGGCCAACCGTATGTCCGCAGTCAGCTCCGGCAAGATCACCAGGAAGCTGAGGTACGACCTGTTTGAAAAGCTGGAGCGGCTTTCCGCCAGGCAGATGGATGAGCTCACCGTACCCTCCGCGGAATCCAGGCTTACCAGCGACACCTATAACATCAACCAGCTTCTGGCACGCATGCAGCGTCTGGGCATCCGGGCCCCCATTCTGCTTCTGGGGGGCGTCGTCATGATGTTAGGCATGGATCCGGTCCTGTCCCTGGTGCTCATCTCCATGCTTCCCCTCATCGGCATCATTGTATATGTAGTGACCAAAAAAAGCGTTCCCTTATATAAAGAAGAGCAGACTGTGCTGGACAGCGTGGTCCGGGTTCTGCAGGAAAATATCACCGGAGTCCGTGTCATAAAGGCTCTGAGCAAAACAGAATATGAAAAGAACCGCTTCAACAATGTCAACAGTGAATTGACCCGCATCGACCAGAAAGCCGGGATGATCACCGCCATCACCAACCCTTCCACCTCCCTGATCCTGAACCTGGGACTGACCCTGGTGGTTCTGGCGGGAGCCTTCCGGGTAAATTCCGGCAGCAGCCAGAGCGGCGTGATCATCGCTTTTCTGCAGTATTTTGTCATGATCTTAAACGCCATGCTGGGAATCACCAGGATCTTCGTCATGTGGTCCAAGGGAGAGGCCAGCGCCCACAGAGTGGCGGAGGTGCTGGCGCTGCCGGAGGATCTGGTCGTGGTGGAAAATGGCGCCTCCGGTGAAAACAGCAGTTCCAGCGAAGGCAGCAGCTACAGTGAAAACAGCGGTTCCGGCGAAGGCACCCCGGCACATATTGAATTTAAGGACGTTACCTTCTCCTATACCGGCATCGGCGCCAACTTAGAGCACTTAAGCTTCCGGCTGATGCGAGGGGAAAGCCTCGGCATCCTGGGGGAAACCGGGGCAGGCAAATCCACCGTTTTAAATCTGCTCATGCGGTTTTATGATCCCCAGGAAGGGCAGGTGCTGATCGACGGAAGGGACGTACGCTCCATCCCCAACGAAGAGCTGCGTTCCAAATTCGGAGTGGCTTTCCAGAACGATTTTGTGATGGAAGGAACCATAGAGGACAATATCCGCTTCTTCCGTCCTATTGAAGACGCGGATATCCGGACCGCCTCCGAAGACGCACAGGCGGCGGAATTTATCTCATCCAGAGAAAAGGGGATGAAGGCTGAGGTTGTGGTCCGGGGAAACAACCTCTCCGGCGGTCAGAAGCAGCGGCTGCTGATCTCCCGGGCTCTGGCCTCCAGGCCGCAGATCCTGCTTTTGGACGACGCCTCCTCCGCCTTGGACTACCGCACGGACGCCTACCTGCGCAGGGCGTTACATAAAAATTACAGCGACACCACCACTATTCTCATTGCGCAGCGTATCAGTTCCATCCGCAACTGCAGCCACATTCTGGTGCTTTCCGACGGTAAGACCATCGGCTACGGCACCCACGAAGAGTTAATGCAGAGCTGTGAAGAATACCGCATCATCGCCCAGTCCCAGATGGGGGAAGGGAGGGAAAGCGCATGAGCTTTTTTCGAATAAACAGAAAAAACGTTCCGCCGTCCCGCCCGCAGAAAGTGAACAGAAAGGAGGCTGTGTCATGCCGAAGGAATCCATGAAAGTACAGGCCCATATCGGTAATACGGAAGAAGAAGGCAAACAAAGCTTTCAGGGCACAAAGCGTTCCAGAGGAATGCTCCTGCTGCGCCTGTGGCAGTATCTTGGCAGGAACCGTCTGCTTTTAGTCCTGGCTCTTGTCCTGTCCATTTCCAGCAGCCTTTTTTCCCTCTACGGCC
Organism: uncultured Acetatifactor sp.; assembly: GCA_947589075.1. GTDB lineage: Bacteria > Bacillota > Clostridia > Lachnospirales > Lachnospiraceae > Acetatifactor. The sequence goes on from CANQBS010000028.1 coordinate 13,912, forward strand.
CCAAGCTCTCCGGTCAGGCCATCAACGCCATCGACCTTGGAAAAGGAAAGGTGGATTTCCACACGGTTTATCACTGTGTGTTCCTGATGGCTGCCTTTTACATCCTCTCTTCCATCCTGACCTACCTGCTGAACGCCGTCATGATCCGTCTGTCCAAGAAAATATCCAAACAGATGCGCCATGATATTTTTGAAAACATGTCCAGACTCCCGGTAAGCTTCTATGACAGATACCAGACAGGCAATATCATCAGCATCGTCACCTACGACGTGGATACGGTAAACCAGTCCATGTCCTCCGATCTGCTGCAGATCCTCCAGAGCATTGTCACCGTGGTGGTTTCCTTTATCATGATGATCTCCATCGCGCCGAAGCTGGTCATCATCTTTGTATTCACGGTTCCCGCCACCGCGGTCTTTACCAGGTGGCTTGCCAACCGGGTCCGTCCCATGTTCCGCAAAAGGAGCGCAAAGCTGGGGGAACTCAACGGTTTTGTAGAGGAAATGATCTCCGGGCAGAAGACCATCCGGGCCTACGGCAGGGAAGACGCTGTCCTGGAAAAATTCGAGGAGAAAAATAAAATCGCGGTGGACGCTTATACCACCGCGGAAGCCAACGGCACCGTCACCGGTCCCGCCGTTACCTGTATCAACAACATTTCCCTCACACTGGTCTGCGTGTTCGGCGCCCTCCTGTTCCTCAGAGGGGATATCCTTTTAGGAGACCTTTCCAGCTTTGTGCAGTACTCCCGTAAATTCTCCGGTCCCATCAATGAGGTGGCCAATATCATCGCCGAACTGCAGAGCGCCTTTGCCGCCGCGGAACGGGTATTCGGCCTGATCGATGCGGAGCCCGAAAAAGCCGACGCACCGGACGCTAAGATCCTGTCCGATGTAAAAGGGCAGGTAACTCTGGACCATGTGGATTTCTCCTATGTGCCGGAAAAGCCCATCATCAAGGATTTCAGCATGCTGGCGAAGCCCGGATCACTCACCGCCATCGTAGGACCTACCGGAGCCGGCAAAACCACTATCATCAATCTCCTGATGCGCTTCTACGATGTGGACGGCGGCGCTGTCCTGGTGGACGGACAGGATATCAGGGAGCTGACCCGGGATTCCCTGCGCCGCGCCTATACCATGGTGCTGCAGGATACCTGGCTGTTCCACGGAACTATTTATGAAAATATCGCCTATGGAAAACCCGGAGCCACCATGGAAGATGTGGTCCGGGCTGCAAAGGCTGCCAAAATCCATTCCTATATCTCCCGTCTGCCGGAGGGCTACAACACCATCCTTTCCGACAACGGCACCAGCATATCCAAGGGACAGAAGCAGCTTCTTACCATCGCCAGAGCCATGCTTCTGGACGCCCATATGCTGATCCTGGATGAAGCCACCTCCAATGTGGATACCAGAACCGAGCAGCAGATCCAGGCAGCCATGCGGGAATTGATGAAGGATAAAACCTGCTTCGTCATAGCCCACCGTCTCTCCACCATCCGCTCCGCCAACCATATCCTGGTGATGCGGGACGGGCAGGTAGTAGAGCAGGGCACCCACGACAGCCTCATGGCCGCCAGGGGCTTCTATCATGAGCTTTACCAGGCTCAGTTTGAAAGCTGAAAGGTCCAGTCCATTTGTCGATTTCCGCCCATATTTTTGTGTAACAATTCACCCGGCAGTCAAATTTATTCGGCATGGGCGCAGTTATACTATTACATTTTTGTTTATTTTTGCCATAATTCTTATTGTGGAATTGTCTTTTTTATGATAAAATACCAGTCGGGAGGGGATGAAAAGAGGAAAGCTTCCGCATCTCTGACAAATTTTATAAGAGGGGCTGCTCTGCAGCAGAAAGCGAGGAGAAATGAAACTATCCATCAAGGAAAAAGCATCCTACGGTCTGGGAGCCGTGGGAAAGGACATGGTGTATATGCTGTCCGCCAGCTACATCCTGTACTATTACCAGGATATCCTGGGAGTCAGCGCTATTGCAATGGGCGTGATCCTGATGGCCGCCCGGGTATTCGACGCCTTTAACGATCCCATCATGGGAATCGTCGTGGCCAAGACCCGCACCAAATGGGGGAAATTCCGTCCCTGGCTTTTGATCGGCACCGTACTGAACGCCGTCATCCTGTATTTTATGTTCGCCGCGCCCCCATCCTTAAACGGCGGACGGCTCATCGCCTATGCGGCCATCACCTATGTGCTGTGGGGCGTGACTTATACCATGATGGATATACCTTTCTGGTCCATGATCCCTGCCTTCACGGAGGGCGGCCAGGAAAGGGAAAATCTTTCCACCCTGGGAAGATCCTGCGCCGGAGTGGGCTCCGCCCTGGTGACCATCATCACCATGTGGTGCGTTTATCAGTTGGGACAGGGAAATGAGAGAACCGGCTTCGCCCGATTTGCCCTGATCCTGGCGCTGTTGTTCGTGGCTTTTATTCTGGTGACCTGTATCTGCATCAAGGAAAAATCCACCGTGGACGTGGACTCCCCTTCCGTGGGACAAATGTTCCGCTCTCTGGTCCAGAACGACCAGGCCATGACAATCGTCATCAGCATCGTGCTCATCAACTGTTCCCTGTACATCACCTCCAACCTGGTGATCTACTTTTTCAAATATGACTTCGGCGGGGAAACCTGGTACAACAGCTATACCCTGTTCAACACTTTCGGCGGAGGCATCCAGATCCTTTCCATGATGCTCTTTTTCCCGCTGGTCCGTAAATTCTTAAGCGCCATAAAGGTGTTCTACTTAAGCTTCCTGTTAGCGATCGCAGGCTATGGAATCCTCTTAGTCCTTATGCTCTTCAACGCCACCAGCATCTTCGTATTGTTTGTTCCGGCCTTCCTGATCTTTACCGCCTTCGGAATGCTGACGGTGCTGACCACCGTATTCCTGGCCAATACCGTAGATTACGGACAATGGAAGAACCACAGACGGGACGAAAGCGTGATCTTTTCCATGCAGACCTTTGTGGTGAAGCTGGCTTCCGGCGTTGCCGCCCTCATCGCCTCCATCTGCCTGTCCTTAAGCCATTTAAGCAAGGACACCTCGGATATCACGGAGGTTGTGGACACCTCTTCCACCTCCGTCATGGGACTGCGCCTGACCATGACCCTGTTGCCCATCATCGGACTGCTGGCGGCAATCCTTTACTTCCATAAAAAATATATTTTGACGGAGGAAAAGGTGGCGGAAATCACGGAAGAGATCCATAGGGAGGATTAATTTTAAAAAGAATTCTCCCGGATTTTAACCGCACAATTTCAATCGGTTCAAAATCCGGGAGACTGTCTTGTTATTCTTAAAGTTATTCTCTGTTGTCCTTCCTGCTATCCTTGTTACTATTCTTCCTGCTATCCTTAATGCTATCCTTACTTTTATTCCTACTGTTATCCTTGCTGTTATTCTTACTGTTATACTTACCGTAAAACTTTATGCCATGAGATCTTTCCGGCAATACCTGATATACGCCGCGGCAATTCCAATTCCCATAAACGCCATCCCCACTATGACCAGCCTGAAATCAAGTTTTCCCTCCGTAAGAATCTGCGCTGCTTCACAATAGGCGAAGGGAGTCACATACCTGAGGAATCCCGCTTTATCCGTCAGATTGGCTATAAGATTCAGGAAATAAGCCATCACTGCCAGACCCAAGCCAACGCCAGCCCCACCCCTTCGCAAAAATGCAGAAATTCCAAAGCAGAGGCCGGCAAGCTCCAGCTGCAGCAGAAAATAAGCAAGATGCAGCAAAAGAATCTCCTTCCAGGGAATGGGCTCCCCGACCAGTGCCATGGCTAAGAAGGAAAATCCCAGGATCATAAGATTCAGGAAAAGGATCTGCACTGCTGTGGCAATCAGCTTTTGCGTAACCACCCGTACCCTGGAAACCGGATGGGTCATCAGGAATTCCACAGTGCCGTCCCGTTCCTCCTTAGCAAGCATAGAAACGCCGGTCAGGGCAGCAAAAAAAGCGCCGCCCAGACCCAGCACATTGCCGCATTCAATCCCATAGAAGCCGATTAACGTCCCAATATTCAGCCGATCCATGCCAAAAGCTGCGGTAAAGCTGCCCATGGAAGCGAAGATATCCCCCACTTCCTCCATTTCTCCCTTCATCTCCGGGAAAAGGAAAATGCAGACAATCATCAAAAATCCAATAATCGCCGTCCAGATCAGGCAAGCGGATCTGCCCTGCCTCAACTCATGTCTCAGAATCTTCATCGGTCCAAACCTCCGTTTCCTCTTTATAGAGCCAAACTTTCATTCCCTAATCCTATTTTTCATTCCACGGGTCAAGTATTTCCCTCCTGAAAATCATGCAGGAACACTTCCTCCAAGTCAGGTTCAGTCATGGTAAGATCATGAACTTCCCCGTTTGCCAGGGCCGCCAGCAGTGGCTTCATCTCCCCGGCATACAAGAAATTTAAGGTCTCCGCTCCCATTTTCTGCAAGTCCTGCACGCCGGAAAGCCCGCTGAGATCAACCCTTCCGCGAATACCCACTCTTTTTATTCCCATCCGGTATAAGGCATCTACCCTGTCGCAGGCAATGATCCTCCCCTCCTGGATGATCGCGGCACGGCTACAGTTGTGCTGAACCTCAGAAAGAATATGGCTGGATAAAAAAATAGTAGTCCCCGCCTGATTCCTTTCCCGCAGGATCTCGAAGAATTCCTTCTGCATCAAAGGATCCAGACCACTGGTAGGCTCGTCCAGAATCAATAGCTTTGGATCATGCTGAAGGGCGCAGACGATAGCCACCTTCTTTCGATTGCCAAAAGAAAGCTCCTCCACCTTGCGGGAAGTGTCCAAGCGAAGACGCTCACACAGTTCCCCTGCCGCCTCCCTGCAGGACTTCGCAATCTCTAGCCTGTCGCTCTTTAGCCTGTCGCTCTTTCCCCGCAGGCCCGCGGACAGCTCCAGCACATCCTTTACCCGCATGCCGGGATAAAATGCAGCTTCGGCAGAAAGATAACCAACTGTCGAGAGAATCTTTTCCCGATCCTTCCCAACATTCATGCCAAAGATACGGGCTTCTCCCCCTGTGGGCTTCACCAAACCTAAAAGCAGGCGGATCGTGGTAGACTTGCCGGCGCCGTTAGGACCGATGAACCCAAAAAACTCTCCCCTGCCAACCGTCAGATCCACGCCTTCGATCCCCCGCATCCTGCCATAATATTTTGTAAGTCCCTTAAGACGGATGGCATAGGAAACCGCTTCTTCCAGATAAGTTCCCTGCACCAGGCTTCCTTTCCCCTTTTGGTCAACAGTTTCTCTCATAGCTGAGTCCTCCTCACTCTGCATACATTTATATCTCTTAAATTATTGCGCTCATTCCGTGGAGTCCTTCCGCAGATAAATGCTCTTCCAGAACTCTATCAGCCCATTAAAATCCTTTTCCATCTGATCCATGTCCAGGTCTCCCCGCTGCACCATCTCCCAAAGATATCCCTCCGAAGCCCAGTACATTTCGCGGTACATCATCTGGATATCCAGCCCCGGAACAAACTGCCCGGGATCCAGGTTCAGGCGCACCTGATCCTCGTTTAAGTTAAAATACTTGTGGTAACTTTCCTGAACGGCGGCACAGATTTCCGGATCCTTTTCATAAAAAGCCCTGATGGTAAAACTAGCCATATCCGGATATCGCCTGATGAGCTCCATTTTGGCGCTCATCCCCCGTTTCATGCTTTCAAACAATTCCTTCTGCTCGTAGCACTGATACCTGGTCAGGAATTCAATGGTGATCTGAGCGCATTGATCCCACAAAAATAAGTACAATTCCTTTTTATTCTGAAAATAATGGAACAGCAAAGACTTGCTGATCCCCGCAGCCTGGGCGATCTCACTCATGGGACTGTTTTTATAAGAATTCCGGGAAAACACCCGATATCCTGCGTTGATAATGGCCTGCTGCTTCTCAATCGGCAGCTGAAAAAAACGTTCATTCATATACGCACCTCTCCAATCATCCTGAGCCGATTATTCGTAAACCTCTTTGCCTTCATCATACATCCGTTGACCGTTTTTGAGAAGACTGCCTGAGGAATTTTTAACCGAATACTTTTGCCAATATTTTCGTCATTTTTTCGTCAATACCTTTGTCTATATATTTTCACTCTTTTAATCCCTCTGTATACTAGGCAGTGATTTGTCGAAATTTGTCGACGAAAAGAGGATTGCCATTTTTCTCCTTTGGAGATATAGTGTAGACAGTTCATAAAGATTGCCTGTAAACTTCAGGTAATTCTCTGCATAGAGTTTTGTCTTTCATTGGACATTTCGTCCGGCTTTTCCAAAAAGACAATGAGTAATATCGCACAAAAAAGAAAATAACTTGTATACCAATCTGTTCCTATCAATTATGCAGAAACTGTCTGCAAATTCTGCCACCCGCCCTCAAAAGGAGGTTCTTATTGATGTCAGTTACTACTTTTTACTCAGCAACAGGGAAGGTTCCCTACCAATTAACAAATGATTACCTGTTCCAGGCGGTTCTGCAATGTTCCAACGAAACCTTGAAAGGATTAGTGTGCTCCTTACTACATATTCATCCGGAAAAAGTACATAATGTGGTCATTACTAATCCGATAGAACTCGGGAAAAAATTAGATCGGAAAAAATTTATCCTGGATGTCCGGGTGCTGTTAGACAATCAGCTCTGCCTGAACATAGAGCTCCAGGTGGTGAACCAAGGGAACTGGCCTGAGCGCTCTATAGTGTACTTGTGTCGTTCCTTCGACCAGCTTAACAAAGGACAGGATTATATCGAAATGAAGCCTGTAGTACAGATCTGTATCCTGGATTTTACTCTGTTCCCCGACAACCCTGAATTTTATGCCACATACAAATTGATGAATATTAAAAACCATAAAATATATAGTGACAAAATCCGGGTATCTGTGTTAGACTTAACACAGATAAAGCTGGCAACAGAGGAGGACAGGCGGTACCGAATCCAAAAATGGGCCAAGTTATTCAAGGCAACCACATGGGAGGAGATCAAGATGTTGGCGGATAAGGACAAGGAAATAGAGAGCGCGGCACAGGCTGTATATGAATTGACTGCAGACGAGAAGATCCGCCTGCAGTGCGAGGCAATGGAAGATTACTATAAACAGGAAAGATATAACCAAAAGCGGCTGGAAAATGCATTTCATGAAAGAGATAAGGCCATAGAGGAGATGAAGATTTATAAGAAGGAAATAACCTTCAAAGAAGCGGAATTAAAAGATAAAGAGGCGGAAATAAAGGACAAAGAGGCAGAAATAAAAGATAAAAGCAAAGAGATAAAAGACTTGAAGCAATCGATGGCAGAAAAGGAAATAGAATTGGCTCAAGGAAGAGAAGACGGTTTTCGAATACTGGTCACAAGTTGTCAGGCATTGGGAGTGCCATATGACAAGACCCTACAACAGGTGAAAGAGCAATATGGACTGGATGAAAAAAGTGCTGCGGAACAAGTGCAAAAGTACTGGATGGTACAAGATGATTCTTGACAAGCCTTAATTTTTTCGGCTATAATTGTATTATTACTAAAAACAGCCGAAATGTGGAGGTGTGCCATGGAATATATCAGCAGGCATATGGAAAGTCGTATTCTGGAACTCAGCAGGTCTTATTTCGCGATTCTGCTGACCGGTCCCAGACAGGCGGGTAAAACGACTATGCTGCAGAAATTAAGGGAACGGGAAAATATCGGGCGGCAATATGTGACACTGGATGATCTCATGGAACGCAGCCTTGCGAAGAATGACCCCGCCATGTTTATGCAGCTTCACAAACCGCCCATTTTAATCGATGAAGTACAATATGCACCCGAGCTATTTCCATATATCAAAATGTACATTGACCAGACCCATAATCCCGGTGATTTCTGGATGACAGGCTCCCAGATTTTCCGCCTCATGCGGGGCGTACAGGAATCCCTGGCTGGACGTGTGGCCCTGCTGCATCTGTCGCCGCTGTCCCAGCGGGAGATCATCGGCGCCCCCTGTGTGCCCTTTACAACAAACATAGAACATTTTCTTGCGGAACAAAAGCAGCTTACACCCGTCACCACACCGGAAATGTTTTCCCGGTTATGGAGCGGAGCCATGCCGGGACTCGTAAGCGGACAAACGCCAGACCGGAATGTCTTTTATTCCTCTTATCTTTCCACTTATGTAGAACGAGACATCCGGGAACTCTCCGGCAATATAGATGCCTTAAAGTTCAGCCGCTTTCTCACCGCGGCAGCCGCCCGCTGTTCCCAGCTTCTGAACTATAAAGCGCTGGCTGACGATGCGGATATTGACCTTCAAACTTCAAAGGCATGGATAAATATATTGGAAACCCTGGGGATTATTTTCCTGCTTCATCCCTACTCCAACAATGTCCTGAAACGCACCATCAAAACACCGAAGGTTTACTTCTACGATACAGGCCTGGTCTGCTATCTTACCCGATGGTCTTCGCCGGAGGTGGCGGAAAGCGGCGCCATGAGCGGCGCTTTGTTAGAGAACTTCACTGTTTCAGAGATCGTAAAAGGATATCAGGATGCGGGACTTGAACCATATCTTTATTTCTACCGGGACCGCGACGCCAAAGAAATTGACGTCATCCTAGAGGGGGATGGCAAACTCTGTCCTCTGGAAATCAAGAAGACTGCCTCACCTGAAAAACGCCTCACCCGCGTCTTTCAAGTCATCGACAAATCCCCCCTGCGGCCAGGCACCGGCGCCATTCTCTGCATGGCGGACAAATTCAGCGCCTTTGACAGCAACAACCTGATCATCCCTATCTGGATGATTTAAAAAAGACCCATACCAGAAGCAAAGTATGTTCCGGTATGGGTCTTTGCAGTTGTGCTTTTAGAAGTCTCAAAACTCTGCCTTTTCAAACCTCTGCCTTTTCAAACCTCTGCCTTCTCAAACACCAGTCCTTCTCCCTGCTGTTCTTTCAGGTCATCCCAGTAAAGCATGCCGTCGTCGCCGATCCACAGATATCCCTCTCCATCCGTATAAGCATAGGTCTCCTGAACATCGCCTTCATCCGGATAATACTCTTCAATCCTGCTCCCGGAATAATGGATCTTCCCCTCGCTCTCATCATAAGTTCCGGAAAAAGACCAATGCGTATTCTCCCAGGCGCTACTGGCCCAGTTGATATCGATGGTATAATGGATCCCATCCTCAGAGCTTATTTCTGCATGACAACGCTGGCTGACCGTATCAAACCATTCTCCTATATATTCCTCCCCTTTTGGGGCGGTTTCTTCCGTGGATTCCTGAACAGTACCCGCAGTTTCCTGAGGGACATTTGTAGATTCCTGAACAGTGCCCGTAGATTCCTGAATGCCGTCCGCAGATTGATCATCTGCTTTATCTGTGCCGCATGCACACAGGAGCAACATTGCCGCCAGGAATCCGGCGCATAATATGCCAATCTTTTTTTTCATTTTTTTAATTCCTTTCTTCAAAAACCATGACCAGACAATTGCAAAACTATAGCTGTTTGGAACAGCGGCAGACAATATAGGCAAAAGTCTCTACCCCCGCAGCTCCACATGGAGCTCTGACAGCAGCCTCGAACAGATCTTATCCACAAATTTCTGGATCATTTCAAAGGTAAAGGCTTCCTCCTTCGGGGCGAAGGTTACGGTAAAGGCCATGCTCTTCTTGCCCTTCTGGATCTGTCCTCCCTCATATACGTCAAAAAGCTTGATTTCTTTAATATACTTGTTCGCCCTGCGGATACACTCTTCCACCTGACCGCAGGTAACCTCTTTATCCATCACAAAGGCCAGATCCCTCTTCTCCTCCGGGAACTTAGGCAGGGGCTCGAACACCCTCTTTTTGCCGTACCATTTGGAAAGCTTCTTCAGATCCAGTTCCATGACAAAGGCGGAAGTCCTCATGTTCAGCTCATCCTGGATCTCATAGGACACTTTGCCGAAATATCCCAGCTCCTCACCCTCGCAGGACACGGTTACTGCCTGGTAAGGATGCAGGAAGGATTTCTGGACCGGACTATACTGGAATTCCACTTCCAGGCTTTCCGCAACGGACTGGGCGATGCCCTTCATGGTATAAAAGGTTTCATTGCTGCCGAAGATTCCCACGCAGAGCACCTTCCGCTCATCCGGGTATTCCGCCAGAGGAAGCTCCTTCGGGATATAGATCCTCGCCACTTCAAACAGCCTGCCCTCCAGGATGCCCTGCTTCTCATTGCGGGAAATGGCGTTCAGCATGGAAGCCGCCAGGGTCGTCCGCATCAGGGACAGGTCGATGTTGATGGGGTTGATCAAAGGGATCGCTTTCCGCTCCGGCGCATCCTCCGGAAGCCTAAGCAGATCCAGGTCGGAAGGGGAGAAGAAGGAATAATGCATACATTCATAAATCCCCAGGCTGCAAAGGGTTCTCTTTAAGGCAAGCTCCCCCTTCTGCTCCGCATTGAAGCCGCCCATGGTCACCTGGGCCGTAGGCATAAAAGTAGGCTTCACATGATCATACCCATAGATCCGGATCACTTCCTCCGCCACGTCCGGGTAGCGCTCCACGTCCCTTTCTCCTTCCGGCAGCATATCCTCACGATAGGCCGGAACCTGCAGGGTCAGCTGATCCCCATCGATCTCGGGCTGGAAATTCAGGCCCTTCATGATCCGCAGGATCTCATTCTCAGGCACCTGGATCCCCAGCACATCATTCACCTTGTGGATGCTCACCTTCATGGGCTTAGGCTCTATGGAATTGCCCACATTCACGTCGAAATGAGAGCTGGAAACCTTGCCGCAGCCCAGCTCCTCGATCAGGTGCAGAGCCCTCTTCAAACCCAGCACGGTGGAATACTCGTCCACGCCTTTTTCAAAACGAGCACTGGAATCGGAGCTCTTGCCCAGGGAACGGGCGGTTTTTCTCACATTATCCCTGGCGAACTTAGCGGACTCAAACATCACCGCAGTGGTGGTATCCCGGATCTCAGAATTCAGGCCTCCCATGACGCCTGCCAGGGCGACAGGCTTTACGCCGTCGCAGATCACCAGGTTGGCGGGAGTCATGGTATACTCCTGCTCATCCAGGGTAACGATCTTTTCTCCCTCATGGGCACGTCTTACGTTGATGGCGTTGCCTTCCAGATAATCGCAGTCGAAGGCATGCATGGGCTGGCCGATTTCCCTCAGCACATAATTGGTAATGTCTACCACGTTGGAAATCACTCCCATGCCGATCAGAGCCAGCCTTCTCTTCATCCAGGCAGGAGATTCTCCGATCTTCACATCATATACATAATGGGCGCTGTAACGGGGGCAAAGATCAGGAGCGTCCACCGTAACGGTGAAGCCTTCTTTTTTCACATCTGTCTCCGTGTAGTCCGTGGCAGGCATCTTTAATTCCTTCCCCAGCATGGCGGCCACTTCCCTGGCCATTCCCAGGATACTCTGGCAGTCCGGTCTGTTGGCGGTAAGACCCACATCAAAGATCCAGTCGTCCAGCCCTACCAGAGGCTTTACGTCCGCCCCCACAGGAGCATCCTCCGGAAGCACCAGCAGTCCGTTATAGCCGGCGCCGGGATACAGATCCTCCGTCAGCCCCAGCTCTACGCCGGAACAAAGCATACCGCAGGACTCATATCCCCGCAGCTTTCCTTTTTTGATAGTGGCAACGCCTTCCACGGTCTTATGATCCTTGGCAGTGGCATAAACCGTGGCACCCACCAAAGCCAGGGGGAATTTTCCTCCCGCCTTCACATTGTCCGCGCCGCAGCAGACCTGCATGGTCCCGTGCTCCCCGGCGTTCACCTGGCACACATGGAGATGGGTATCCGGGATAGGCTCGCAGCTTTCCACGTAACCCACCACCACATTGCTGATATCCTTTCCTACCTCATATAATTCCTCTACCTCAAAGCCGCCGGAAAAAAGCCGCTTCTCCAACTCCTCCACCGGCACATCGATATCCACATATTCTTTCAGCCAACTCAAGGGTACTAACATATCTGACCTCCGCTCTATTCAATATTTCATTCCTATTTATAGATCTGCTTCCTTTTTCCCCGGATCTCTTTCCCATAGATTTTCCGCAAATCTATTTCTGCCTTCCCTGCAGCCGCTATTTTTCATTAATTTGTTTCAGCACCCGCAGGTCGGAACCGAACAGCAGCTTAATATTGTTGATCCCATATTTTAACATGGCGATTCTCTCCAGACCGATGCCGAAGGCAAAGCCACTGTATTCCTCGGAATCAATGCCGCAGTTCTCCAGCACCCGCTTATTCACCACGCCGGCTCCCAGGATCTCGATCCAGCCTGTGCCCTTGCAAAGGTTGCAGCCTTTGCCGCCGCAGGCAAAGCAGCTACAGTCCACTTCCACGGAAGGCTCCGTGAAGGGGAAATAAGAGGGACGAAGCCTTGTAGTGGTTCCTTCCCCGAATACCTTCTGCACAAACATGTCCAACATTCCCTTTAGATCGCAGAGGGTGATTCCCTTGTCCACCACCAGACCCTCCATCTGGCCGAACATCGGGGAATGGGTGGCATCGTCGTCGGAACGGAACACCCTGCCGGGAGATAAGATCTTGATGGGAGGCTTCTTTTTCTCCATCACATGAATCTGCCCTGCAGAGGTCTGGGTGCGCAGCAAAAACTCCGGAGACAGATAAAAGGTATCCTGCATATCCCTTGCCGGGTGATCCTTGGGGGTATTCAGGGCGGTGAAATTATAATAGTCATTCTCGATCTCAGCCCCTTCGTAGACCTCGAAGCCCATGCCGGCGAACACATCCACCAGCTGGTTAATGACCAGGGTCACAGGATGCAGATTCCCGATCTCTGTTTCCTTACCCGGTAAGGTCAGGTCGATCTTTTCCGACTCATATTTCTGCTGAAGCTCCTTCTCCTTCATCCGCTCTTCCATTTCGGAAAAACGCTGGATAGCCCAGGTCTTCAGTTCGTTCACCGCTTTGCCGTAGCCGGCACGCTCCTCCGCCGCCATGTTGCGCATTTCCTTCATCAATTCGCTGATCTTACTTTTCTTGCCTTCCAGGTAAACACTCTTGAACTCGTACAGCTCCTTAGAGCTTTTCAGTTCCTCCAGCCCGGTCTCAATCTTTGCCTTAAGGCTGGAAAGGTTGTCCGATAAAACATTCTTCTCCTGCATATGCCTCTCTCCTGTTTTCTTTCTGATCTATTCATTTTTTAATACTTTCTTGCCTCTAAAAATGTTTTCATGATTCCTGAAGGGTTTTCTTGCTTCCTGAAAGGTTTTCTTGCTTCCTGAAGAGTTTTTTGCTTCCTGAAAGGTTTTCCTTCTTCTGCAAACTCCTCTGATTTCTGATAAGGCCTTCCAGGATCCCAGTACGGCAGTCTCACACAAAACATAAAAATAACCCCACAGGCCCAATGCCTATGGGGCGAATCTTTTTCCGCGGTACCACCCATATTCAGGACAGATCATTTATCACGCAGCCGATCCCGCCTCATCCAAAAGAAAATCTCATCTGAAAAGAAATCTCATCCGAAGGGAAATCCGCCGCTCTTTACGTCTGTCTCTGCACTCTCCTTGCTTTAATGCAGCAACTACATCCGCTTACTCTGCAAAACCCGCGATACCCTGTCAAACTTCGCCCTGCCTGTCCGACAGCTTCACATTTCCGCAGTTTTCACGGAAAGCTCCGATGCTGAAATTCATCTGCAGACGTCTGATGCGCTTACACCCGCCGCGCATCTCTCTGAAAAACACTTCCGCAAACTACTTACACACCTTCACAGCCATGGATATTCTATCCTGTTTTTGCCGGAAAGTCAAGCACCTTTTTATCCGTTTCCAAAACACCCTTTTTTCAGTTCCCAAAACTGGAATTACAGTTGTTACAGTTCAGCCTGCAGGCAGACTCGAGCCTTTCAGCCCGAACGATTTATATTTAGCCGCATCCTGCCTGTGGCAGCTCACATGAAGGTAGATTCCTTCATTGAGATACTTCTGCTCCAATACGGTGGAATTATCACAGAAATAGGAGACCAACGCCCCCTCACCGTAGGGGATCAGAAATTTTTCCTCCACCCGGTCCGCATATACTCTGCTTTTGATCTGCTCAGCCAGCTCGCAGATCCCCTTTCCATTTACCGCAGACATATAAATATGGTCTCCCCTGACCTTCGGCAGATTCTCTTCCGGCAAAAGATCCTCCTTATGGAGAAGATCAGCCTTATTATAAGCATAGATCATGGGAATATCCCCTGCGCCCAG
>CANQBS010000029.1 GCA_947589075.1 uncultured Acetatifactor sp.
GCAGGCACACCAGCTTCCCCCCTATGGTAAATCCCTTTACCACGCTCTCCAGGTAGTCCTCCTTCTTCCAGCCGCTCCCTTCCAGGTACGGCGACAGGTCCTCCAGCGCCCCTCCCTCCGCATAGGTCAGGATGTCGAGGGTCATCATCTCCAGGAGGTCCGGCGGGTTTTTGGAGACCAGGCTGGCGTTCAGGCGGGTCTCCACCTCATCCTCCCTGTACATCTTTAACGTCACATGGCAGTCGCTGCTCTGGAGGTTGAAGTCCGCCACCAGGCGGCTCAGTTCGTAACTGGACGGGTAGGCTGCCGCCAGGGTCAGCATCTCCTTTTCCGGCAGCTCCCCGCAGGCCTTTCTCTCAAGGCGGTACAGCCGGACGTCCGTGCCCATGTACCGCAGCGCCAGCAGCCCCTCCCCTGAAAACTGGGACACGCCTTCCATGTCCATGGGCAGGCTGCTGTCGCTCCAGCAGAGCACCGCCTCCCTGGATGAAAGATCCGGGCTGTACTGGTACAGGAAGCCGTCATAATCCGTGCAGAGCACCCCAAAGGGGGAGCCGTAGAGGTATATGTCGCATTCCGCCGTGACCCGGGCAGCCTCCTCCAGGGACAGGGTCCCGTCCCATGCCGCCTCAAGGAGCCGGTAGTCGCTGTACCCGGGGACGCCCTTTTCCACGCAGTAATATACCTTCCCGTCCGCCCCGGACAGGAGGCCCTCCTTCCCCTCATAGCCCTTCCTGTAATCCTCCAGGGGGAGGGACGCTAAAAGCTCCCCCTCCGCGCTGTATGCCCGGAAGTTCTCCTCCGTCAGCAGGTACAGCCTCCCCTGGCCGTCCGCCTCCAGGATGCTGTTGTAATAATTCAGGGGGATGCTGTCCGGCACGGGGGTGCTGTATTTCTGCCCGCCTTCCGCCTGCCTGCAGCTTACGCTGGCTCCTGTGGCATAAGGACCTGAAAAGCTGTAGGCAAAGGTCTCCGTAAGGCAGTACAGGTTCCCTTCCCCATCCAGGCAATAGTCCTTGATGCTGCTTTGCCCTGCCGTGCCGGAAGGTCCGGCGGCTATCACCGGTTCCCGGGAGCCTGAGTCTTCCTCCCCCATGGGAAGCGACATCACGTTGGACCCGGCCTTAAAGTACAGGATGCCGCCATGCAGTATCGGCTTGGACACCCAGCCCATTTTTATCCCCGGTATCTCCACCTCCTCCGGCACGTACACATACCCGTCTATGCCGAAGGTATGCTCCTCCTCCTTTTTCCCGCAGGAGGAAAGCAGGGCAATGGCCAGGGCAAGCGTGAACGCCGCCGCCAGCCTTTTTTTCCCCATGATCTTCACCATCCCCACGAACATCCGCCTTATTTCCATCATCATCTTCCTCTTCTCCATAACTGGCTCTCCTTTCCAACTGCCTAAAGCCCACCGGGTCCAAAACATCTTTCTCATCTATTGTTCCGATATCATTATGTTAATATATAATTTAATATTTGTCAACATATACATTGCGGTGTATAATATTGACAATGTGAAATATTTCTGTTAAGTTAATAAAAGGTGACAATATGGCTATTTTAGATAATTTAAAAAGAGGGAGCGCCAGAAAACAAGAATTATTTTTGAAAAATAGAATTTTCATTTATTTTGTGCAATGTAGGGAAAAAATAGCCATCAAAATGGGAATGTTGCACAACATCCTCTGTTGATGCTGCACAACATTCCCCTGTCTCAAGGCTATATGTTTACGCCCCTTCGCTCACCAGCAGGCTCACGCGGTTCTGGATGATGTCCTGCACCTCATCCAGGGACTTCTGGCCATTGAAATATAGCTCTGCCTCCTCCTGCAGGATTTCCATGATCTGTACCTCCGCCCCTGTATAGGGCGTAAAATCAGCCTGTTCTATGGCATCCATCACAAGCTTCGCCAGTTCTTCTTCCACAAAATAATAGCTTATGATGTTGCCTTCTACGCCATAATTTCCTTTTTCCAGCATTGCGTAGCTGCCGTCAGAATATTTCAGCCTGTTCCCTTCCTCATCGGTAACATAGCCGGGAGTCACGGCCTGCTCAAACATCTTCTCCAGATCCTCCCTGCGCGTGGGAAAATCATAGAAATAGGGAAGACCGGTCAGATCGTCCGTTCCGATGGAAGTGTCCTGCGCAAGGTAGTATTCCAGGAAGGCAGCCGCCCCTTCCTTGTGGGGAGAATCCTCCACGATACAGATGCCGTCTACCGCTTCCGCCACATGACGCAGAACCCTGTCCGCCCTGGGAAACCCCACCAGCGCAGGTTCGTCTCCCAGCATTTCCTTCATCCTCAGAATATCCACGAAATCGCTCAGGGTATAATCCACCAGGAGCACTTCTTCCGGGACGTAATCAACATAGATCTCATCCTTTTTCGGACAGTCCTTCACCCATTCCAGGAAACTCCCGAAATCTTCCCCGTCAAAGCTGCAGCTTCCTTTTTCCCAATCTATGTACTTCGTGAGATATTCCCTGGCAAAAAAGGTCTCTAACAGATATTCTCCGCCGCTGCCCCCTGAGATCGTGCTTCTGCCCTTTGACGCGAGACCATCCACAGTATCCACCAATTCAGCGCTGTCATAACCGTTTAAGAGGGTACCTGCGTCCTCCCTGCGGCATACGACGGTATGAAGCTTAAACTGCTTTGGAATGCAGACAAGCCTTCCCCCTATGGTAAAGCTCTCCCGCAGATTATCCGGATAACGCGATACCACATCCTCCCCAACCAGGACAGACAGATCGGCAAGAACCCCTTTCTGCGCATATTTCCATATATCCAGACCGACAATATCCAAAAGATCCGGCGGACTGGAAGATACAATGCGGGCGTCCAAAAGCCCCGCGCCTTCCCCTGTGCCGAAATCCTCCAGCATCACGCGGTACCGGCTGTCCTGCTTGTTAAAGGAAATGACACTCTCCTCCAGATCCCTGCTGGGGGAAACAGATGCCACTACCACCAGTTCCTTCTGGGGCAGATCCTCCACGGAGGTCTTCATTAACAGAAGAATTTCTCCTGCATAGCTTATTAGAAACTCCCCATCCGGGAGAATTTCCAATTCCTCTACCTTTCCGGATACCAGATCGCTGTCCTGCCAGCGAAGCACCGGCTCCTGTACAGACTTCCCGGCATCCTGGCTAAAGGAATACAGCACGCCATCGTCCTTTTGAATCATGAGTCCCCTGGATGTCATGGTGAGGGAATACGCAACAGATCCCGTCAAAGCATCCACGGGAACCAAAGAGGTCTTCTGACCGGGACGCAGTTCATGAACTGTCCTTTTCCCACTATCATAATCCCACAAAACACACAGGATCCTTCCCTTTTCATCACACATCAGGGAGCCCCGGCTCCACTGGGGAATGCCCGATTCTTCCCCAAGAGATATGCTCCCCGGGGAGCTGTCGTCATTTCCAAAAAGGAGTATCCTGCTCCCCAGCAACAGGCAGACGGTTCCTTCTCCATCCACCGCCAGGCTGTCCACGGCCAGGACACCCTGCTTCGACTGCTCCGTGAAAAGGACCTCCGGATCCCCATCCGCCCCCTGCTTATACAGCGTATTATCCATGAGGACGCTGTTGCCGGCGCTCCAGTAGGTTTCCCCAATCGGCTCCTGCACCAGGTAATAGATGCTGCCCTCCGGATCCACAGCAAAACTTGTAACAGGACCGGCAGTATCCACCTTCTCGGCTGTTATCCTGCCTTCTTCCCCTCCTGTCAGATCCGCCCTGAAAAGGACATCTCCGGAGCCATTTTGCATCCTGGTAAAATAAAGGGAATCTCCTGATACAAGAAAATCCTCGCTTTTCTCGCCCAGGGCAGAACAGAGACCCGGGTATTCCCCTGTGCCGGATTCCGGATCCTGTATGGTGTAAACATAGCCCTCCACGCCGATCTCCCAGCCCTCTTCCTTTCCACAGGCACAACAGGACAAGATACACAGCAGAAGGACCAGACACCATAAACAACTCTTTTTACTCATTTTCACTTGCATCCCTGGAACTCACCCATCTTTCTTCAAAATATTTGTCTCAAAATGTAATTCCCTTTTCCGGGTCATGAAGCCATTCTCGACCCTGGCCCCATAGCCGATTTCTGACCCCAGCCAGGATTCCAGGAAACTCCACGCACCGTCCTTGTGCCTGGAAGCGGATGCTATGCAAAGCGTGTCCTTTGCCACTCCCCTGCAGACGGATTCTCCCTCCTCCATCGGGTATCCAAGCCATACGCCCTCTTCCCCCGCAAACAGATCATTCTTTCCAGCGTCCAGGTAAGGTTCCAGGTCCTTCAGCACGCCCTTGGATGCATATTTGTAAAGATCCGAATAAGAACCATATGTCCAGCAGATCCGGGACGTTCCCTGCCACCAGGGCGCTGTCCAGCTGCAGCTCCGTCATGGTTTCCAGGCGGATGCGGTATTGGCCGCTGCTCAGGTTGAATTCCGCCACTGCCCGCTCCAGCTGTTTGCCGGGGTTTGCGCTGACCAGCACCAGACCACATTTCTGCAGCACCATTGAACTGTTTACCTTTATCCTTTACAATCCCTCCTGCACCAGGTTGGATATCCTATTATTGATGACCTCCTGCACCTCCTTCAGGGACTTCTGGCCATTGAAATATAGCTCGGACTCCTCCTGCAGGATCGCCAGGGCGTTCTCCTGCGCCTGGGTATAGGGCGTAAAATCAGCCGCTTCTATGGCATCCATCACCTGATCCACCAACGTCTGCCAATCTGCGCGCGTATATTGCACCTCATTTCCGGCTTTGGCAGTTGGATCTATTTCATCCACGATCCTGTATCTGCGCCCATTGTCAAGGGTTATCAACCCCGCTTTTGCAGCCTCCTCCTTCAATTCTTCCAGATCTGCCCTACGGGAAGGGAACCCCCAGCCATAGATGTCCACATCCGCCTCCCTGGTAAGGTAGTACTCCAGAAAAGCCGCCGCACCATCCTTGTGGGCGGACTTCTCAACGATTCCCAAGGCATCCGCAACCTCCGCTCTATGACGCGCTGCGGCGGCATCCGCCGTCGGATATCCTGCCAGCACCGGCTCATCGCCCAGCAGATCCCTCACCAGCAAAATATCAGAAAGATCCTTCAATCTTAAATCCGCCAGATATACCTCCTCCGGAAGCGAACCATAATCCATATATGTGCCAGGGCATGTTCTGACCCACTCCAACAGCTTTCCGAAATCCCCGCTGTCAAAATTGCAGCTTCCATCCTCCCAGTTGATATACTTTGTAAGACATTCCTCTGCGAAAAAATTCGTCAGCAGGCTGTCCCCGGCTATCATGACACCCTCTCCCGCTTCCCTGCGCGCCTTCACGGTCTCAAACAGGTTCCCGGCATCATAACCATCCGCCAAGGTTCCTGCCTCTCCCCCGCGGCATGCCACAGTGTACAGCATGAAGCTGGTAGGGATGCATATCAGCCGCCCATCTACAGTATAATCCTCCAGCATATTTTCCAGGAAGGCAGAGGTCTCTTTCTCCCCAATCAGCGCTGAAAGATCCGCCATGACTTTCTTGCCGGCATACTTGGCGATATCCAGTCCCGACAGATCCAAAAGATCCGGCGGGGCGGATGAGACAAGGCTGGCATCCATGCGGGTGCCTGCTTCCTCGTTCGTCTTCCGGTTTGCATCCGAGCTGGGGGTAAGGCCGCCTCCGAAGTTCTCCAGGCGCACCCGGTAGCGGTCGCTCTGCTGGTTAAATTCACCGATGGCCTTGACCAGGCTCTGCGAATTATAGGAAAGGGACGCCACAACTACCAGCTCCTTCTGCGGCAGCTCCTCCACGGGGGTCTTCTTCAGCTCCACTACTTTGTCAAAGTTATATTTTACTAGGAGATTCCCACCCGGCAGCGACTCTACGCACTGGACGGAGACGCCTGCCAGGTCGCTGTCCTGCCAGCGCAGCAAAAGCTCCCGCTCCGGCTCCTCCCCATCCTGCCCGCAACTGTATAGCAGGTCATTCCAGGTATCTGCCAGGAGTCCGCCGGACGTCATAAATAAGTTCTCCGTCCCGTCGCCCCCCAGGGCGTCCACAACGGCAGGCTTACGTCCCTGCCCACCCAGCGCCAGCACATGCCTTGTGGTGGTGCCGTCGATCAGCACACAAAGGACCCGCCCACTTTCATCCTTCATCAGGAAATTTCCATAGTAAGAAGCACTGTTCACATATTCTTCCAGGGAAATGTTTTCCCGGAGGCTGCCATCAGAACCATAGGCGCAGAGCGTGTTCCCGCACAGGGCATAGACGGTTCCATTCCCGTCCACTGAAATGCCCCTTTCCTGTATATCGCTTACGCCCTGCATCTCAGATTCAAACACTACGACCCCATCCTGGTCCAGCTGATACAGCGTATAGCTGGGAGCATCCTGACTTCCTTTTCTCTCTATATAATAGATGTTCCCCTCCGGATCCACCGTATAGCATACAAGATCCCCCTTTGCAGAGACGATTTTCCGGGCAGACGTACCATCTTCCATACCGGGTTCTCCGGCTTCCCCAGGCTCCCCGAGTTCTCCGGTCTCCCCCGCGCCGTCCTCCCCATCATCCAGCCCGATCCGGTAAATCGCCTTTCTTCTCCTGGTAAAATAGAGGGAATCCCCCACCACATGGAAATCCTCCCCATCCTTCCCAACAGCACGGGAGAGCACGGTATCCTCCGGAATATAGACAAAACCGTCCACGCCGTACTCCCAGCCCTCCTCCTTGCCGCAGGCGCTGCATAACAGGACGCATAGCAAGAACAAAAGCGTCCATAAAGCAACCTTTTTCATTTCGTCAGAATCTCCTTTTGAATAATATGCTTCCATTTAAAACGGCAACGTATGTAACCCGTTTTCTACTATGCAGGGTAAAACTACCGTATAGCTGGATCCACATTTACAATGTAGACGATATCTATGAAGATTTCCGTTATGTCCGAGATCGTCATAGGGATTTCCCCTATAATTACAAGACACCGTTACCCTGCTTACTTCCTCATCAGGAGTCATTTGCTTTCTACAAGTGAAACAAACCATAAAGGATACCGTTCTCTCTACATGATATCCCCCGTTACCCAAATCGACTCTTACAGCGCCATCCTTTACCCACGTTGTATGCACACACGCATCACTAGCAGCCGCTTCTGCATAATTCCCAGACAACATCACCAGCATTGCACACACCATAATCATACTCATGATTTTTTTATACATTTTTCTTTTCCTCCTTTACTTAATTTAACATATTTCGCATCTTTTTACAACATCATAGAACATTTTGTTTCCTCATAGTTCATTTCCTAATATCCCATTAGATTCCCCATTGGACTCACCTCTCTCTCCTGTCTTTATTTCCTTGACGAATATATTTTAACATTTAATTTAATATTTGTCAATATTATATTGTGGTGTATAGTATTGACAATGATAAATATTTATGTTAAATTTAATTAACAGGTGACAAAATATGGCTATTTTAGATAATTTAAAAAGAGGAACAATTGAATTATCCGTTCTCACATTACTGCGGGAAAACGACATGTACGGATATGAGATCTCACAGCAGCTTTCCATCCAAAGCGGAGGATTATACCAGATCCAGGAAAGCTCCTTATACCCGTCCCTTTATCGTATGGTGGAAAAGGGACTCATATCCGACAGGATGGAGAAAGTCGGTAAGAGACGTGTCAGAGTCTATTATCATTTGGAATCCCTCGGGGAAGAATACCTCAGGGAACTCAGATGCGGATATCTCTCCCATACAGCCGGAGTCCTGAGGATATTAGGGGTAAGGGATATTGAGGGGGAACTATAAATGACATCAAAACACAAATTGATCAGAGAGTATTTGAAGAAAGCCCAAAAAAACTGTCCGCGTAAGCTGAGGAAGCATCTTGACAACGGATTGAAGTACGGCTTAAGTGAATTCTGCGATTCACAAGGCGATGTCACAATGGAAGAAATAGAAAAAAAATTCGGGAAACCCGAGCAGTATGCGGCAGAATACCTTTCTTTGTGTGATACGGAGAGTATCACGAAGAGGCTTTCCCATTCCAGGAAAATGATATTAATCTTATTTCTTGTTGTAACTTTTTCTATCGTTACTACGATGGGGGTAATGATATATATTATTAAAACGAACGAAAACAGTCATGTGACTTACATTTATGAAAATTATGGAGAAGATTACCATGAACAAAATAATTAAAAAAATGATTGCTGTACTTTCCTTGATTTTTTTAAGCGCGATGCCTGCTGTCCACGCAGAGGGATTGAATCCGGCATCTCCTTCAACACCAGAATTTATAAAAGAAGAAACCTTTCAAAAGGATGGTCTGTATATTACAGTCTCACTTTATGAAGGAAAAACTCTGATAAAGGAAAATATGCCTTTTTCCAATACTTATGAGAAATCCGGTTGGAAAACTTATACTGCCACGAACGCCGACCACGAAACTCTCTTTACATTTACCGTACATGGAACTTTTTCCATAAATCCGGGAGTTGCCACCACCTGCACAAAATCTTCCTATTCATATACGATAGTCAACAGCCACTGGGAGCTGGAAAAAGCATCCTCTTTCTGTTCAGGAAATCAGGCTATTGCCGATGCTGATTTTATTAAAAAAATACTTTCCATAACGGTAGAAACATACAACGCCCACGTTGTATTAACCTGTGATGCCAACGGGAATTTTTCATGATCCCATCAATACAATATAGGGCGCTTAACCATCATGGAATATGAAGTGTGCGCCGCCAGGCGCATCACAGTAACAAAGAGACGGCGCCGCATATGCAGGCTTTCCTGCACATGCGGCGCCGTTCCTTTGCTTATTGTCCCTTCGTTTATCGTCGCTTTTGTTTATCCTCTCCCTATACCACCAGGTTGGAATATCCCATGAGGCTTTCGTCCACCGCCCTGGCTACCTCTCTGCCCTCCCGGATGGCCCAGACCACCAGGGACTGACCCCTGTGCATGTCGCCGGTAACGAAGATATTCTCCTTGCTGGTGCGGTATTGTCCGGGCGCAGTCTTCACATTGGTGCGCTCGTTTAACTCCACCCCGAAGGCCTCCGCCACATAGCGCTGGGCTCCCAGAAAGCCTGCCGCGATGAGGACGATATCCGCCGGGAGCACCGTTTCGCTGCCCGGAATCTCCTTCATATTCATGCGGCCTGTGGCAGGGTCCTTCTCCCAGGACAGCTTCACGATCTTCACCCCGTGCAGGTTTCCGTCCTGATCCTTCAGAAATTCCTTTACCGTAGCCTCATAGATCCTGGGATCATGGCCGAAGAGGGCGATCGCCTCCTCCTGACCGTAATCCGTCTTGCAGATCTTGGGCCACTCCGGCCAGGGATTGTTTTCCGCCCTCTGGTCGGGAGCTTTGGGCATCATCTCGATCTGGGTCACGGATCTGCAGCCGTGGCGGATGCTGGTGCCCACGCAGTCATTGCCGGTATCCCCGCCTCCGATGATCACCACGTCCTTATCCTTTGTCTCCACATACTTTTTATCGGCGAAATCCGAATCCAACAGGCTCTTCGTATTCGCCCGGAGGAAATCCACCGCGAAATAGATTCCCTTTGCGTCCCTCCCGGGCGCCTTGATATCCCTGGGATTGGAGGCGCCGCAGGCAAGGATCACCCGGTCAAAATCGTGAAGAAGCTTATCCGCCTTCATATCCTTTCCCACATCCACGCCCGGGATAAAGGTCACGCCTTCCTCCTCCATGACCTTAAGCTTTCGCTCTACGATCCGTTTTTCCAGCTTCATATTGGGGATGCCGTACATCAACAGTCCGCCGATCCTGTCGGACCGCTCAAAGACCGTCACCTGATGCCCTCTTTTGTTGAGCTGGTCCGCCGCTGCAAGGCCGGAGGGACCGCTCCCTACGACCGCCACCCTTTTGCCGGTGCGCACCTTAGGGGGCTTCGGGGCTGCATACCCCTGCTCATAAGCGTTTTCAATGATGGCGTATTCATTTTCCTTAGTAGATACCGGATCCCCGTTTAAGCCGCAGGTACATGCCGCCTCGCACAGGGCCGGACAGACCCGGGAGGTGAACTCCGGAAAATTATTGGTCTTCTTTAACCTGTTGTAGGCCTGCTTCCAGTTCCCTGTATAAACCAGGTCGTTCCACTCCGGCACCAGATTGTGCAGGGGGCATCCGCTGGCCATGCCGCAGAGCATCATCCCGGACTGGCAGAAGGGCACGCCGCATTCCATGCACCGAGCGCCCTGGAGCTGCTGCTGTTCCTGGGGCAGATGCTCCTTAAATTCCCTGAAATGGCTGACCCTCGTCCTCGGATCCTCCTCCTTGCTGACCACTCTCTTATATTCCATAAATCCAGTCGGTTTTCCCATGATAATCTCCTCTCCTTACTCATGTCTCGTGTTGGCGTAAAAGGCTTCGATCTGCGCCTGCTCCGCACTCAATCCCTTTTCCTCCATCTGTACGATGGTCTTCAGAACCCTTTCATAGTCATGAGGAATGATCTTCTTGAACTTCGGCAGATACTCTCCGAAATGCTCCAGGATTTCTTTTCCTTTGGCGGAATTGGTAAGGGTCACATGCTCCCTGATCATGTCCTTCAGCTCCAGCACATCATATTTATTGGTGATCTCATAGGAGGAAACCATTTCCTTATTCAAACGCATATACAGGTCATTGTGCTCATCCAGCACATAGGCGATGCCGCCGCTCATGCCTGCGGCGAAGTTCTTGCCGGTGGGTCCTAAGACCACCACCCTGCCGCCGGTCATATACTCGCAGCCGTGGTCTCCCACGCCCTCCACCACGGCGATGGCTCCGGAATTGCGGACACAGAACCGTTCGCCCGCCACGCCGTTGATAAAGGCTTTGCCGCTGGTGGCGCCGTAGAGAGCCACGTTGCCGATGATGATATTGTCCTCCGCCTTAAAAGCGCTGCCCTTAGGCGGATAGATGATCAGTTTGCCCCCGGAAAGTCCTTTTCCGAAATAATCGTTGCTGTCCCCCACAAGCTCCAGGGTCAGGCCCTTGGGAATAAAGGCTCCGAAGGACTGTCCGCCCGCTCCCTTGCACAGCACATGGAAGGTATCCTCCTGCACCTGGTCCCCCATGCGTCTGGTGATCTCGCTGCCGAAAATCGTACCGAAGGCCCGGTCCCTGTTGGACACGTCCACCTCAATGCTCCTCTTGGTTCCGCTTTCCATTCCCCTGGCAAACTGTTTTAACAGGATCTTCTCATCCAGGGTTTTTTCCAGTTCAAAATCAAAGACCTGCTTCGGATCGAAGGTCACCTTCTCCTTTGCGCCCGCATAGGGGTTGGAAAGGATCCTGGACAGATCCACCTCCTTCTGGCGGTCCGTCAGGCCCTCTTTTCTTTTTAACAGATCGGTTCTGCCCACCATCTGATCCACGGTGCGCATTCCCAGCTTCGCCATGTATTCCCGGAGCTCCTGGGCGATAAACCGCATGAAATTCTCCACATATTCCGGCTTGCCCCGGAAGTTCTTCCGAAGCTCCGGATTCTGGGTCGCCACCCCCACGGGGCAGGTATCCAGGTTGCAGACCCGCATCATCACGCAGCCCATGGTCACCAGGGGAGCGGTGGCGAAGCCAAATTCCTCGGCTCCAAGCAGGGCGGCGATGGCCACGTCCCTTCCGCTCATCAGCTTGCCGTCGGTTTCGATCCGCACCTTTCCCCGCAGACCGTTCATGATCAGGGTCTGATGGGTCTCGGAAAGTCCCAGCTCCCAGGGAAGTCCCGCATTGTGGATAGAGCTTCTGGGAGCCGCCCCGGTGCCTCCGTCGTAGCCGGAAACCAGGATCACCTGGGCTCCCGCCTTTGCCACTCCGGCTGCCACAGTGCCCACTCCGGCTTCCGACACCAGCTTTACGGAGATCCTGGCGTCCTTGTTGGCGTTTTTCAGGTCATAGATCAGCTGGGCCAGATCCTCGATGGAATAAATATCATGGTGAGGCGGCGGGGAGATCAGGGATACGCCGGGAGTGGAATGTCTGGTTTTGGCGATCCAGGGATACACCTTTCCTCCGGGCAGATGTCCCCCTTCCCCGGGCTTCGCCCCCTGTGCCATCTTGATCTGGATCTCTTTTGCGCTCACCAGATACCGGCTGGTCACGCCGAACCGTCCGCTAGCCACCTGCTTGATGGCGGAGCAGCGGTCCAGGCCGTCCGGTCCTACAGTAAGCCTTTCCATATCTTCCCCGCCTTCTCCGGAATTGCTCTTCCCGTGGAGACGGTTCATGGCGATGGCCATGGTCTCATGGGCTTCCTTGGAAATGGAGCCGTAGGACATGGCGCCGGTCTTAAACCGGGTCACAATGGATTCCACGCTCTCCACCTCTTCCATGGGGATCCCCTTCTTCGGATAATTGAAGTCCATGAGCCCCCTCAGGTTCTTGATGGAATTTTCATCGTTCACCAGGGCAGTATACTGCTTGAACATCTGGTAATCCCCCCGCCTGGTGGATTCCTGCAGCAGATGGATGGTGGCGGGATTGTAAAGGTGCTCTTCGCCGCCGCTCCTCATCTTGTGGTGCCCCGGGCTGTCCAGGGTCAGGTCGTTCCCAAGCCCCAGGGGGTCGAAGGCCATGGAATGCAGCTCATCCACCTGCCTCTCGATATCCTTTAGGGTGATGCCTCCCACCCGGCACACCGTATTGCAGAAATACCGGTTGATCACCTCCGGATCGATGCCGATGGCCTCGAAGATCTGGGAACCCTGATAGGACTGGATGGTGCTGATGCCCATTTTAGAGGCGATCTTCACGATGCCGTGAAGCACCGCATTGTTGTAGTCGTCCACAGCCGCATAATAATCCTTATCCAGCATATGGTTGTCGATCAGCTCCTTTATGGTATCCTGTGCGAGATACGGGTTGATGGCGCAGGCGCCGTAGCCCAGCAGGGTGGCGAAATGATGGACCTCCCTGGGTTCTCCGGACTCCAGGATCAGGGCGACCCTGGTGCGCTTCTTGGTCCGGACCAGGTACTGGTTCAGGGCGGATACTGCCAACAGGGAAGGAATGGCCACATGGTTCTCGTCCACGCCTCTGTCCGACAGGATCAGGATATTCACGCCGTCCCGGTAGGCCCGGTCCACCTCCACAAATAATCTGTCGATGGCTCTCTCCAGGCTGGTATTTTTATAATAGGTAATGGGAACCACTTCTACCTTGAAGCCGTCCGCCTTCATATTTTTAATCTTCAAAAGATCCGTATTGGTCAGGATCGGGTTGTTCACCTTAAGGACATTGCAGTTTCCAGGGGATTCCTCCAGAAGGTTGCCTTCCGCGCCGATGTAAACCGTGGTGGAGGTCACCACCTCCTCCCGGATGGCGTCGATGGGCGGGTTTGTCACCTGGGCAAACAGCTGCTTAAAGTAATGGAACAGGGGATGATGAGTCTTGCTCAGCACGGCAAGGGGAGTGTCGATCCCCATGGCGGCTATGGCCTCCGCCCCGTTTTTTGCCATGGGAAGGATGCTGGTCTTCATATCGTCATAGGTATAGCCAAAGGCCTTCTGCATCCTCTGGCGTTCCTCATAGGTGTATTCCGGCACCCTCTGGTTGGGGATCTTCAGATTTTTCAGCATGACAAGGTTGCCGTCCAGCCATTCGCCATAGGGCTGTCTGGAGGCGTAGCCCTCCTTCAGATGGTCATCGTCCACCACCTCTCCCTTAATGGTATCCACCAGCAGCATCTTGCCGGGACGCAGCCTGTTTTTCTCCTTGATCTTACCGGGATCGATGTCCAGCACCCCAACCTCGGAGGAAAGGATCAGCTGGTCGTCCGTGGTGATCAGATAACGGGAAGGCCTGAGTCCGTTGCGGTCCAGCACCGCCCCCAGGATATCCCCGTCGGAAAACAGGATGGAAGCAGGACCGTCCCAGGGCTCCATCATGGTGGCGTAATACTGGTAAAAATCTTTCTTGGTCTGGGACATGGTCTTATTGTTGGCCCAGGGCTCCGGAATGGTGATCATCACCGCCAGGGGAAGATCCATGCCGCTCATCACCAGAAATTCCAGAGTGTTGTCCAGCATGGCGGAGTCGGAGCCGGTCTTATTGATGGCAGGCAACACCTTATGAAGCTGACCCTTCAGGTGTTCGGAAGCCATATTTTCCTCTCTCGCCAACATTTTATCCGCATTGCCCCGGATGGTGTTGATCTCCCCGTTATGGACGATAAAGCGATTGGGATGGGCCCTCTCCCAGCTGGGGGTAGTGTTGGTGGAGAAACGGGAATGTACCACCGCGATGGCGGATTCATAATCTTCGCTCTGCAGGTCCGCGAAAAAGGTGCGCAGCTGCCCCACCAGGAACATGCCCTTATAGACAATGGTCCTGCTGCTTAAGGACACCACATAGGTATCGTCCGAAGACTGCTCGAAAACCCGCCTGGCGATATAAAGCCTTCTGTCGAAGGCAAGTCCCTTTTCCACCCCCGCAGGCTTCTTGATAAAGGCCTGCATGATATAGGGCATGCACTCCACAGCCTTGTGGCCCAGCACATTGGGGAAGGTGGGAACCTCCCTCCAGCCCAGGAACTTAAGGCCCTCCTTCTCCACGATGATCTCAAACATCTTCTTGGCCTGGTTGCGCCTAAGCTCCTCCTGGGGGAAGAAGAACATGCCCACGCCGTACTCCCTTTCCCCGCCGATGTCGATCCCCAGGGGCTTCGTCACCCTGGCAAAGAACTTGTGTGGGATCTGGGTCAGGATCCCGACGCCGTCCCCTGTTTTGCCTTCCGCGTCCCTGCCGGCCCTGTGCTCCAGGTTTTCCACGATCTTCAGGGCGTTTTCCACGGTTTCCCTGCTCTTCTGCCCCTTAATATTCACGCATGCGCCGATTCCGCAGTTATCGTGCTCGAACTGCTCCTGGTACAAGGGCGCCCTCTGATGCTCGTTTTTCGCTGTAAACATCTCATTTCTCCTTTCGGCTGGCATAAACCTTTTTCCTTTCGGCTGGCATAAACCTTTTTTCTTTCGGCTGCCATAAAAAAAGGTCGCAAAGAAAACCTCCGCTCCTTTGCGACCTTTCTTACTATACACCAAAATTCCGAATCTGTAAATAGCTTTTTTTACGATTATTGTCAGATTATTTGACATATTGGAATCGTTGAAGCAAATTTACAGTTAAATTTTTTAATTTGTACCATAAATCACATCGGAATTCGATTTTTTACGATAATTAGGGTTCGAACCGCATGTAACGATTTTGTAATAAATTGTAATTTTTTCGCATTTATCATTGAATATTTATTACAAATATGTTAAAATGATGTTTGGAAATAAAAA
This sequence comes from uncultured Acetatifactor sp., assembly GCA_947589075.1. Classification (GTDB taxonomy): domain Bacteria; phylum Bacillota; class Clostridia; order Lachnospirales; family Lachnospiraceae; genus Acetatifactor. The sequence continues at coordinate 15,320 of CANQBS010000029.1, forward strand.
CCATTACGGTTTAATACCAATATAGTTCAAAACCAATATCATTCAAATGAAGCAGGTACCTTTCGATGAAGAAAAAAATTTTAAATACCCTCTGCCCCTGCCTGATGCTTCTCATCCTGGGATGCAGTACGGCGAAGTTTGAAAGCAGAGCCGCCGAAGCCGGAAATCTTGTAAATTCCGCCAACTCCAATATCTCACAGGAAAACAACACAACTGCAAATGTAACCGCACGGGATATTTTTGATAACCAGGCCACAGGAGGGATCTTTTCATCCTCTTCCGCAAATCTCATAAACAGCAGAACCCTTCCTTCAGATCCTTCCGGCGCTGCCCAGGGCGGATCCCAGGACAAATCCCAGGGAGTATCCCGGGGTATATCCCAGGGAGTATCCGATACCGGATCCGACGCCGAAGGGACAGACGGAGACTCCGAAGGCGAATACAGCACATTCGCCATCGCCGATGTGAACAACTATGTTAACGTCAGGAGCCTTCCCAGCACGGAAGGAAAGATTCTCGGCAAAATGTACGACGGTTCTGTGGCAGAGATTCTTTCCACAGAAGGCGCCGGAGACGATATGTGGTTTCAGGTGGTCTCCGGAAGCGTAGAGGGCTATATCAAGGCTCAGTACTTCATTTACGGAGAAGACGCTGCCGCCGTGATCGATGATTATGTTACGAAATACGCCCAGGTAAAGGCAAGCCGGCTGAACGTGAGAAAAGAGCCCAGCACCGAAGCCTCCAGGATCGGCTACCTCGACAATGGGGAAAAGGTCAAAATCCTGGAAACAGGCGACGAGTGGATGAAGGTTCAGTATACCGAAGATACCACAGGTTATATCGCCGCAGAATATACCACTATAGTGGAAGAATATAAATATGCAAAATCTATAGAAGAAGAACGGGCGGAGCTGGAAGCACAGCGCAAGGCTGCAGCCAGGGCAAAGGAAGCAGAGAGCTCCAAGCCGGAGAATACCTTTACTCCCGTTCCGGCAGGAACCAACTACACCTCCAATGAAGAGCTGCGCTCTTCTATCGTAGAATACGCCATGCAGTTTCTCGGGAACAAGTATGTGAGCGGCGGCCGCAGCCTGACCTCAGGAACCGACTGTTCCGGCTTCACCTGTTACATATATGCGGACTTCGGATATTCTTTGAGCCGGACTCCCGAGGGTCAATGGAATTCCAACGGCAGAGAGATCACCGCCGATGAGATCCAGCCCGGCGATATCGTATGCTACAGTTCAAAGGGTTCCAAATGTACTCACGTAGGGCTTTATATCGGAGACGGACAGATCATCCACTCCGCAAATTCCAGAAAAGGCGTCATCATCAGTAATATATACTATGACAACACCTTTATCGGGATCAAAAATGTAATTGATTAATTGACGTAATGGATGATTAATGCAATGGTTGAATTGCAGCTTTTACACTAACCAGCTAACCGACTAACCGGCGACCCTGGGAGGAACATCCAAGATCTCTTCCCTCGTCAGCTTCCAGTCCCCTATGACCTCTTCGCTCCATCCAACCAGATCCTGGAAGGAAAAAGTGATCCCGCCATAGGGGATGATTCCGTGAACAGAAGCCAACTCCTGGCTGTACTCATCCAGCAGATAAATTTTTTCAAACCGGTTCGGATTGTAGGAATACTGACAGACCATGGGAAGCATTCCTGTTTTTTCGCTGTTGATCTCAACGCCTTCCTCCGTCACATGAAAAGTAACCCAGGCCATTCCCTCCAGCATATTCTTGGCGCCTTTCATCGTAGACACATAATTTCCAAGGGAATAAAAGCATAAAGTCCTGCCGCCGCTTTCGGATTCCAGCCATTCCGTCCTCTGCACCACATGAGGATGGGTTCCAACGATCAGATCAGCTCCCGCGTCCGTCATCTGCTGGGCAAACTTCTCCTGAGCCTTCGTAGGGGTCATGCTGTTCTCCGTCCCCCAATGAGGACAGACGATAACAACATCCGCTATTTCCCTGGCAGTACGGATGTCCTCAAGCACCTGGGGATTGATCACCGTATAGTCGATGGCCCTGGTTTTTTCATTTACCGCGCAAAGCAGCTCCAGCCGGTCGGACACGTTAGAGGAGACCACCTCATAGTTGGGTCCGAAGGTATAATTCAGGATGGCAAAATCTACTCCTTTTATGGTCAGAACAGGCACCCTGTTTACAGGTTCCTCCGAATCAGGCTTATGAATCCCCAGCATCAGTACTTCCGGATGGGTCTTCCAGAAATCGATACAGCTGTCTATGCCCCCCACCTTTTGATCCGCCGCATGATTGGTGGCATGAAGAACCACATTAAATCCTGCGGCCGCAATGGCATCCCCCACCTCTGTAGGGGAATTAAAGGCCGGATACCCGGAAAAGCCCTTTTCATTCCCGCCCAGGATGGTCTCCTGGTTAATGATCTTAATGTCCGCCGCCTCCAGATATTCCGCAATATCCTCAAACAACATGGAAAAATCATAACTTCCGTCAGGCTGTTTCCCCGTATTGACGATTCCCATATGCATCAGGTTGTCTCCCACCGCCATAAGGGAAATATCGTACTCCTCGAAAGCTTCCTCTTCTTCCGTCTCAGGCATGCTTTCTGCCGTTTCAGGAGCATCAGTCAGGCTGTCTGTTTCTTCCTGATCCTCTTCTCCGGTTTCCTGCAGCGCAGGCACAGACAGATCCTCCGCCCACACATTTGCAGTAGAAACCTCACCTCTCTCTCCACATCCCACAAGAAGGAATACTGCCGAAAACAGCAGGATAAAATATACCGGGATATAACGTATCGGAATAAGCCTTAGCCCGACAAAACCCTTCCCGGCAAAACCCTTTCCGGGAATTCTTCTTCCTTTTCCGCCCCTCATAGCCTCTAAAACACCTTCTTTTCCCTTATCATCAGGAACAATCCCGCTCCCATGACCACCAGACCCGCCACACATGCCGGCCAGCTTAAAAGAGGGCTCCGGGCAAGAGGAGTATAATTGATCAGGAAATAAACCAGATTGATCAGCACGTGAACTCCCACTGCAGCACGAAAATCCCCGAAGAATTCATAAGCATAGGTCACAAGCAGTCCCAGAAGAATACCGTAAAACATCAAAATGGAGTAACCAAAATAATATCCATAGAAAAGCGCCGACATCAGCAGCGCCATCTTGGGGCTCATAAACCGCTTTACGCCGTTATAAACAATCCCACGGAACATCAGCTCTTCCGAAATGGGAGTGCAGATACAATGATAAACAAACAGGCTCAGCACAAAAGGAACAAACATCGGCGTTTCCAGGGCAGCATTATAGGAGCCCGCCACATCCACCAGCCCGGAACTGGCCATCAGGGCGAAGAAGCTCAGGATGCCTCCCAGGGCTATTGCCCCGAAGATCACGTAATTCTTCACCGGCTCCGGCTTCAGATGAGTCAGCTTCATTTCCTCCCCTCTTTCGGCTATCATCGGCCGGGCATATCTTATGATGAACAGGGTCGCCACCACATAGCTGAACAGCGTTACGATCACGCTGGCAAATCCGGTCATGGACATTTCTTCGCCCTGCTGAACCACAATATAATTCCTGATGCCCTCATTCTGGGAAAGCATCTGCAGAATGGAGGTAAAAAAGAGCCCTGCCGCACTTCTTGCCAAAATAAATAAGATGTAAGGGAGCAGTACTCTCCACAGATCCTTCATCCCCCTGTTCTGGGGCTTCTTCCCTCCCGGCTGCTGGGCCTGATGAACCTCGTCCATGCGTTTCTTCGCGTCCACCTCGCGCAAAAGGAGCTTTTTCAGTTCAGCCACGCTCTGCACGATATAATCCGCCCTGGCTTCCTTTAATTCCTCCATGCTGCCGTAGCCGTAGGTGACGCCGATGCTCTCGATATGGAAGGTTCTGGCGCCTTCTACGTCAAACTTGCGGTCTCCGATCATGAATACTTCATCATTTTGAATGGGCTTGTCTCCAAAAAACTTCCGCAGTACCTCCATGATGACCTGAGCCTTTTTCACCCTGGTACCGTCCAGCTCACTGCCCAGGACCACCTCAAAATAGGAGTCCAGCTTGAAATGCTTCAAAATTCTGTCCACGAATACCGTAGGCTTGCTGGATACCACAGCCAGATGCATTCCTGCCGCCTTCAGGGTACGGAGCAGATCATAGATCCCTCCATATACTTCGTTTTCAAAAATTCCCTTATCCTGAAAACGCTCCCTGTATTTTGCGATGGCACGGTCTGCCTCTTCCTCCGTCATTCCGTAAAATTCCATAAAGCTGTCCTTTAAAGGCGGACCGATAAAGGGCTCCAGCTTATCGAGATCCGGCTCTTCAATGCCGAAATCCGCCAGGGCATACTGCACACAGGTGGTGATCCCCACCTTGGGATCCGTCAGGGTTCCGTCCAGGTCGAACATAAGATATTGCTTCATTTTTCGCTCCTATCCGCGTGTCTCTCCACGCTTTCCTCATGATGTATCTCCGGTCAGGATCAAAAGCTCCGGATCTGATCTCCTTCATCCTTTGTATTCTCTATCTTTTTGATGCACACGTCATAGCCCACAGCCTCGTTTACCTGTACATGGACTGTCTCTCCCTCCTTATGGCCCAGCAGAGCCTTGCCCAGAGGAGATTCGTTGCTGATCAGGCCTTCCAGGGAATTCCCCCGCACTGTGGTGACGATCTTATAGATCTCCTCCATGCCGTCGTCCAGAAACTCCACCGTTACGGTATTGTTAATGCCCACCTCATCGGACGCGGATTCCTCGGATATGATCCTGGCAGTCCGGATCATCTTCTCCAGATATCTGATCCGGCTTTCGTTCTGGTTTTTCACCTTTTTGGCCGCATGGTATTCAAAATTCTCGCTCAGGTCCCCATGAGCTCTGGCCTGCTTCACATCCTCCAGGGCCTGGGGCCGGACCACCAGCTTCCGGTACTCGATCTCCTCTTCCATCTTCTTAATATCTGTGGCCGTTAATTCATCATACATTTTTCGTTCCTCCCGTTCCCGTCATGTCGGCTGCCGAAAGAAATTCCTCCAGACGTTCAATTTCATTCAGCAGCCGACAAATAGCGTTATACCTGCAGGGCAAACAAAACCGCCATGGATAAAATGATCTGAATAATGGCAAACCGATAAACCGTCTGGGTATTGGACCATCCGAATTTTTTGCGCACATGATCATGAAGCGGCAGTCTTATATTTGTAAGGAAATGAATTTTAAAAAAGCGAAGCAGCGCCACCTTGACCAGTCCCAGGCCGCCGTCCAGGATCAGCATGAGAGCCACCGGGATATAAAGGAAAGGATATCCCGTTTTCAAAATGGCGATACAGATAAACAGTCCCATTGCCCGGGAGCCCGCATCCCCCATCATCAGCTTGCTGGGGGTGGCGTTGTACCACAGGTAGCCCAGGATACAGACCGTAAAAAGCAGGATCAAAAACGAAAAGTCTCCTGCCTTGTCCTTCATGCGTTCGATGGAATAAATGGTCATCAGGGTGATGATCGCGAGGGTTCCCGAAAGCCCGTCCACTCCGTCGGAACAGTTCGTCACATTCACAGACACCCAGGCAAGCACCACAATGCCCATGGCCATCACCACAGGGGGCAGGGAAACCGACAGACCGGCAAAAGCCAGCTCAAATCCGCTGGGATGAAAATGCAGGTAAGTAAGAGCCACCAGTATCGCCACACACAGATCCAGAAAACCCTTTCTGTATTCCCCCCAGGGAGCCTTGGCCGCATCGTCCAGATAACCTGTCATCATACATATTACCAGCAGGATCAGATAAATCACATTTTCTGATTCAAACGGAGTGAACAACAGGACCGAAACCACAAAGACCCAGATGAATATGATCCCTGCTCCCCTGGGCTTTCCTGCCGCTTTTTTGCCCTCTACCGCATAATCCCTTCCATGATCCTTGGGAAGAAGGGGGCCCAGCTTTGCAAGGGCTGCCACCGTCGCGATAAACGCGCACATTACCCCAATAAAAGAAATCAAAGAAGCATAGTTCTCCGATATCAGCCAATATAACATAATCTCTCCCATCCGCCGCCCTGGTCTGACAGCCTGCCTCACCGGCTTCCTTCCCGAAGTTCTTCAGCCAGATAGGATTATTTTATCCGTCTGAAGGGGCAATGTCAAGAGAAGAACGGGATTCTGGAAGATTTTCCTGCAGCAGTTTGGCCAGCCGCCAGCCGGCCGCCTAAACCTCCACAAGTTCCTGGTTCCATGTATTATAACGGTAAACGCGGTTGGTCAGCATTTCTTCCCGGGGAAACGCCGCATTGATCTCCCGGATGGACTCCTTCATGCACAGGGGAGACTGCCTGGCGACAGGATGAATGACCGCTTCATGAATACTGGTGAACCCTACGTAATAATCTCCGAACAGTTCTCCCAGCCGCTCCTTTACTCCGGGATAAAAAATCGCGATGGCCCCATTGATGGATTTTGACGTCGTAAGGCGGTATCCCAACGTGCCGTCCACCTCATTTCCCGGCTGAAACAATTCTGCCGGATCCTTCCCTGTCATATCCTGATCAGGAGGAATGATCTCCTGAATCATAAAGACCCCTTCCTCAAAAGCATGATGGGCTCTTAAATCCGTGCTCCTGTAAATCCTGGGAGGCATCAGGTGAATCGTATTCTGAAATGCATTTTCCATAAGCTCCGTCTCAGAAATATTCCATTCCTCTATGATTTCCTTCCTCATTTTCATTGTCATATAATCATCCTCTGCATCATAGACCACGCCGTACAGAGTCAGGGCGATGTCCCCGAATTTCCAGTATACGCTGTCTTCCAGCTCATAACGGTTCAGCTGATAATTGATGGGTCTGAGAATCAGCCTGTCCTTCGTCTGTTCATAGCCCTCTTTTCCCAGATGCAGCCACTGGGTGCTGAGCCCGGAGCGCTGGATCCGCTGCAAAAGCTCCGGTATGATGTTCTGCCAGCCTTCCTTTTGATAACGTTCAAAATATTCATGAATATCCCAGTTCATCATACTGCGGATACTCCCATCTCCCCACACCACATGTATATAGTCCTCATGGATCACATCATCCTCCCTGCCGGAAGTAACCCTGTTTATGTACCGTATCATACTTAACATCTGCTCATCCTGTGTCGTATATCCCCTCTCCAGCAGCATTATCTTTCTTCCCTGCACTTCCTCCTGCTGCATGATAATACGATACAGTTCGCCCTTAAAATCTTCATAGGTCATTTTTCTGCATCTCCTTCAATTTGTTCATTATATTGCTTCGTTTTCAGTGATTTAAAATAGTTGGAATAATTTGAGATTGACTAGATTTTCTGAACGATGGACAGACGCCGATACTTCCTGGAACCTCCTTTCCTGCCCGGATTTTCCATCATCAGAATGCTGCTCTGATCGTAAGACAGACGATAGCCACGACTGGTAAAGAGTCAGACGCTCTTACCATTACACAATCATTGATCCCCTTTGAGGCAATATCTCTCATAGGTATGCTCTGACAATACCATGGGATTCCCCTTCCCCAATGGTATCATCCAATTTTTGAATGTTTTCATCATACCATATAAAATCGGGGTTGTCATTTAACAGCGTGTTAAATGACAACCCCAGTCAATTTATGTTATAATATATTTTCTTTTGTCGTTCAATATACCTTTCTTTCGTTGTTCAGCATGCGTTTCCTTCGTTTCTCAGAGGATACCCCTTTTCTCTTAAATGCATCGGTTCATAAATGCATCCAGTAAAAAAGCAGCCGTTTCCTGATGCCCTGGACAGGATCTTTCTCCATCAGCCTCTCTTCCTCTTTGCCTCTTTCCTCCAGCAGCTCCTCCATGGAAAGATGCAGGTACTTGCTGATGGCGTACAAATTATCCAGGTTCGGCAGTCTCTTTCCTTCAAACCACATATAGACCGCCTGCACAGATCCCAGATGAAGAAACCGCTGCAGTTCTCCCGCCGTCACATGCCTCCGTTCGCAGGCTTTTCTTAATTTCCTGCCAAACAGTTCTGCATCAAGGGACGGATAACCCTCCTCATGATCCTGCATACATTCTTTTACCGCCTCCTTTGCTGTCCTTATTATATCACCATGGCTCCTGTTTTGTCGAGTCGGGTTTTTATAAAACGCGGATCTCGGAACGTTTGAAAATATAAGTTTCCCGCCGCTTTAAAGACGATAAAGCCAGATCCCCCAGTAGCTTTTTTCCGTGGTATGGTAGCCCATAAACTCCAATCCCAGTTCTTTTGCATTTTTTATTTCCCCGCAGGAAAACAGATATTCACAGCCCAGATCTTTTAACGCATCCATATCAAGATCCAGTCTTTCGTACACCACCTGTTGATCCTTCCCCAACATCCAGGCATTTCCCGACGCCCCGTTGAAAAGATAGCAGCGGCTTCCCCATTCATCAAAATACAGTCTGGTCTGTTCATTTTTTTCCAGCTCCCTGGCGATCACCTTTCTGAAGCGATGCTTATACTCCAGCGGATAATTGTTGGAGTAGCCGTCTGCCGTGTAAAAGCCATGCATCAGAGCCGGTGTCGGGTTGATCCCCAAATGTACGATCTTGTAAGAGGTCATATCCCGCCCGATCACTTCTTCGAGCTCTTCCATCAGATCTTCAGCATAAAAGCTTTCCCAGGAGATATATCCCGTTATATCGGATCCGTTGTTTATCTGATTCACATTTAAATACAAATACGAATTTACCTTTACCTCCTGCAGAGTGGGGAGAAGCACCAGGCAAAGGATCAATAGTTTGGTTATGGGAGCCCCCGTCATTTTTTTCAGGAGACCGTCCCGGCATACCCTTTCTCCAGGGTTTTCATACATCTTCCTGTCCCACGGATGCCACCACAAAAAAAAGCAGAGCGCAAACTCAAGATACCATCCGGATGGATACAGCCAATAAAATCGTTCCGCCTGAAAATAATGTAAAAAACCGGTGCACCGATTTTTGAATTCTACTATCGGCTGCCACTTATTGAAGCCATAAAACAGGGCGATCAGCCCTAGTAGGACCATCCCCCCTAAAGCGGCTCTGTAAAACTTTCTGAAATCCGGTCCAAATCTATGATACAGGATCCCTCCCATGACCAATATGACCAGGATCGGAAGGATCAGATATCTGTGCAGGGATTGCGCGTGCTGGCCGCTCTGCAGGAACACGTTTTTCACCATATCCCAGAAGTCGCCCGGATAATTTACGATCTCTTCCCTGCTGCTTATGTATTGGCTCTTTTTCAGGATCAGTTCCAGAAAAAGATCGTGGTTTACCACGATATAGACCAGCACAAGACAGATAAATCCGGCCCAGATCCAATTGCTTTTTCTTCTGGATTCCCTGCTTCTTAATGAATACAGCAGCGCCGCACCCCAGAAAGCCAGGACAACGTAGCCGATTAAAACCAGATGGGTCGTTAATCCGAAAAATAATATCAGGATCATGCTGCGCACTTTATTTTTCCCTTGATAAAGCCATAAAAAACAGCATAACAAGAGAGGCACCCCCGCAACCGACAGACCATAAATCGGCGCTGTGGGAAGCATGGAAAATATTCCGGCAGCCGTCACTGCCAGAATACTGCTGCCGATAATTTCCTTAACGCAGAAATACATGCCAAAGAAACCGGAGGCCACTACAACCATCCACTGGATCAGGAATGCGGTAAAAGCGGGAAAAAGCCGATATAACGGAATAAATAACACTGCAGAAGGCTGCATTCCGCTGACATTGACTCCTCCCAACAGTTCCGGAAAATATTCCGCTCCCTTTCCAAGATACTTTGCATTTAATACATAAGACAGAATCGTTTCGTCCAGCTGGTCATGATAGGGGAAAATACTGCCCTGCCCCAGATATAAACAGGGTATGATATTTACTGCCAGGATGATAAACCCAACGATCCAGAAAGGTCCTCTGTCCATCCCGGTTATCAGGTCATTCAAAAATGATACTGCTTTTTTCGCCTTTTCTTTCATGAACCGGATCCCCCCATTTCTGATTACCTGTCCTTCTGTCCTTTTCTTCGGTTCGCCCGTTTATCTCTTACTGTTCTCCCAGCGCCCACAGATTCTTGATCTGTCCGCTGAGGGTCTCATACGTCCATTGTTTTTCGCTGTTGCTCCTGCGGTTGGGATCATGGACATAAAATCCCTTTTCATCATAGTCATATAATAGGATAAAATGTCCGGTTGTGGTAAAATCCCCGGGCCTCATGCTGCAGACGATCAGGCGGCCGCCGTCCAGAGCCTTTTCCATTCTGGCCTGATCCAGAGGAAGCTCTTCTCCCTTCAGCCCAAGCTTCTCCGCCCCTTCCGTCCACAGATCCCAGCTGGTCCCTCCATTCACATAATACCCATTCTTGTAGGCGAACTGAGCCATAGTCCGGGGATTGACTGAAATATCCTCCGTGAAATAAAGATATACCATGGTCATACAGGTGGGTCCGCATCCTGCAAGACCGATCATACTGTCCCCATATAGATCGTAACCCCATCTTGGATCCCACTGCATCAAAAGAGGCACCGTCCCGCTGGTAAAATCTTCCGACAGATCAATGGAACCCATCCGCATCTCTTCCCTCTTAGGATAGCCCAGGACAAAATCCCTGGCCTCTTCGTTATTTTCGAAAAGCTTCTCGAGGGCAGTCAGCTCTTCCCTGGAGCTTCCTGACACCACGTCCCTTCCAAGCAGCTCCAGGATCTCCTGATAATCTTCTTCCCCCGCGGCTTCCGAATCTGTTTTCCCGGAGGACGTTTCCATATTCTTCCCTCCCTGCCCCGGGAATCCGGCGCCTTTATCTTTCCCGGCCGGAAACAAAAACAGATCCGCCAGCTTTAAAATACAGACAACAAACAGGACGGCGGCAGCCCAGATCCATACCATGTGACCTGATCTTTTCCTGCCGCCATGCCCTGTCTTTCTTTTTCCGCCGCCAGGTTCTGTCCCTTTTTTCCTGCTGTTACGCCCTGTCCCTCCTGATACCTTCCCCCCGGCAGGCATCTTCTTTTCCCCGGATGTCCGGGCGATATTCACATAATGGATTTCCCCGTCCCTTGATGTCATGATCCCATTCCTTCTTCTTAACAGTTTTTCTATAGTATAACCGGAAGGGAAAATCCATTCTTTTCTTTTTTCTCATGCAATTCTTGCATTTTTCTCTCGAAAAATGAAAAATTTCTTAAAATAATTACGCCGTTCGTTCAGGAGATGAAAGCTCATCCGCCAGAGCAAGTACCTGCTGCCTTGTTTTTTCATTCAGGGCGGACAGCAGCGTCACGTTATTTTCCGCGAAAACGATCTCCTTAGAGTTCTTGAAGGCCTCCTTCATGACCTTCATCGCCATGGGTCCCCAGGAACCGTTTTCGATCATTGCCACCGTGCGCTTCTGGTAGTTGCGCTCCAGCAGATGATCGATGAAGGTCTTCATAAAGGGAAAGATCCCGGCGTTGTAGGTGGTGGTGGCAAGCACCAGCCTGTCATAACGGAAGGCGTCCTCCACCGCTTCCGCCATATCATCCCTGGCAAGATCATGAAGGGAAACCTTCACTCCGGCCTTCTCCAGCTGCCCGCACAACAGTTTCACCGCTTCCCTGGTATGTCCGTAAACGGAAGTATAGCACACACAAACTCCCTTGCTCTCCGGCCGATAGCTGGACCAGATATCGTACAGATTTAAGTAGCTACCCAGATCGTCCTCAAGCACCGGTCCGTGAAGGGGACAGATCTTTGCGATTTCCAGGCCGGCAGCTTTTTTCAATAAATTCTGTACCATCATGCCATACTTTCCCACAATGCCGATGTAATATCTCCTGGCTTCGCAGGCCCAGTCCTCTTCCACATCCAGCGCTCCGAATTTTCCAAAGGCGTCTGCGGAGAACAGCACCTTTTCGCTGGCTTCATAGGTCAGCATGACCTCCGGCCAGTGCACCATAGGAGCCAGAATAAACTGCAGCTTATGGGTTCCCAGTTCCAGCTGATCTCCTTCTTTCACAACCAGCTTCTTATCAAAGGAGACCTCCGGGAAAAACTGTCCCATTATGGTAAAGGTCTTCATATTTCCCACGATCACGGTATCCGGATATTTCCTGACAAAGCTCTCGATGGATCCCGCATGGTCCGGTTCCATGTGCTGCACCACCAGATAGGAAGGGCGGCGTCCCTGCAGCGCTTCCTCCAGATGATCCAGCCATTCCTGAGTCTTCGACACATCCACCGTATCCATAACGGCTATGGAATCGTCCAGTATGACATAAGAATTATACGCCATTCCATTGGGGACCACATATTGTCCTTCAAACAGATCCACATCATGGTCGTTTACCCCGATATAAATAATAGATTCCGTCACATGCTTCATTGTATCCTTATCCTCCTGATCTGATCATTGGTCCGTCGCTTTTCCAGACAGACTTTTTCCATAAAGTAAATTATAGCCTGCCTTCCGTCATCTATGCAATAGTTTTTTGCAATAAAAATTATAGCGAATTTCTGATTATCTTTGCATTTGTCCGCAAATGTCGGTTTAGCCTGGAATTACAGGCTTTTCCG
>CANQBS010000030.1 GCA_947589075.1 uncultured Acetatifactor sp.
GCCATCGACGGAAACGGCGGTTTCCGCGGATATTACGGTCAGACCAACATCGGCTACGATTTGGTGGAAGCCCTCATGAGGATCTTCGCCTCCGAGCAGCAGCAGAAGTTCATGGTGAAGAGGACCGCTTCCTCCTACGTGAACCTGACTTTGGGCGACGACGGCATGATCTACGCCACCAGCCAGGAACGTGAAGAGGGCGAGATCAAGGAGTTGAACTCCATCGGTACCAACATTTACAGAAAGTATAAGACCATCGGTAATTCCGTCAGGAACCCGATCACGGATTTCATCAATAATAAGGTATTAAAATCCGTAGTTGCCAGCAATTCCTTTAAGTTCGGCGAATACTTCAACGATGAGGGCGAGTATATGGAGCCCATCTTTGAGGATATCTGCGTCGACCAGGACGGCATTGTTACCGTCATCGAGCGGTTAAACGGAAAAGTATATCAGTACGACCAGGCCGGCAACATGCTGGTGGCCTTCGGCGGACTGAATGAAAAGAAGGGTACCTTTACCAGACCTGTCGCCATCGATGTGGACAGCAAAGGCAACCTGTACGTCCTGGACAGAATCAACGCCAATATCCAGGTCTTCGAGCCCACGGAATTCATCAAGCTGGTGCATGAAGCGACAGCTGCCTACAACGCCGGCGATTACACGGATTCCTTTGTGCTGTGGAATCAGGTGCTGGACATCGACGAGAACTATGACCTTGCCCATACCGGTATCGCCAGGACCTACTATAAGCAGGAGCAGTACGAGCTTTCCATGGAGGAGAGCAAGCTGGTGGGCAACCGTGACGTATATACCCAGGCCTTTGATGAGTATAAGTACGTGGTGCTGCGGAAGTATTTCGTGCCGATCATCCTGTTAATCGTAGTCATCATTGCTGCGGTGATCGTGCTGGTATCCCTCTTCATCAAATATGCGAAAAAGGGTTACTGGAAATTCCTGGAGCAGAAGGATAAGAAGATGGGCTTCGGGGCAGGGATCATGTATGCCTTCTACACGCTGCTGCATCCCATCGATACCCTGGAGGGCATCCGCTACAACCGTACCAGGATCAATATGGTAGTGCCTTATGTCCTTTTCCTTGCGGCATATGTGGTACGGATCATGTACCTGTATATCGTACACTTCCCGCTGGCTTCCATTGAGCTGGAGGATGTAAACCTTGTATTTGAGGCGGCGAAGCTGTGGATCGTTCCCATCACCTGGATACCGGCGTCCTTTATGGCGACCAGTATTTCAGGAGGCGAGAGTAAATTCTCCGAAATTACCTTCGCCTCGGCGCTTTCCCTGGTTCCCTATATAGCAATTAATCTGCCCTTAATGTTCTTGTCCAATATTATGTCCAAGTCACAGCAGTCCTGGTACGGAGCCTTTTCTGCTGCGGCCTTTGTCTGGATGTTCATCATCATGTTCCTGACGATGATGATCCTGAACAATTATACCTTGAAGAAAACCATCGGAATGATGCTGGTATCAGCCTTTATGATGCTGATCATCTGGCTGGTTGTGCTGCTGTGCTATATCCTGACAGGACGTGCGATCCAGTTCGTGATCTCGGTGATCAATGAGTTCCAGTTGAATTTCCTGTAAGGAGCCGGGCGATATTATTGCGGAAAGGAGTAAAGAGCTTTTATGGCTAAAAAGTTTTCATTTCAAAAACTGGGCAGCAGCGTGAAAACGTTCCTGAAAGAGAGATGGGGCACAGTCGTATTTTTCGTGATTGTGGCTGCGTTTGGCCTGTGGGGATATTTCAGCGTGACCCATGCGACGGCATCTGCCGTTACATATAATACGGAATATACGGCTCCGGAGGGCAACACGGATTATTCCCAGGAGGGTACATACGTCTCCATTGCCAAGACCGATCGGCTGGAACTTCTGTATAACGAAGCCAAAGGGGCGATCCAGGTGAAGAACCTGAAGACCGGCTATGTATGGAAGGGCATTGCGGACAACGAGGTCTATGACCTGTCCAGCGTATCCGGACAGTGGAACGCATACCTGCAGTCCCCCATCGTGATCACCTACAACGATCTTTCCAAGCGTGATTCCAGCATGGTAAAGCAGTATGCCGGAAGGGATGCGCTGAAGCTGGATTATAAACTGATCGATAACGGTGTGGCGGTGACCTACGGCTTCACCCAGCCGGGCATCTTCATCACTGTGGAATATACCTTGGAGGATGACAGCCTGGTGGTGCGTCTGCCGGTTAAGAACATCGACGAGCAGTATACCTTTGCGGTGCAGACCGTGGAGATGCTTCCCATGTTCGGGGCGGCGATGAACGATGTGGGCGGATATCTGTTTTATCCTGACGGCAGCGGCGCCATTACCACCTATGAACGTGCGCCCCTTCGGAATTCCAATGTCCGTACCGCTACCTTTTTCACCTATTCCAACCGTTACCTGACCTTTAACAATCTGTTTAATTCTGACAGCTACGACCGTTATACCGCTTCCATGCCGGTCTACGGCATTAAGAACGGGGATAACGCGATGTTCGCCCTCTTCACCAAGGGAGCGGAGAATTCGGGCGTCGTGGTGACTCCGTCAGGCTATGTGGTGGATCTGAACCATATCGGGTTTGAGATCTATACCAGAAACGCCTACACGGTCAATTTAACCTCCATGTCCACCAGTGAAGGCGCAACGGTGGGCAACTCCACCCAGAGGGTGGATAAGACCCTCATCCCGGAGGACAGGGAGATCCGTTACTTCTTCCTGGACGGCGAGGAGGCGGATTATGGCGGAATGGCCAATACCTACCGCAATTATCTCTTAGAGAACGGCCTTCTCAATGATGCGCTCCAGGGAGAGAGCGACAAGATGTCCCTTGCCCTGAACCTTCTCATGGGCACCACAAAGGAAGGGATGGTCTTTGACGAATACATTACCATGACCAGCTTTGAACAGGTCCAGGAGATCATGGATACCCTTGCCAGGTCCGGCGTGACTTCCATGGAGGTGGTCTTAACCGCCTGGCAGAAGGGGTACGACCAGTATGAATACTGGGGACCTGCCAGACAGCTGGGGGGTACGGGCGGCCTGAATGCGCTGAATCAGTATGCGGAGGCGCTGGAGGACAGCAATATCTACCTGGAGAACGGCTTCTCCTTCGGAAGCTCCGAGACTAAGGGCATCAATGAGGAAGAGGACGTGGTGTACGACGGCCTGAATCTGCAGGTGAGCGTGGAGAATATGGACGGTACCGTGTTTTACCTGATGAATCCCCAGGCTTCCTATAAGAGGAACGAGGCGTTTCTGGATAAGCTTGACGGTTATCGTTCCTTCGGCGTGGCTTATGATGATGTAGGGCGGTATGCATATGCCGATTTCAATGAGACTGCCCCTTTTACCAAGACGCAGATGGTGAACAAGTTAATGGAGCTTCTGGCGTCCACAAAGAACACCGGCAGGAAGGTGGCTTCCTCCGGTTCCAACCAGTATGTGCTGCAGAGCGCTGATTATCTGTACGGGCTGCGGGAAGACGCTTACGGTCTTTCCATCACGGATTACAGCGTGCCTTTCCTGGAGATGGTGCTGTCGGGGCTGATACCCTATTCCACCGAAGGGGCGGGCAACCTCTCCTACGACCTGCAGGTGCAGAAGCTTAAATGGGCGGAATTCGGCGCTTTGCCCCATTTCTATCTGACACACGAATCGGCCCTGAATCTGAGGGATACCGGTTATGATTCCTTGTTCAGCTCCACCTTTGAGGATTGGCTGGGCACAGTGGCTGAGACCTATGCGGAGTTCCAGGACAGATTATCCGTGACCTACGGCCAACGTATGATAGACCACACGATCCTGAGCGAGGATCTGATCCGCGTGGAGTATGAAAACGGCGCGGTTGTTTATGTGAACTATGGCAGCGAGCCTGTCCAGGTTGAGGGCGTGACCGTTCCCGCCGTGGATTATCTGGTAGTTGGGGGAGGTGAGAAATAATGGCTGAAAAGAAACTGACGGCTGAAAAAAAACAGGTTGCTGAGAAGAAGCCCGTGCAGGCGAAAAAGAAAAAAATGTCCCTGCACACGAAGAATTCCCTGAAGGGACTGGTGTTCGTATCTCCTTTTATCCTCGGTATGCTGCTGTTTTTCATTTATCCGATCATATTATCCATACGTCTGGCTTTCGGCTCCAAGGTGTTGCTGGTAGGCTTCCAGATCAGTGGATTTACCCTGGATAACTTCACCAGGGCCATCTCGATCGATGTGGAGTTTTTGCCGATCTTTGCGGAATCCGTAAGGAATACGCTGGTCCAGTTCCCGTTGATCATCGTGCTTTCCCTGATCATAGCGGTGCTGTTAAACAGGGATATCAAGTGCAGGGGACTGTTCCGTGTGATCTTCTTCATCCCGTTCCTGTTGGGAACCGGTAACGTGATGCAGCAGCTCTTAAACCAGGGCGTTGACAGGGCGGTGCTTAACATCATGGACGGTAAGCTGATTCCCTATAATGTTTTAAGCTATTTCGGTACTACCATTGTGGACGTGGTGCAGACGGTCTTAAGCGTCCTGGTGACTGTCCTGTGGGGCTGCGGCGTGCAGATTTTGCTGTTCCTTTCCGGCCTGCAGAGTATCTCAGGTTCCCTGTACGAGGCTGCGAGGATCGACGGCGCTACGGAGTGGGAGATTTTCTGGAAGGTCACGGTGCCCATGATCGCACCCATGATACTGTTGAACATGGTTTATACCGTGGTGGATTCCCTGGCAAGCATCACGAATCCCCTTCTGGAGTACATGAAGCAGAAGGGTTACACGGAAGCGCAGTACGCATACGGCTCCGCAATGGGCTGGATGTATTTCGCCTTTATCGGTTTGCTGGTTGCGCTTATCTTTGTGGTGATGAAGGGATTCATCCATACAAGTGAAGTAGAGGAGGTAAAGAAACGTGAGCACAAGCACAAAGTCTTCACCATTGAACGCGCGCCACGACGCACTTTTGACTAATCTGAAGCTGCGCTGGCGTCTGGCAAAGAGAAAGTACGCCAATTTAAGCGGCCTCAAGCATATCTGCGTCCGGATTGTCATGTACCTGTTGATCATCGGGCTTGCGTTTGTATTTTTGTATCCTTTCCTCTACATGATATCGACGTCCCTGATGTCTAATTCGGATTTAAACAGCAGCAGCGTACACTGGCTTCCTACAGAGCTTAAGTTCGCCAATTTCGCCCTGGCATTAGATCTTATGAAGATCTGGAAGTTCGCCAAGAACTCCCTGATCGTGACGGTGATCGCCACCTTCGGTCATGTGCTGGCCTGCTCTTTTATCGGTTACGGCTTTGCCAGGTACAACTTCCCGCTTAAGAATTTCCTGTTCGGATGCGTGATGCTGGCCTTCATCGTTCCGACCCAGACCATCATCATGCCCCTGTACCTGACCTATTACCGTTATGGGTGGCTGGATTCCTTCCTGCCCCTGACGGTTCCCACCTTTTTCGGCTTTGGTTTAAGGGGAGCCTTGTATGTGTTCCTCTTCCGCCAGTTCTTCCTGACGGTACCAAAGAGCCTGGAGGAGGCGGCGAGAATCGATGGCTGCGGTTTCCTGATGACCTTCTTCCGCATCGTGCTGCCCCTGGCGAAGGCTTCCATTGTAGTTGCCATTGTGCTGTCGGTGGTATGGCACTGGAATGATTTCTACGAGCCGGGTATGTATATCAGCTCAGTGAACTTAAGCTTCCTGCCCCCCAGACTGAACCAGATCATCAACGCGGCGTCCGCCCTCCCGGAGGAGCAGGCGGATCTGATGGCGCAGCTGGGACTGCCGGAAGGCGAGGATGTCCTGAACAACGCCGTGGTCATGGCTGGCGCCCTGATCATCAGCGCGCCGGTGCTGGTATTCTTCGGCTTTGCACAGAGGCAGTTCATGGAAGGTATTGAGAGGTCGGGTATCACAGGCGAATAAAACATCCCGCCGGGAATTGGGATTTCTTTTGATAATCCGCGGGGAGGGAGGTTTCCCAGAGGCCTTTCTCCATTCCGCTGATTTAGATAAACAAAAAATTATTTTTAAACGGAGGTAAAAAATGAAAAAGAAAGTAGTAAGCAAGATTCTTGCATGTGCCCTTGCAGCTGCAATGGTCGTTTCCCTGGCAGCCTGCGGTGGAAACGGCGATGAGAGCTCTACTCCCAGCAGCAGCACTCCTCAGAGCAGCACACCGGCAGAGTCTACTCCCAGCTCAGATGAGACACCGGGCAGCGAGGAGACTCCCAGCACAGAAGCACAGGCTCCTGAGGTTGACATCAAGGGAAGCGGCATGAGCAAGATCACCTTTGCCCTGACTAATGACAGTGACGACCACACTGAGCCCAACGCCCAGACCACCAAGCTGATCGAGGACATTTCCGCATATGTGGGAACCCCTCTTGAGTTCTCCTTTGCAATGCAGACAACTTATTATGATCAGCTTGCCAACAAGCTGATGACCAAGCAGGTTGCGGATGTCAACACCTTTGCAGGTCAGAGCCTGACCCCTGAATTTATCAATGCTGCAGAGCAGGGGCTGTTCTGGGATCTGACGGATTATATCGACGATTATCCCAACCTGGCTACCATTCCTCAGGATACCGTTGCTGCCTGCTCCTACAACGGCAAGGTATACGGTATTCCCAAGCACAGGGATTATGCCCGTAACGGCTGGGCTTATCGTACAGACTGGGCTGAGAACCTCGGTTTGAGCGAGCCCAAGACCTGGGATGAGTTCAAGAACATGCTCTATCAGTTCACTTACAGCGATCCCGACGGCAATGGTCAGAACGATACCGTTGGTCTGGGAATTGACGCTTGGCAGGGTGTATGGGATATCATGGAGCCCTGGTTCGGCGTTCCCAACACCTGGGGCATCGACGAGAACGGCGACCTGGTTTATAAGATCGTAACTCCTGAGTGGAAGACTGCTCTTGCTGAGTTCCGCGACCTGTATTCCCAAGGCGTGATCAATGACGGAAGCAACGGCGTACCTGCATTTGAAGATGTGGAAATTGGTAAGGCAAGGCAAGAATTATGGTATCAGAACAAGAACGGCGTCGCCGTTCAGGTTATCGATGATCTGAGAAAGGTAAACGACAATGCCGTAACCGAAGGCAAGATCACTGAGGATAAGCTGATCTTCAAGATGGTAGGCGGCGTTACCTACGGCGATCTGCCTTTGAGCCTCCTTCCTAACGGCGCAGGCATGAACGGCTGGCTGGGCATCTCCACTGTAAATGTGAAGACCGAAGAGCAGCTGAGACAGGTTCTGTATGTGCTTGACAAGCTGAACGACGGCGACGCCATCAACTTGCTTACCTATGGTTGGGAAGGCGTTACCTACGAGCTGGATGAGGAAGGCTATATTGTTCCTTGGACCGGCGACGACTATGCTGCTCAGCGTGAGGCTGCCGGCGTGACCACCATGAACTATGACGACGGTTTCCTTCAGTGCCTGGCTTACTTCACCGCTCCTGAGAATGCGGCTGAGCTTAGCCTGAAGCCCTATACCTCTGCTGCCCGGCTGCTGCAGGACCAGTTGTATGCAGATGACGTACAGTACTGCGTTCCTAACTATGGCTTAGGCTATGTTTCTCAGACCTATGTGGATAATGGTTCCGCCCTGGATGCGATCTGGACGGATGCCCGTCTTGCTTATATCAAGGGTGAGATCGACGAGGCTGGTCTGGACGCCGCTATCGAGAGCTGGAAGAATTCCGGCGGCGACCAGGTAACCAAGGAAATGAACGAGCTGTATCATGCAGCAGGCCACTAAGACCTGGTGAAGGTCTTGTTATCGGATCCTGCCGGTATCGGGCTGCGGCTTGATACCGGGCTGACAGGGTCGGATGCCTGTATCATAATTTCATAAAGTTTTTTCATGGCAGTGGGAGGAGTAAATCTGGGTTTTTATTCTGACCGAATAGAGTGCCAGTAACCAGGAGGGGGCGCCATGCTTTCCTCCTGGTTTTTTCTCTTTTTAGTTGCTTTGTTATACGGCTTGATTGTAACTGTTTTATTTTAGCTGCTTTTATAATTCCTTTTATGACTACATTATTATAATTGCTTTATTGTAATTGCTTTATTGTAATTGCTTTATTGTAATTGCTTTATTATAATCGTTTTATTACAATTGCCTGATAACAGCTGTCTGTGTGGTTTAGCTTATACGAAGGAGATTCGAGATGAATTCAAACACCTATAATTTTAACTATCAGTGGAGCTTTAAGCTTGCGGATGCATTTCCCCTGAAAAACGCCCTGGAAGCCACCAGGGATTCGGCGGGAAGATATTTTTACGAATGCGATTACCAGGAAAATAACTGGGAAGAGGTGAGTCTGCCTCATACCTATAACGATAGAGATTTATTTGTGAACCGTATCCAGGATGCCGGGAGCGACCAGAAGAGAACCTTTTCCTGTTACAGGAAGTGGTTTTGTCTGCCAATTGCTGCCATGCCCCAGAAAGTGTTCCTGGAGCTGGAAGGAATCCGTCAGACCTGTTACCTTTACGTAAACGGGAAAATGGCGGGATACTATGAGGCGGGGGTGGCGCCCTTTGGCTTTGATCTGACGCCTTATGTGATCCCTGGGGAAAGGAATCTGGTTGCCATTGCCACGGACAGCACCTCCACCAGAAATCTGGATTATTACAGCGCCGAGACCCCCAATCATCCGGACGCCGTGCCGGGAACTTTTATAAGCTCTTTGACTTCCTCCGAGCTTCTGCCCGGAACTAAAAAAGGAGTAGGGTATTTTTGGAACTGCAATGATTTTAATCCCTGTGTGGGAGGCCTGTCCCGGAATATCAGGCTGCATGTGAAGCCCAGACTGTATCTGACCCTTCCCCTTTATACCAATCTGCAGACCAAGGGAACCTATGTCTATGCTTCCGATTTTGATATCCAGGGAAGAAAAGCCCTGATCCATGTGGAGGCGGAGGTGCGCAACGAAACCGGAAAGCAGCAGAATGTGCAGCTGGAGGTTCTGATAAAGGATCCTGCCGGGAAGGCGGCGGCTGCCTTCCATTCAGATCCTGTCTGTGTGCAGCCAGCCCGTGAGGAGGCGGTCCGGCCGGTGCTTTCCATTATCCCGAAGGATGCCTACCGTAAGGTGGGAGAGGAGTTTGAACCCGTGCCGGAGGAAGAGGCGGCTCCGACCGCCTGGGAATCCGTGGAGACGGAGACCATCTGCGCGGTAAGTGAAGTATCCGGTCTGCGCTTCTGGTCCCTGGAGGATCCTTATCTGTATCGGGTTCAGGTGAACCTGCTGGCGGGGGATACAACCACTGGTTCCATGGAGGAGGTAGACTCTATGGAGGAGATGGACTCTATGGAGGTGATGGACTCTATGGAGGTGGTGGATTCCGTGGAGATCGAAACCGGCTTCCGCAAGGTGGCATATGATAAGGACCGGGGACTTCTTTTAAACGATAAAAGGATCTGGCTTACCGGCTACGCCCAGCGGGCTGCCAATGAATGGGCCGCTATCGGCGTTGCCCCGGACTGGCTGAAGGACGTGGATGCAAAGCTGATCCGGGAAAGCAACGCCAATCATATCCGTTTTATGCATGTGGCGGCATGCCCTGCGGATATCCGTTCCTGCGACCGGTATGGCGTGGTATGTACCCAGCCTGCAGGGGATAAGGAAAGGGAGAACTTTGGCAGACAATGGGATCAGAGGGTGGAGCTGATGCGGGATGTGATCATTTATTTCCGCAATCATCCCTCCATTTTCTTCTGGGAGGCCGGCAATAACTCCATCAATAAGGAGCATATGCGGGAAATGCGGATCCTGAAGGAGCATCTGGATCCCAATGGCGGAAGATACATGGGCTGCCGCACCATCAATACGGAGGATGTAGTGGCGGAGGCGGAATATGTGGGAACCATGCTGAACCGCCACGCCGCGCCCTATATCGCTTCTCTGATGCCAATTACGGAGACAGAGTATCTGAGGGAGGAGGCCCCCAGGCGTGTCTGGGATGATTTTACGCCCCCCGATTATGATTATGACAACAGATGGCTGGGGAGGATGGGCAGAAAGCAGAACGGCGGAGACTGCCATGACCTTACCAGCGAGGATCTGGCCCTTTGCGCCGCCCAGGGCTATGCGGAATTTTTCCATGACCGGGTGGGAGGCGCCTCCGGCAAAAATCTTTACAGCGCCACCGCGGCCCTCTGCTGGACGGATTCCGCCCAGCACGGCAGGCAGGCTTTCAGTGAAAACGCCCGCATGAGCGGCAGGGTGGATCCGGTGAGGATCAAAAAGCAGAGCTTCCGGGTGTTCCAGACCATGCAGTCTCCAACCCCCATGGTATATATCCTGGGTCATTGGAATTATCCTAAAGAGGGCGGGGAGAATTATCGGTATGCCCTGAAGGAATTTAAGAACGGCGCTTATGAGAAAACGGGGGAATACGCTTACCGCAATCCCCATGATAAGACCATTTATGTGATCGGAAGCTATACCGTCGCAAAGGTGGAGCTATACATCAACGGAACGCTGGCCGGCGTCTGCGATAAGCCCCGGGATACCTTTGTTTTCCCCTTCCCCCATATGGACATTACCCAGTCCGGGGAGATCCGGGCGGTTGCCTATGGCTATGACGGCCAGAAGATCGCTGAGGATCATATTGAGACGGCGGGAGAGCCTGCGGCCCTGCGGCTGACTCTGCATACCGGCGAAGAAGGCCTGCAGGCGGACGGCGCGGATGTGGCTTATATCGACGTGGAGGTGACGGACGATCAGGGAAGAGTCTGTCCTCTGGCTGATAACAGGATCAGCTTTCGCACGGAAGGCGAGGCGGTGTTCTTAGGGGGCTACAACAGCGGCAGATTTAAAGGACCGGGCAGGGATGACAGCGTGATCCACAAGGATTATGTCTTCGCGGAGTGCGGCGTGAACAGAGTGTTTCTTCGCTCTACCCAAAAGGCCGGGGAGATCCGGGTTACGGCGGTGATGGAGAGCGGTGACAGGAAGCAGGCAGGGTCGTCCGCGGAGAGCGGGGATAGAAGGCAGACCGGGATGGCTGCAGAGACCGGAAGAGGACGGCAGATCACGGCAAAGATCGACTTCGCTTCTGTGCCCCGGTCTGCGGACGCCCTGGAGCAGGAAATGCCTCAGTACCTGCATCCTGAGTATGCCGAGCAGCCGGTGGTACAGGAATATCCTTTTAATGCCGTGAAGGAAGCGGATGCTGCGAAATATGTTGCATCCGATAAGCTTTACTGCAAGGTCCTGGTGAACGGTCAGGAGCCCAATACCCACAGCGTCTTAAGTATTGTGGATCATGGCAGCGTCTACAGCCCGATCCTGTTCATCCTGGAGTCCATGCACAATTCCCGGCCTGACGCCTTCGATTACCGTTTTGAGAACAATGTTCTGACCCTGACATCCGGCGGGGATACTGTGGCTGCCGAGGTGGGGCGGACCCATCTGCTGGTGAACGGAGAGGAGAACCTGTTGAACGGACAGCCTTACCTTACCCCGGGGGGCGTGCTGATGGTGGAGATCAACGCGGTGATCACCTATATCCAGGGCGTAAAGGCGGCTTATGACGACAAGGTGAATGTGTTCAGGATCACCTGGTAGAGAAGCAGTTTGGAGGATTTTTGCCGATCTTGCCTCATGTTTGCGGACATTTGCCGGAGAACTGTATGGTGTATATCAGATGTCTGTGCGGTCGTGTCCGAAATTTGTGAGGCGGGAAAAAGCATGGAACAGTAAGAGGAAGAAAAAGAGGAAAAGACCTATGAACAGGGTATATATGCGTTTCCCCGGGGGAAGGAGCAAGGCTTTGACCCTGAGCTATGACGACGGGGTAGAGCACGATAAAAGACTGATCGCCATTATGCGGAAATATGGTCTGAAGGGAACCTTTAACATCAACAGCGGTCTGTATGCACAGCCGGATGCAGTCTCGGCATCCGGCGCAGGCAGCAGTATTGCAGGCAGCAATGGCGCTTTAAGAGGCACTGGCGGGAACGGCATCAGAAAGTCCCGCAGGCGGATGACGCTGGAGGAGGCGCGCTCCCTTTACTGCGGCAGCGGGATGGAAGTTGCCTGTCATACCCTGACCCATGTGCTGGGAGGAAATCTTCCCAGCCATGTGAGTTTGCAGCAGATTGCGGAGGACAGAAAAAATCTGGAGGAACAGTTCCAGTGCCTGGTAAGAGGCATGGCTTATCCCGGGGGACACTACGATGACCAGGTGATCGAGATGATGAAATATGCAGGTATTGTTTACGGGCGCACGGATCGCTGGACCCATGATTTTGCTCTGCCTGAGGACTGGTACCGGCTTACGGGGACCTGTCACCACGGGGATCCTAAGCTGATGGAGCTGGCTTCGCAGTTTGTGGAGAAGCAGGTGCGTTACGACCCTATCCTGTTTTATCTGTGGGGACACAGCTATGAATTTGAAGAGCAGGACAACTGGCAGATAATAGAGCAGTTCGCTTCCTTTATGGGCGGCAGAGAGGAGATCTGGTACGCTTCCAATATAGAGATCTATGATTACCGGAAAGCCTTTGAAAGCCTGGTCTACAGCATGGACGGCAGGTGGGCGTATAACCCTTCCGCAACGGAACTTTTTCTGGAGACAGGCGGGGAAGGAAAGCATATCGGTCCGGGAGAATTCGTAAAGATCGGCTGACCTGCCGGGTTTCCTCCACTATATTTCTTCCGACGGCAGACTGCACAAAACGGGACGTGTTAATTTTATGAAAAATCACGGTGTTTTTTCATACCGGATTATCTTGAGTCTTTCGGTTCTATGTGTTATAAATAGATTATGTTTTTCGGAAAACATTTCAAATGCAGGCCTTCGCTGAAAGCTGTTTTGCTTTCAGCGGCCGGTCTGGTTTCAAGCGACGACTTTATCTGAAACGCACGTCTGAATTATTCTTTATATCCCGTCAAAGGAGGAAACATATGCCTGACCTTTTTAAAAATCATGCCGCCCTTCAGAAAGCAACAGGAGAACTGAAATACCGACTCACCAACGACTATCTTTTTCGGGCAGTTCTGCAGAATTCCAATATCGCTCTTAAGGGGCTGATCAGTGCTCTTCTGCATCTTCCGCCAGATTCTGTCACCTCCGCTACAATCGCTAATCCTATTATATTAGGACAATCCATTGATAATAAAAGCTTCTATTTGGATGTACGGGTTACCCTAAATGACAATGCTGAAATTCTTATAGAGATGCAGGTGCTCAACAGGGGAAACTGGCCGGAGCGCTCTTTAGAGTATCTTTGCCGTTCTTTTGACCAACTTGCAAAAGGGCAGGATTATGTAGAGGCAAGCCCTGTTATCCAGATCAGTATTCTGGATTTTACGCTCTTCCCTGATTACCCGGAATTTTACGCTACTTATATGTTTATGAATCTAAAAAATCATAAAATTTATACTGACAAAGTACGCCTTTCTGTGTTAGACTTAAAGCAGATAGAAATGGCGACTGATGAGGATATCTCCTATCAAATTCACTACTGGGCAAAGCTATTCAAGGCCGCCACATGGGAGGAGATCAAGATGTTGGTAAAGGACAATGAGGCATTGAGACAAGCGGCGGAAACCGCCTATGTGCTGAGCGCAGATGAACAGATTCGTCTGCAGTGCCAGGCAAGGGAAGACTACTACCGTGACCAGCGTTATATGCAGGGGCGTCTGGAGAAAGCAGAAAAAGAGCTGGAAGAAAAGGAACTTCAGATACAGGAGCTTCTTCGGGAAATGGAACAGCTTAAAATGCGGCAGAAAGACGCAGGGTAATTCTCTTCCGGGGATTCAAATCCCCATTTTGCGTTCCCTTCCGAAAAAGCAAGAAATAACAAAAAGATAACAAGATTCAACATAAAAAACTAACGGCGGAAGCTTGCGGAATCCGCCTGCGGGGTATATAATAAAAACAGCTGAAATAACCGGAAAATCGTGTTTATATCCAGAACACGGCCTGGGAAGGGCGCTGTGAAGGACAGCGCAGAAAAGAGGGATAATATGAAGATTCAAGTGAGCGGGATCGACAAAAAGCATGTCACGGTTTCATGGGACGGGGCAGAAGGCGCTGAAAGCTACAGGGTCTACTGGTCCGACACCTGTACTTCGGATATGGTTTACAAAATGGTGGGCTGCGTAAAGGACTGTATGTTTACCCTGAAAAAATCCACCCATATTCCGCATTATCTGTATGTGGAAGCGTATCAGGGAGAGAAAATGCTGGCCAAAAGCGGGCTTTTCCGCACCCCTGTTTTTTACAGAAAGAACGAGCAGCTGGAAAAGCTGAACAGAGGCCTGGTGGCAGTACATACCGGAGAAGGGATTTTCCTGGGATGGAGAATGCTTCTTTCCGAAGTGAGCGGTTATGGGAAAACGGGCATGACCGGGACGGATTATGTGGTATTTCGCAATGGAAAGAGGATTGCCCTGGTGACGGACAGCACCAATTATCTGGATAAGGAAGGCACCGCCCAGGACAGCTATCAGGTGGCGGCATGTGAGATGCAGAAACAGACGATTCCGGGACAGGGAGCGGAGGGAGTGACCGGACCGGAGGCTGCGTCGGCAGGAAGCGCCGGGGATTCTGGGGCTGCCATGCTGGAGGCTGCGGTTTTGAAGGAAGAGCCCTGCGCTCCTGTGAAAGCCTGGGAGAGCGGTTCCAATTTCCTGGAGATTCCCCTTAAGGTGCCGGAAGGCGGCGTGACTCCGGCAGGCCAGGAATATACCTATTCCGCCAACGACATGAGCATCGGCGATGTGGACGGCGACGGGGAATATGAGTATTTTGTAAAGTGGGATCCTTCCAATTCCCATGACGTATCCCATAAAGGCTATACGGGCAACTGTTATATCGACTGCTACAAGCTGGACGGCAGGCTCCTGTGGCGTCTGGACATGGGGGTAAATATCCGGGCCGGCGCCCATTACACCCAGTTCATGGTGTATGATTTCGACGGGGACGGCAGGGCGGAGATGTCCGTGAAGACGGCTCCGGGGACGAAGATGACGGTCTATGATGAGGCAGGCGGCGTGGTCAGCGAGAAATATATCACCATGCCTGAAGGGGACATTGCGGCCGGTTATTCCAACGAGGATAATTATGTCTGCAGCGCCCAGGATTATTATGAATCCCTGGTGAAGCTGTTTCAGGGCTGGAGAGAGCACAGAGAGGTGGCGGCGGGACACTGGCCGGATACCCTGGAGGAGTGCTTCGGCATTGAAAAGCAGTATGAATATCCTCTGTCCGACGGGGATGCCAGGAAGCTGGTGGACTACTTCATGGACGTGTATGCTCCCATGAGAAGCCCCAAGAATGAACTGCATAATTTTGAAGGCTTTGTCCTGGATGGTCCGGAATACCTGACCATGTGGGCAGGGGACGGCAGGGAGCTGGAGACCATTCCATTCCCTTTCCCCAGGGAGGACGACGGCATGATGTGGGGCGATTACGCCTGGAACCGCATTGAGCCCGGCAACCGCGTGGACCGTTTCCAGTCCGGCGTGGCTTATTTTGACGGGGAAAGGCCTTACCTTGTGATCTGCAGGGGATATTATACCAGAACCACCATTACGGCCTATGATTTCTTTGAAGGAAAGCACAGGGAATATTTCAAGATCGACAGCGGCTACGTGCCCATGGACAATCCCTTTAACAGCAGCAGCGGGGGCAGGCACGGAACGGATCCTGTGTACGGCTGTATCGCGGGTCAGGGAGACCACAGCCTGTCCGTGGCGGATGTGGACGGGGACGGCTGCCAGGAGCTGATCTACGGCTCCGCCACCATCGACCATGACGGAAGCGTGCTGTATTCCACCGCGGCTCCCATGCCGGACGGGCGCATGGTGAAGCTGGGGCACGGCGACTCCATGCATGTGGCCAGGATCGATCCCGATCGGCCCGGTTTTGAGATCTTCAATGTATATGAAGAAGGAAAGAGCGTGCCTTACGGCTATGCCCTGCGGGACGCCGAGACCGGCGAGGTGATCTTCGGAGAACCCGGCGACCGGGATCTGGGAAGGTGTATGATCGGCAAGGTGAATCCTGATGTGAGGGGGCTGCAGGTATGGGTCCTGAAGATGCAGGACTGCAAGGGCAATGTGCTGCCGGATAAGATGCTGGGCACCAACGCCAGTATCCGCTGGGCCGCCGATCTGTCCACCCAGGTGACGGACGGCGTGGATTATGTTCACGGTAAGCATATCGGCCTGGTGGGAGACAACACCCATGGCATCATGCTGGTACCGGAGGATACCTCCACCAACAACGGCACCAAAGGCAATCCGGCGCTGATCGCGGATATCTTCGGGGATTTCAGGGAGGAGCTTCTGCTTCGGACTAAGGACAGCAGGGCCATCCGGATCTATACCAATACGGATATCACAGCCCACAAGCTGTTCACCCTGATGCATGATACCATGTATCGTGTGGGCATCGCATGGCAGAATAACTGTTATAACCAGCCCTGCTATACCAGCTTCTATTATGCAAGCGATATGGACTTTAAGGATGTTCTGCCCTATCTTGCTGACTAGGACTCAAAGGAAGGATGCCTGACCCGTTTTCGGGTCAGGCATTTGTTGTAATCTTATTATTTAAAAAATGACTTCCCCTTTTCAAAGAATTGTGTTATACTGATGCCGTAAATGTAATCATTTTGTAATAAATGAGATCGTTTATGAGATTTATATTGGAGGATAGGTCCAAAAGCGGAAGACATCATGCACACCAGATTGCTTGTGATACAGGAAGTGGATAGCGGGGAAAGCGGGAAGGCTCTCCGGGAGGCAGGAGAATGCCTGAGGAAAGGCGGGCTTGTGGCGTTTCCGACGGAGACGGTTTACGGACTGGGCGGAGACGCGCTGAATCCGGCTTCCTCCAAAAAGATTTATGCGGCGAAGGGGCGGCCTTCCGATAATCCTCTGATCGTGCATATTTATCGGTGGGAAGATATTTACCGGGTCTCATCCTCTGTTCCGGCACAGGCGAAGGCCATTGCGGATGCTTTCTGGCCCGGTCCTTTGACCATGATCCTGCCGAAGAGTGAAGAGGTTCCTTATGAGACCACCGGGGGACTCGATACGGTGGCTGTCAGGATGCCTTCCCATCCGGTGGCGGCAAGGCTCATCGAATATGCTGGGGGCTTTGTGGCGGCGCCCAGTGCCAATGCTTCCGGCAGACCCAGTCCCACCAGCGCCCGGTATGTTATGGAAGATATGGAGGGCAGGATCGATATGGTCATCGACGGCGGAGAAGTAGGCATCGGTCTGGAATCCACCATCATAGACCTGACGGTGACCCCTCCTCAGATCCTGCGGCCGGGTTATGTGACTCAGGAGATGTTATCGGAGGTTCTCGGCAGGGTGGACCTGGACGTCACAGCTTTACGCGCTGACAGCGGTCAGGCGCCGAAAGCTCCGGGCATGAAGTACCGCCATTATGCGCCGAAGGGAGAGCTTACCATCGTGTCCGGTCCCATGGATCAGGTGGCGGAATATATCAACGCCAAGACCGACGCCCATAAGGCAGCCGGGGAAAAGACCGGCGTGATCGGCACCAACGAGGCGCTTGCGGAGTATCATGCGGATGTGGTGAAGAGTGTGGGAAGCAGGCAGGATGAGCTGGAGATCGGGAAAAGGCTCTACAGGATCCTGCGGGAATTTGACGATGAAAATGTGGACTGTATCTATTCGGAGGCCTTTGATACGGGCGGTTATGGACAGGCCATCATGAACCGCCTGTTAAAAGCGGCGGGACATCATGTGGTATCCCTGGGAGATAAGGGAGAGCTGTGAGAAAACTGTGAGAGAAAAGAGATCCGCGAAGAAAAAAGGGATCTGTGAAGAAAAAGGGATCTGTGAAGAAAAAGGATTTGCGGAGAAAAAGTTCGTAAATGGAAGCGGATCTGCAGAAAGGATCAGGATATGATAGCGATAGGAAGCGACCACGGCGGTTATGATTTGAAACAGAAGATCATCGCGCATCTGGCACAGTCAGGAATCGCTTACGAGGATATGGGCTGCGACAGCAGGGCCTCCTGCGATTACCCTGTTTTCGGGCACAGAGTAGCTCAGGCTGTGGCGGATGGCAGATGTGAAAAGGGAATCGTGATCTGCACCACGGGAATCGGGATCAGCATCGCGGCCAATAAGGTTCCGGGGATCCGGTGCGCCCTGTGCGGGGATACGTATTCCGCAAAGATGACCAGACTGCACAATGATGCGAATGTTCTGGCTTTGGGCGGAGGCATGGTGGGGGAAAATCTGGCGATGGATATTGTGGATACTTTCCTGGAAACCCCTTTTTCCGCGGAGGAAAAGCACAGCCGCCGGATCGGTCTGTTGGAACAGATTTCATGAAAGCGGTTGAACCGATATAAGACAACAAAGGAGGACATCAAAATGGCAAAGGTATTTATCATGGATCATCCCCTGATCCGGCATAAGATCGGGCTCATCAGGAGAAAAGAAACAGGAACCAAGGACTTTAGGGATACCATCAGCGAGATCGCCATGCTGATCTGCTATGAGGCCACCAGGGAATTAAAGCTTGTGGATGTGGAGATCGAGACCCCTATCTGTAAGACCACAGCCCAGGAGCTCAGCGGAAAAAAGATGGCCATCGTGCCGATCCTGAGAGCCGGCCTCGGCATGGTGGACGGGATCCTCACCCTGATCCCGGCCGCGAAGGTGGGGCATATCGGTCTGTACAGGGATCCTGAGACCCTGAATCCTGTGGAATATTATTGCAAGCTTCCTGCAGATTGTGCGGAGCGGGAGGTATTTGTGGTAGATCCCATGCTGGCAACGGGAGGCTCTTCTGTGGCCGCCATCCAGATGCTGAAGGACAAAGGCTGCAAAAATATTCATTTTATGTGCATCATCGCGGCGCCGGAAGGAATCAGGCGTATGCAGGAGGTGCATCCGGATGTGGATATCTATGTGGGCGCCCTGGACGAAAGGCTCAATGACCATGGATATATCGTGCCCGGTCTGGGGGATGCGGGAGATCGTATTTTCGGAACAAAATAACACGGCTTTGAGCTCCGGTCCGCGGGCACAAAGCAAAATGGGTGCAGGGAGGCATTATGAGGAAAAAGGCATTGTTTTTCATAAGGAATGTTCTGGCGATTCTGCTTATCGCAGCGATCGCCTGTCATGCAGCGCCCCAATATGTGCTTGCGACCTCCAAGACACAGCAGGAGATCAAAGATGCGGAGAATCAGAAGGATAAACTGGAAGATAAGCTGGATGATAAGAACAAAGAAATCGATCGGCTGGAAGGGAAACATAAATCCCTGCAGGAGGAGCTTGCCGCTCTGAATCAGCAGCTCACCGAGGTGAGCGAGCGCCTGGCTGATCTGGAGGTACAGATCGCCAACAAGGAGGAAGAGATCGCCGAGACCCAGGCAGCCCTGGACTTTGCCAGAAAAAAGGAGGCAGATCAGTACGAGGGCATGATCCGGTGCATCCGTTTTATGTATGAATATAACGATATGACTTCCCTGGGAACCCTGCTTTCTACAGGAAACTTCTTCGATTTTCTGAATCTGGCGGATTATATGGAAAAGATCAATGACTATAACCAGAACCTCCTGGACGAGTACGAAGAGAACCGGATGTTCATTGAGTCTGAGGAAGCCAGGCTTGAGAAGGAAAGGACCGAATTGGAGGATCTGCAGGCTGCGGCCGAAGAGGAGCAGAAAAAGGTGTCTGAACTGATCGAACAGACCTCCAGTCAGATGCAGCAGTACAAGGATCAGATCACGGAGGCGGAAAAGCAGGCTCTTGCTTATGAGGAGGAGCTGAAATCCGTGGAGAAAAACCTGGAATATCTGAAGAAGAAGCTGGCTGAAGAAATTGCACGGTCCAAGGCGGCTTCACAGGCAAAATGGAGGGATATCTCGGAAATTTCTTTTGCGGATGGGGACCGGAAGCTCCTTGCCAATATCATTTACTGTGAAGCGGGCAATCAGCCTTACGAAGGACAGCTGGCGGTGGGAGCGGTGGTCATCAATCGGGTGAGAAGCGCCGTATATCCGAATACCGTGGTAGGAGTGATCTATCAGAAAAGCCAGTTTTCCCCTGTCGCCAGCGGAAGGCTGGAGCTGGCCCTTGCGAATGACAGGGCTACGGCAAGCTGCTACCGTGCCGCCGACGAAGCTATGGCGGGTATGACAAACGTTGGGAACTGCGTGTATTTCAGGACTCCTATAGAAGGTCTGGAGGGCATTGTGATAGGAGGACATGTTTTCTATTGACAGCAGCACAGGGAAGATATAGAAAGGCGCCGGCTGTTCTCGAAAAAGCAGCCGGCATATTATTTTGCCCCGGGGCACGGGTTCTCAAGTATGACGGGCGAACCGTCTGTCTGTGGTGAAAGTTCCGAATCTGCCCGGCAGAGAGAAGGGATTTATAATCCCAGACTGTTAAGCTGCGCCTGAAGCTGGTCGAACTTGTCCCGGTAGATCCTCGTGAGGAAGGCATGCAGCTGCCGCAGGGATCTTATGAGCTGTTCCTGGGAGATCAGGCCCTTGTCCAGGGCGTCTGCCAGCTCGTCCAGATCGACTACCTTGAAATGTCCGTCGGGATAGAGGATGACGTCGGCAAGAAGATCCGTAGTGGTCAGAGCGTTCTGGGTTTCGTCGTAGGAGTAATCCACGATATCGCAGTACCAGTAAAGCAGGCTGTTGTCTGAACGGTAGAATTTGCTGAGCTTATAGCCTTCTTTCAGGAAGTAGCAGGAACATCCATGGTCGAAGGTGGTCTTGGGGTTCAGGGTCTTCCAGGTGGTGATGATCATATCGTCGGTCTGCTTTACGATCACATCGTCCTTCAACAGGATACATTCTGCGGGGATCAGGCGTTTGCGGTATATTTTCAGTTCTTTTTCAGGTAACATGGCAGCTCCCTTTCTTATGTACTTTTTTTCATACTACTCTTTTCTGTTTTTTTAGTCAATGATATTTTACCTTTTTTGAACAATGGTATTTTGCCTTTTTTAACAATTCATTTTTTCCTAACAATATTTTTATAAAGAAACAGTTGCAACATTGGTTAATTGTTGGTAAAATGTTACTATTCGGAGTGCAGAGCCGGGTGCATTCAGTCGGAGATGTACCGGCGCCGGAGCCTGGATGGGTGTTCGGAAAGGGGAAGAAGATTGAGAAAGAAGCGGCCGTATGATAAAAGCGTATATCAGTCCCTTGTGCTGATCACTCAGTTTGGCATCAATATGCTGGTTCCCATCGGTCTTATGTGCGCCTTTGGAATATACCTGGACAGAAAGCAGGAGACTTCCTTCTGGACGATCCTTTTCTTTTTTATCGGGGCGGTGGCCGGCGCCCAGAACGTGTACCGCATGGCGAAACGGATCTATTCGGACGGAGGAAGCGCGGCGGGGAAGGATAGTTCCTATGATATTTCTGGAGAAGCTGAAAAAAAGAAACAGGACGCTCCTTGAGATGCATATGGGCATGGCGGCCTTCGGCCTGCTCTGTCAGGCTGTCGGCATATGGTTCGTGGACAGGAAGGGGATCTATTCTTTAAGCCTCTGGCTTGGGATCCTCCTGGCGGGCCTGGCGGCAGTGCATATGTACCGTTCCCTGGATCGTTCCCTGGGTCAGGGGGATCGGGCGGTGAAGCTTATTTTCAGGGATTACCTGATCCGCTATGTATTGTTTGCCGCGATTCTGCTCATGATCATTGTGACGGGAAAACTGAATCCTCTGGCTGTATTTCTGGGATATATGGGTCTGAAGGTTTCAGCGCTCATACAGCCCTTTACCCATAAGCTGTGCAACCGTATTTTTCAGGAAACGGATCCTGTTCCGGAGCCGATCCCGGAAGACGGATTTGAGGACGGATCGGAGGAGAGAATGGTTCCGTCGGGGGAGACGGAGGATCTGTCAGCAGGGAGAACAGATCAGTCAGAGGAGACAGAGGATCTGTCTGAA
The DNA here is from genome assembly GCA_947589075.1 of uncultured Acetatifactor sp. Classification (GTDB taxonomy): domain Bacteria; phylum Bacillota; class Clostridia; order Lachnospirales; family Lachnospiraceae; genus Acetatifactor. The sequence goes on from CANQBS010000030.1 coordinate 21,938, forward strand.
GAGAAAAAAGATCTGCCTGCAGGAGAAATAGAACTGCTTGAAGAGAAAATAGATTTGTCTAAAGAGTTTGAAGAAACAGGGAAGGAGGTGTGATCATGGGATCTTTGGTCTGGTTGTCCTCTTCATCGGAAGTGGACGTGATGGCTCACGGCTTGTTAAAATATCATTTCTTTGGTCATGAAGTATGGATCACAACCACACATGTCAGCATCCTTTTGGTGATGCTGATCCTGATCGGATTTTCCATTGCCGCAGGGATGGCCATGCGGAAAGGAACCATGGTTCCCGGCGGTTTCCAGAATGTGGTGGAGCTGATCGTGGAAAAGCTGGACAATATGGTGGACGGCACCATGGGACGGAATGCCAGGAAATACTATAATTATATCGGTACGGTTTTCATTTTCATCCTGATCAGCAATATATCCGGTTTGATGGGCTTGCGGCCTCCGACTGCGGACTACGGCGTGACTCTGCCTCTGGGCATCCTTACCTTTCTTCTGATTCATTATAATGAGTTCCGTTATCAGAAGCTTAAGGATATCTGGAAGGATAAGTGTTCCCCGCTGCCCCCCTGGCTGCCGATCTGGCTGCCCATTAACTTTGTCAGCGATGTGGCCGTTCCGATTTCCCTGTCCCTTCGTTTATTTGCCAATGTTTTATCCGGCACCATCATGATGGCTCTGGTATATGGCCTGCTGGGATGGTTCGCCACCATCTGGCCGGCAGCCCTGCATGTGTATTTTGACCTGTTTTCAGGAGCGATCCAAACCTATGTCTTCTGTATGCTGACTATGACCTATGTGACCAACGCCATCGGCGATGGGGCAGAGACGAAATAGGGGCAGGTAATCGATAAAGGCAGCTGATCGGAAGAAAGTCCGGAGCGGATCAGTCTGGCGGAATTATTACTTCATTAATCATATATATAGGAGGAAAACAAAATGGAATTCAATGAAAGCTTTATTTTAGGATGTTCAGCAATCGGCGCAGGACTGGCGGTCATCGCCGGTATCGGCCCCGGCGTTGGCCAGGGAATTGCGGCAGGTCATGCGGCTGCGGCAGTAGGAAGGAATCCAGGGGCGAAATCCGAGATTACTTCCACCATGCTTTTAGGTCAGGCTGTTGCAGAGACCACAGGTCTGTATGGTCTGTTGATTGCTTTCCTGCTTCTGTTCTTAAAGCCTTTGCTCTGGTAACAGGATGACGCTCTCGGGCGAGAGCGTCATCCCGAAAAACCTTCGGTTTTTCAGGGAACATTCGAGTTAAGGCGCTTTGGAAAAACCTTCGGTTTTTCAGGGCACAGGAGATTTGAGAGCGTCATCCCGAAAAGCCTTTGGTTACACGGATAACAGACAAGAGAATTGACAGGTAAGGGAAAGGAAACAGGAAATGGTACGGGAAATGATACTTTTGACTGCAGGGGAGACCTATGACAGAATGTTCGGTCTGGACTGGCAGCTGCTGGCGGATGCGTCCCTGACGCTTGTAGCCGTGTTTGTCCTGTTCTTTATCATGAGTTACTTCCTGTTCAATCCTGCCCGGAGGATGCTTCAGAACCGTAAGCTCAAGATCCAGAACGAGCTGGAGGAAGCCAGAACCAGTTTGGAGAAGGCGGAAGCCATGAAGGCGGATTATGAAGGCAGGATCAGGAATATTGAGAAGGAAGCGGAAGACATTTTAAGCCAGGCCCGCAAAAAGGCTTTGGCAAATGAGGCTCAGATCATTGCCGAGGCGCATACGGAAGCAGGCAGGATCCTGGAAAAGGCGCGGATGGAGGCTGCCCTGGAGAAGCAGAAGATGGCGGACGATGTGAAAAAGGAAATGATCGAGATCGCGTCCCTTATGGCCGGCAAGGTGGTATCTGCCTCCATCGACACCACAGTGCAGGATCAGTTATTTGAGGAAACTCTTAAGGAAATGGGTGAGAATACATGGCTAAGCTAGTGTCTAAGACATACGGGGAAGCCCTTTTTGAGATCGCCATGGAGGAGAACAGAGGCATCCAGTTCCTTGAGGAGGTGGAGGAGATCCGAAAAGTCCTGGCCGACAATCCTGATTTTGACAAACTGATGCTTCACCCCGGGATCGCCAAGCCGGAAAAGCTGGAAGTGATGAAAAAGGTTTTCCAGGGAAGGGTCAGCGACGAAATGGCAGGTTTCCTGGAGCTGGTGGTCCAAAAGGAGCGGTATGGGGATCTGCAGGGGATTTTCCAGTATTTTATTGACCAGATGAAGGAAGAGCAGAAGATCGGCATCGCTTATGTGACCTCTGCCGTGGAGTTGAACGAGGGGCAGAAGGAACAGGTGCGCGCGAAGCTTCTGGCGACCACATCTTATCTCTCCATGGAGATGCATTTTGCGGTGGATCCCGGACTGATCGGAGGAATGGTGATCCGCATGAAGGACAGGGTTGTGGACAGCAGTATCCGCACGAAATTAAAGGATCTGACAAAACAGTTATTGCAAATACAAATTCAAGCATGAAGAAAGGTGCTGCAGAATCATGAATTTAAGACCGGAAGAAATAAGTTCAGTGATCAAGGACCAGATCAAAAGATATGCGTCCCAGCTGGATGTGTCCGACGTGGGGACAGTGATTCAGGTGGCGGACGGCATCGCCCGGGTGCATGGGCTTGAAAATGCCATGCAGGGAGAATTATTGGAGTTCCCCGGGGATGTATATGGTATGGTGCTGAATCTGGAAGAGGATAATGTAGGTGCCGTTCTCTTGGGAAGCCAGAAGAATATCAACGAGGGGGATATGGTGAAGACCACCGGAAGAGTGGTGGAGGTTCCCGTGGGGGACGCCCTGCTGGGAAGGGTGGTGAATGCCCTGGGACAGCCTATTGACGGAAAAGGTCCCGTGCAGACGGACAAATACCGTAAAATAGAGAGGGTGGCCAGCGGCGTTATTACCAGAAAGAGCGTGGATACTCCCCTGCAGACCGGTATCAAGGCCATAGATTCCATGGTGCCTATCGGAAGAGGGCAGAGAGAGCTGATCATCGGTGACCGCCAGACCGGCAAAACTGCCATTGCCATTGATACCATCATCAACCAGAAGGGTCAGAATGTAAAATGTATCTATGTGGCAATCGGCCAGAAGGCGTCTACCGTTGCCAATATCGTGAAGACTTTGGAAGAATATGGTGCCATGAATTACACTACCGTTGTGGTATCTACGGCAAGCGATCTGGCGCCTCTGCAATATATTTCGCCTTACAGCGGCTGCGCCATCGGCGAGGAATGGATGGAAAAAGGAGAGGATGTGCTGGTGGTCTATGATGATCTGAGCAAGCATGCCACCGCGTACCGCACCCTTTCCCTGCTGCTGCGCCGTCCGCCCGGACGTGAGGCCTATCCCGGGGATGTGTTTTATCTGCATTCCAGGCTTTTGGAGCGTGCTGCCAGAATGAGCGAGGAATACGGCGGTGGTTCCCTGACCGCCCTTCCCATCATCGAAACCCAGGCCGGGGACGTATCCGCATATATCCCGACCAATGTTATATCCATCACCGACGGACAGATCTATCTGGAAACGGAAATGTTCAATGCCGGATTCCGCCCCGCGGTGAACGCAGGTCTTTCCGTGTCCCGTGTAGGGGGCGCGGCCCAGATCAAGGCGATGAAGAAGATCGCTGCGCCGATCCGTGTGGAGCTGGCGCAATACAGGGAGCTGGCGGCTTTTTCCCAGTTCGGCTCAGAGCTGGACGCGGATACCAAGGAAAAGTTAGCCCAGGGCGAAAGGATCAAGGAGGTGCTCAAGCAGCCCCAGTATAAGCCCATGCCCGTCCAGTATCAGGTCATCATCATCTATGCGGTGACGAACCGTTATCTGCTGGATGTGGATGTGAACCTGATCCAGGATTTCGAGACCCAGTTTTTTGAATTCCTGGATACCAGGTATCCTGAAGTCCCCGGCAATATCGCTTCCGAAAAAGTGATCTCCGATGAGACGGAGGCAGTTTTGAAAAAGGCTCTGACGGAGTTTAAGGAGCGCTGGAACCAGTTCAAGCAATAAGGAGGAAATCCTATGGCATCAATGCGTGATATCAAGCGCCGCCGGGGAAGCATACAGAGCACCCAGCAGATCACCAAGGCTATGAAGCTGGTGTCTACGGTGAAGCTTCAGCGTGCCAGATCCAATGCCGAGAAGACCAAGAATTATTTTGACTGCATGTATGATACGGTAAACAGTATCCTTGCCAGAGTGGGACATATTGAAAACCCTTATCTGACGGCCCGGACCAGCAGGCAGAAGGCGGTGGTGGTGATCACTTCCAACAGAGGACTGGCCGGCGGCTATAATTCCAATGTGATCAAGCTGATCACCAGGCATGAATCCTGGGAAAAGGAGGAAGTATCCGTATACGCTGTGGGCGGCAAGGGGCGGGATGCCCTGGCAAGGAATGGCTATACCATAGCGGAGGATCTTTCAGATATTGTGGAGGAGCCCGTTTATGCGGATGCGATGCGTTTAAGCGCCCGCCTTCTGGAGGAGTACCGGAAGGGAAAGCTGGGGGAGATCTATCTGGCCTATACCTTTTTCCGCAACACTGTGACCCAGGAGCCCAGGCTGATCAGACTGCTTCCTGTGGAGCCTGTGATGGACGGCCCGGACGGCCCAGGCAGAAGCATGGCTCCCATGAATTTTGAAATGAGCGACGAGGATGCCCTGGAGCTCATTATCCCCAAGTATGTTACCAGCCTGATCTATGGCGCACTGATGGAATCTGTAGCCAGTGAGAACGGCGCCCGCATGCAGGCCATGGACAATGCCACCAGCAATGCGGAAGAAATGATAAGCGACCTGACCCTGAAATATAACAGGGCAAGGCAGAGTTCCATCACCCAGGAGCTGACAGAGATCATCGCAGGGGCGGAGGCCATCAGTTAGGAAAGATCCTGAAAGGGTCAGGAAAAGGCAAGCAAGAACAGAGAAAGGATAAAGAGAAATGGCAGAAAATAATAAGGGAAAGATCACCCAGATCATCGGAGCCGTGCTGGACATCCGCTTCGATGAGGGAAAGCTGCCGGAGATCAACGAGGCGATTCAGATTCCCCTTTCTACCGGCGGAAAACTGACGGTGGAGGTTTCCCAGCATCTGGGGGACGATACGGTAAGGTGCATCGCCATGGGAACCACGGACGGACTGATCCGCGGAATGGAGGCCATCGCCACAGGCGCGCCCATTTCCGTTCCTGTGGGGGAGAATACCCTTGGGCGTATTTTTAACGTCCTGGGAGAGCCCATCGATAACCTGCCGGCGCCGGAGGGAGTGACCTACGAGCCCATCCACAGACCGGCGCCCGCTTTTGAGGAGCAGTCCACGGATACAGAGCTTCTGGAGACCGGCATCAAGGTGGTTGACCTGCTCTGCCCTTACCAGAAGGGCGGCAAGATCGGTCTGTTCGGCGGCGCCGGCGTGGGTAAGACCGTGCTGATCCAGGAGCTGATCCGCAATATCGCCACGGAGCACGGGGGCTATTCCGTATTTACAGGAGTGGGAGAGAGGACCCGTGAAGGAAACGACCTGTATCATGAGATGAAGGAGTCCGGCGTTATCGATAAGACCACCATGGTCTTCGGGCAGATGAACGAGCCCCCCGGAGCCAGGATGAGAGTGGGCCTGACGGGACTTACCATGGCGGAGTATTTCCGTGACAAGGGCGGAAAGGATGTTTTGCTTTTCATCGATAATATTTTCCGTTTCACCCAGGCAGGCAGCGAAGTGTCCGCACTGTTGGGGCGCATGCCTTCTGCGGTGGGTTATCA